>NZ_JBEUPD010000069.1:0-15327 GCF_040492135.1 Actinomadura sp. NPDC000600
ACGTAGAGCACCGTGGCGTCCACCCGGACCTCCGGGTGCCGGCGCTGCAACTCGTCGGCCGGCCGCCTCGGGTCTTCGGACCGATCGCGCCGGCGGGACCGCCACCCCCCGAGCCGGCCCCGCCGGCGCGATCCCAACCGCCCGTCTCACCTCGCCCCGTGGCGCTGTCCCGTTTCCGCCCGGCGGCGCGTCTCCCTGCGCCCCCGAGGCGGTCCTGCGCGTCCCGCGGGGTGGCTCACCCCGGCTCCCGGCGCGGGGCGGGGCGTTGGTAGACATGGCCGATGACCGACCTGCCACCGCCGTCTGATCCAGCAGAGCCGACCGAGCTGCCGCTGGACGGGATGCGCGTCATCGAGCTGTCCAGCTTCGTCGCCACGCCGCTGGGCGGGATGACCCTGGCGCAGCTCGGCGCGGACGTCATCCGCGTCGACCAGATCGGCGGCGGGCCCGACATCGACCGGTGGCCGCTCGCGCCGTCCGGGCGGAGCCTGTACTGGGCCGGGCTGAACAAGGGCAAGCGCTCGGTCGCCGTCGACCTGCGCTCGCCCGAGGGGCGCGGCCTCGTCGCCGGGCTCGTGGCGGACGGCGGCATCCTCCTCACCAACGCGCCGCCGCGGCCGGGGCTGGGCTACGAGGAGCTGAAGGCCGCCCGGCCCGACCTGATCCACGTCCGGCTCCAGGGGACGCGGGAGGGCGGCAACGCCGTCGACTACACGGTGAACGCCGCCATGGGGTTCCCGACGATCACGGGACCCCCCGACCGGGAGGCCCCCGTCAACCACGCGCTGCCCGCCTGGGACGTCGCGTGCGGCCTCTACATGGCCGTCGGGCTGCTCGCGGCGGAGCGGCACCGGCTGCGCACCGGCGAGGGCCGGCGGATCCAGGTCGCGCTGCAGGACGTCGCCCTGGCCACCGCGGGCAACCTCGGGTACCTCGCGGAGGCCCAGCTCGGAGCCGCCAGGCCGCGCCTGGGCAACCGCCTCTTCGGCGACTTCGGGCGCGACTTCGCCACGGCGGACGGACGGGTCATGGTCGCGGTCCTCACCGCCCGGCACTGGCGCGACCTGGTGGAGGCCACCGGCCTCGGCGAGGTGGTCGAGGCCCTCGAACGCGCCCTCGGCGCCGACTTCCGCCGCGCCGGCGACCGCTACGGCCACCGCGAGGCGCTCGGCGGCGTGCTCGCGTCGTGGTTCGCGTCCCGTACCTGCGAGCAGGTCGCGGCCGGGCTGAAGGGCACGTCCGTCCTGTGGTCCCGCTACCGCGACTTCGCGGAGGTGGCCGCCGGGCTGCGGGACGAGCCGCTCATGGCGCCGCTCGACCAGCCCGGCGTGGGCCCGCACCTGGCGCCGGGCTCACCGGTGCGGCTCGGCGAGGCCTCCCTGCCGCCGGTCCCGGCCCCGACCCTCGGCGAGCACACGGAGGAGGTGCTCCGGGACGTCCTGGCCCTGCCCCCCGAGCGCGTCGAGGCGCTGCGAGCCAACGGGACGATCATGGGTTTGTGATCACCGCGGGCGTGGAAATCCTTCCCGTAGGCATTCCGAAAAGTGGGTTTCGTTTGGCCTGCCGTGAAGGTCGGGCCGGCGTGCCCCGTCGCGTCCGAACGACGAAGGGATCCGCCCGATGGCCCTCGAGGCCGCCCCGGAGCAGTCCGCGCCCGCCCACATCCCGCACCCGCTCGACAGCGACGCCGACGGCGTCAACCGTCCGGGACTGCACAAGAACGCCCGGTACCACGAGATACGCGAGACCGGCACCGGCGTCGCCGAGGTGCGGCGCCACGACGGGACCACCGCCAAGCTCGTCACCCGCTACCACGACGTCGAGCAGGTGCTGCGCAACCAGGAGGTCTTCTCCCGCGAGGCGGCCCTCGACGCCGACGCCGTCGACCTCGAGGGGACGATGCTCGGCCTGGACCTGGACGGGCACGCGGCCGTCCGCGGCGCCGTCAAGGACTGGTTCTCCCCGCAGGCCACCGAGCGGCTGCGGCGCACGGCGCGGGAGCGGGCCGCCGCCCAGCTGCGGACGATGCTCGCCGGCGAGGAGCCCGCCGACCTCGTCACCGCCTTCGCGCTGCCGTTCTCGCTCGACCTGATCTGCGACATGATGGGGCTGCCGCAGGAGGACCGGCTGCGCTTCCACGCGTGGGGCGACGCGTTCCTCGGCACCAGCGCCCAGACCCGCGTCGACGCGGCCGAGGCGCAGATGGCGATGGTCGGCTACCTGAGCGGCCTGGTGGAGGAGCGGCGGCGCGACCCGTCCGGCGACCTGCTCTCCCAGGTCGCCGCCGGCGCCGCGGACCTGCCGTTCGACCGGCAGGTCAAGCTGCCGATGACCCTCGTGCTCGGCGGCTGGGAGACCGTCGCGAGCAGCATCGGTACGCAGATCCACGTCCTGCTCACCCACCCCTACGAGGACCACGAGACCGCCTACGCCTACCTCACCGCCCACCCCGAGGCCGTCCCCGGGGCCGTCACCGAGCTGGAGCGCCTGTTCTCCACCACCGCGGCGGACGACCTGCCGCGCCGGGTCACCCGCGAGGTGACGCTGCCGAGCGGTGAGCGGCTCCTGCCCGGGGACCTGGTCATCCCGTCCCACGACGCCGCCAACTGCGACCCCCGCGTCTTCACCGACCCGCACCGCATGGACTTCGGCCGGTCCCCGAACCGGCACCTGTCCTTCGGCTACGGGCCGCACCACTGCATCGGACGGCACCTCGGGCACATGGAGGTGGAGACGGCCGTCGCGCTGCTCACCCGCGAGCTGCCGTCCCTGCGCCTGGCGGTGCCGTCGGACGAGATCACCCGCAAGCCGGGCCACGTCATCAACGGCCCCTCCGCCCTCCCCGTGGCCTGGAGCGCGCCCGCGGACTGACCGCACCCCGCCCGCCCCGCCCCGCGCTTGAAGGCGTTTCGCCCCGGTATGAGATTGTTAGGGAGGCGAACCAAGGAGGGCACGGTGGCGGGGCGGGAGGTGCGCGGGCTGGTCCCGCTGCTCGCCTTCCTCGGCGTGATGGCGTACTCGCTGTCGATGGCCGTGGTGACGCCCGCCCTGCCGCAGATCCAGGACGGCCTGCACACGACCCCGGCGGGGGCGGCGTGGGCGCTCACCGCGATGACGCTGTCCGCGGCCGTCGCCACCCCGGTGGTCGGGCGGCTCGGCGACCTGTACGGGCCGCGCCGGGTGCTCCTCGCCGTGCTCGCCGTCGCGACCGCGGGGACGGTCGTCGCGGCCCTGGCCGGCACGGTCCCGGTGATGCTGGCCGGTCGGGTCCTCGGCGGCATCGGCGGCGGCGTCTTCCCGCTGGCGTACACGATCATCCGGGACATCGTCCCGGCCGCCCGGCGGGCCCCGGCCGTCGGGCTCATGTCGTCCATGCTGGGGCTCGGCGGCGCCGTGTCGTGGTGCCTGGCCGGGCCGATCATCGACTTCCTCGGCTGGCGGTGGCTGCTGTGGGTGCCGGTCACGGGCCTGGTGCCCGGCATCGTCCTCGCCTGGTGGATCGTCCCGGCCGCGGACCGCCGCGGGGCCTCGCGCACGGCCGCCGCGCGGGTCGACTGGTGGGGCGCGGCCCTCTTCGCCGCCTGGCTGGTGGCCGCGCTCACCGCCCTCACCCAGGGGATGGACTGGGGCTGGACGTCCCCCGGCGTGCTCGGCCTGCTCGCTCTCGCACTCGTTGCGGCAGGCGCGTGGCTCTGGGTGGAGGGCCGCGTGCCCGAGCCCCTGATCGACCTGCGCCTCATGCGGGTGCGCGGCGTGTGGACGGCGAACGCCGCCTCGCTCCTGTCCGGCTACGCGCTCATGGCGGGCGGGCTGCTGTTCCCCCTGCTCGTCCAGCTCCCGGCGGACACCGGGTACGGCTTCGGAGGGACGGCCACGCAGGCGGCGCTGCTCCAGCTTCCCGCCAGCATCGGCATGACCGTCGCCGGCATGACGGCGGGCCTTCTCGACCGGCGTGTCGGCTCGCGCGCGGTCCTGCTCGGCGGCGCGGCGCTGACCGGCCTCGGCTACGCGTTCGTGGCGGTCGAGCACGGCGCCATGTGGCACCTCTACGTGGGCGGCCTGGCGCGGGGCGTCGGCCTGGGCTTCGCCTACGCCGCCGTGGCGACCCTGGTGGTCGCCGCCGTGCCGCCCGGGGAGACCGGCGTGGCCACCGGCATCAACACGCTGCTCCGCACGGTCGGCGCGTCCCTCGGGACGCAGATCAGCGCGGTCATCGTGGTGGCGGTCCCCGGCGAGGGCGGGTTCTCCAGCGGGTTCGCGGTGAGCGCCGCCGTCGCGGCGGCCGTCGTCCCGCTGGCCCTGCTCGTCCCGCGTCCGGGACGGCGCGGACGCGGAAGGGGCCCCGGACGCGGAACGGGGCCCGGCGCGGTGCCGGACCCCGTCACGGTCGTGCGGTGAAGCGGGTCGTGCGGTGAAGCGGTGGAACAGGCGGGTCGATCAGAACGACTCGACGGCGCGCCGCGCCTCCGGGTCGAGGACGCCCCAGCCGATCAGCTCCTCGGTGAGCTCGGTCGGGGACTTGTCATAGATGACCGCGAGTGAACGCAGGTCCTCCTGGCGGATGGACAGGACCTTTCCGTTGTAGTCGCCCCGCTGGCTCTGGATCGTCGCGGCGTAGCGGGCGAGAGGACCGGCCTTGTCTTTCGGAAGCTGCTGCAACCGCTCTAGATCGATCACGAGCTTGGGTGTAGGCCCGAGCGGGCTCGGCGCGGCTCCGCCGGGCAGCAACTCGGAAACCGGCACGCCGTAGAAATCGGCGAGCTCGGCCAGCTTCTGAACGGTGACGGCGCGGTCGCCCCGCTCGTACGAACCCACGACGACGGCCTTCCAGCGGCCGCGGGACTTCTCCTCCACGCCGTGCAGGGACAGGCCCTGCTGGGTGCGGATGGCGCGCAGGCGCGCGCCGAGAGCCTTAGCGTATTCAGACGGCATTATGCGGCCCCCAGGCTCACTTTCGTCGTCGTCGGACCCCGGCTTGTCACCGGGGGGAGACAGATTCGCGAAGCCCGGGGGCTCCAAGAGTCTGTCTCCAGGGATGGTTACGGACAGTGACGGTAAAACGGGTACGGCCCCAGGTCAAGCTGATTGGAAAAAAGCGGTCGAATCCGCAGGACTCGATCCGGCCGGTCCGGATCCCCTCCTCCCCGTGCGCGCGGGGCTCCGGCGGCCCTGCCGCGCGTCCGCGCCCCCGTCCGGCATGCCCCCGAATGTGACCCCTCTCACCTGCGAAGACGCGGGCCGGTCCGGGGTGCGGGGCAAACGTGACCGGCTGCTAACGTGTGGGGGACACGACGTCCTTTAAGGCCCGTCCCGTGAGGCGGGGAAGGAGGTTTCGGCGGTGAATGCTGCCTCCAGGCAGGAGCAGCGCGTGGCGGACGGTGACCCCCGGCCCAAGGCCGTTCTCGAGGGTCCCGACATCAGACGCGCGCTGACCCGCATCGCACACGAGATCCTCGAGCGGACCAAGGGCGGCCACGACGTCCTGCTGCTCGGCATCCAGACCCGCGGCGTGACGCTGGCCGAGCGGCTCGCCGGGGCGCTGCGCGAGGTCGAGGGCCGCCCGGTGCCCTGGGGCTCGCTCGACGTGACCATGTACCGGGACGACCTGCGCATGCGTCCCGCGCGCGCCCTCGGCCGCACGGAGCTGCCCCCCGAGGGGATCGACGACAGGGTCGTCGTGCTCGTCGACGACGTGCTGTTCTCCGGGCGGACGGTGCGCGCCGCGCTGGACTCGCTGAACGACCTCGGCCGGCCCCGCGCCGTCCAGCTGGCGGTGCTGGTCGACCGCGGGCACCGGCAGCTGCCGATCCGCGCCGACTACGTGGGCAAGAACCTGCCCACCTCGATGCGCGAGACCGTGAAGGTCCTGCTGGACGAGAACGACGGGCGCGACGCGGTGCTGCTCGGCCCGACGGGGGGTGCCGAATGAACCGCCATCTGATCTCCGCCGCCGACCTCAGCCGCGACGACGCGCTGCTCGTCCTCGACACGGCCGAGGAGCTCGCGCAGATCGCGGGCCGCTCCATCAAGAAGCTGCCGACGCTGCGCGGCCGGACGGTCGTCAACCTGTTCTTCGAGGACTCGACCCGCACCCGCATCTCGTTCGAGGCCGCGGCCAAGCGGCTGTCCGCCGACGTGATCAACTTCTCCGCCAAGGGCTCCAGCGTGTCCAAGGGCGAGAGCCTGAAGGACACGGCGCTCACGCTGGAGGCGATGGGCGCGGACGGCGTCGTCATCCGGCACAACGCCTCCGGTGCGCCGCACCGGCTGGCCGGATGGGTGCAGGGCAGCGTGGTCAACGCCGGGGACGGCACCCACGAGCACCCCACGCAGGCGCTCCTGGACGCGTTCACGATGCGCAAGCGCCTGGGCGACCTGGAGGGCCGCAAGGTCACCATCGTCGGCGACGTGCTCCACAGCCGCGTGGCACGATCCAACGTCCTGCTGCTCGACACGCTCGGCGCCGACGTGACCGTGGTCGCGCCGCCGACGCTGCTGCCGGTCGCGATCGACACCTGGCCGTGCGCGGTCTCCTACGACCTCGACGCCGTCATCCCCAAGAGCGACGTCATCATGATGCTGCGCGTCCAGCAGGAGCGCATGAACGCCGCCTACTTCCCGACCGTGCGCGAGTACAGCCGCCGCTACGGGCTGGACGCCGAGCGCATGGCCGAGCTGCCCGAGCACGCGATCGTCATGCACCCCGGGCCGATGAACCGCGGCGTCGAGATCGCCGCCGAGGTCGCCGACTCGGTCCGCTCCACGATCGTCGAGCAGGTCGCCAACGGCGTCAGCGCGCGCATGGCCGTCCTCTACCTGCTGCTCGGAGGCTCCGAGCCCGCCATCGGCCAGGAGGTCCCCCAGTGAGCACCTACATCATCAAGGGCGCCCGGATCCTCGGCGGAGAGGCCGCCGACATCCTCGTCCGCGACGGCGCCATCGCCGCGGTCGGGGCCGGGCTCGACGAGGCCGGGGCCGAGGTCGTCGAGGCCGGGGGGCTGGTCGCGCTGCCCGGTCTCGTGGACCTGCACACCCACCTGCGCGAGCCGGGCCGGGAGGACGCCGAGACCGTCGAGTCCGGGACGCGGGCCGCCGCGATGGGCGGGTACACCGCCGTCCACGCGATGGCCAACACCGACCCCGTCGCCGACACGGCCGGCGTGGTCGAGCAGGTGTGGCGCCTCGGGCGCGAGGCCGGGTACTGCGACGTCCAGCCGGTCGGGGCCGTCACCCGCGGCATCGCCGGCGAGCAGCTCGCCGAGCTGGGCGCGATGGCCGACTCCGCCGCCGAGGTGCGGGTCTTCTCCGACGACGGGCACTGCGTGTCGGACGCGGTCATCATGCGCCGGGCCCTGGAGTACGTGAAGGCGTTCGACGGCGTCGTCGCCCAGCACGCCCAGGAGCCGCGCCTCACCGAGGGCGCCCAGATGAACGAGGGCGAGATGTCCGCCGCGCTCGGCCTGCGCGGCTGGCCCGCCGTCGCCGAGGAGGCGATCATCGCCCGGGACGTGCTGCTCGCCCAGCACGTCGGGTCGCGGCTGCACGTGTGCCACGTCTCCACGGCCGGCTCGGTGGAGATCATCCGCTGGGCCAAGAGCAAGGGCTGCCCGGTGACCGCCGAGGTCACCCCGCACCACCTGCTGCTGAACGACGCCAAGGCCGGGTCCTACGACCCGATCTTCAAGGTCAACCCGCCGCTGCGCACCGCCGACGACGTCACCGCGCTGCGGCACGCCCTCGCCGACGGGACGATCGACTGCGTCGCCACCGACCACGCCCCCCACCCGGTCGAGGCCAAGGAGACCGAGTGGGCCGTGGCCGCCATGGGCATGATCGGCCTGGAGACGGCGCTGCCGGTCGTCCAGGAGGCGATGGTCGAGACCGGCCTGCTCGACTGGGCCGGGGTCGCCGACCGCATGTCCGTCCGCCCCGCCCGCATCGGCCGCCTTTCCGGACAGGGTCGTCCGCTGGAGGCAGGTTCGCCCGCCAACATCACGCTGTACGACCCGTCGCCGCGCCGCGCCGTGGACCCGTCCGCGATGACCTCCAAGAGCCGCAACACCCCGTTCGCGGGGCTGGAGCTGCCCGGCCGGGTCGTCGCGACGTTCCTGCGCGGCAAGCCGACCGTCCTCGAAGGGAAGCTCCAATGAACCCTGCTCTGCTCGTTCTGGAAGACGGCAGGGTGTTCCGCGGGGCCGCGTACGGGGCCGAAGGCGAGACCTTCGGCGAGATGGTCTTCAACACCGGCATGACCGGCTACCAGGAGACCCTCACCGACCCCTCGTACGCGCGCCAGATCGTGGCGATGACCTCCCCCCACATCGGCAACACCGGCGTCAACGCCGAAGACCCCGAGTCCCGCCGCATCCAGGTGGCCGGCTACGTGGTGCGCGAGCCCGCCCGGGTGGCGTCCAACTGGCGCGCCACCGGCTCGCTCGGCTCCGCGCTGCGCGAGCAGGGGGTCGTGGGCATCGCCATGCCCGGCACGCGGGCGCTGACGCGGCACCTGCGCGACAGGGGCGCGATGCGCGCCGGCATCTTCAGCGGCGCCGCCGCCGCCGGCGGCGAGGACGCCCTCGTCGAGCGCGTCCGGCAGAGCCCCTCGATGGAGGGCGCCGACCTGGCCCGGGACGTCTCCACCACGGAGCCCTACGTCGTCCCGGCGCGGGGCGAGAAGCGCTACACGGTCGCGGCCGTCGACCTCGGCATCAAGTCGATGACGCCGTACCGGATGTCCGAGCGGGGCTGCGAGGTGCACGTCCTGCCGGCGACCAGCACGGCCGCGGACATCCTCGCCCTCGCCCCCGACGGCGTGTTCTTCTCCAACGGCCCGGGCGACCCGGCCGCCGCGGGCTACGCCGTGGAGGCGCTGAAGGGCGTCCTCGACACCGGGACGCCGTTCTTCGGGATCTGCTTCGGCAACCAGATCTTCGGCCGCGCGCTCGGCCTCGGCACCTACAAGCTGAGGTTCGGCCACCGGGGCATCAACCAGCCCGTCCAGGACCGGACGACCGGCAAGGTCGACGTGTCGGCGCACAACCACGGGTTCGCGGTGGACGCCCCCGTCGGCGGGCCGTTCGACACCCCCTACGGACCCGGCGAGGTCAGCCACGTCAACCTCAACGACGGGTGCGTCGAGGGGCTGAGGCTGCTGGAGCGCCCGGCGTTCAGCGTGCAGTACCACCCGGAGGCAGCGGCAGGTCCGCACGACGCGTCCGGGCTCTTCGACCGTTTCTGCGACCTGATGGAGGCGTCGAAGTAATGCCGCGCCGCGAAGACCTGAACTCCGTCCTGGTCATCGGCTCCGGGCCGATCGTCATCGGACAGGCGTGCGAGTTCGACTACTCCGGCACCCAGGCGTGCCGGGTGCTGAAGGCCGAGGGCCTGCGGGTGACGCTGGTGAACAGCAACCCGGCCACGATCATGACCGACCCCGAGTTCGCCGACGCGACCTACGTCGAGCCGATCACCCCCGAGGTCGTCGAGAAGATCATCGCCAAGGAGCGGCCGGACGCGCTGCTGCCGACCCTCGGCGGCCAGACGGCCCTGAACACCGCCATCGCGCTCTACGAGGGCGGCGTCCTCGCCAAGTACGGGGTCGAGCTGATCGGCGCCGACGTGGACGCGATCCAGGCCGGCGAGAACCGGGAGCGGTTCAAGGAGGTCGTCGCCAAGGTCGCCCGGGAGCAGGGCCTGAACGCCGAGTCGGCCCGGTCGGTCATCTGCCACTCGATGGCCGACTGCCTGGCCGCGGCGGGCGAGCTCGGCTACCCCGTCGTCGTCCGGCCGTCCTTCACGATGGGCGGCCGGGGCTCCGGCTTCGCCCACGACGAGGCCGACCTGCGCCGCATCGCGGGCGCCGGGCTCGACGCGTCCCCGACCGGCGAGGTGCTCCTGGAGGAGTCGATCCTCGGCTGGAAGGAGTACGAGCTGGAGGTCATGCGCGACCGCCACGACAACGTGGTGATCGTGTGCTCGATCGAGAACCTCGACCCGATGGGCGTGCACACCGGCGACTCGATCACGGTCGCTCCCGCGCTCACGCTGACCGACCGCGAGTACCAGAACATGCGCGACGTCGCGATCGCGGTGATCCGCGAGGTCGGCGTCGACACCGGCGGGTGCAACATCCAGTTCGCCGTGCACCCCGGCACCGGCCGCATGATCGTCATCGAGATGAACCCGCGGGTGTCGCGGTCCTCGGCCCTGGCGTCCAAGGCCACCGGCTTCCCCATCGCCAAGATCGCGGCGAAGCTGGCCATCGGCTACACCCTGGACGAGATCCCGAACGACATCACCCGGGAGACGCCCGCGTCGTTCGAGCCGACGCTCGACTACGTCGTGGTGAAGGTGCCCCGGTTCGCGTTCGAGAAGTTCCCCGGCGCCGACGGCACGCTCACCACGCACATGAAGTCCGTGGGCGAGGCCATGGCCATCGGGCGGTGCTTCACCGAGGCCCTGCAGAAGGCCCTGCGGTCGCTGGAGCAGAAGGGCACCTCGTTCAGCTGGGCGGGGGAGGCCGACGCCGCCGCGCTGGTCGAGTCGGCCGGGCGCCCCCACGACGGGCGGCTCCGGGACGTCCAGCGCGCGCTCTGGGCCGGCGCCTCCATCGAGGAGGTGTACGAAGCCACCGGCATCGACCCCTGGTTCCTGGACCAGATCGCCGCCATCAACGAGGTCGCGGAGGAGATCCGCACCGCCGACGACGCGCTCACCAAGGACAAGCTGCTGCGCGCCAAGCGGCACGGCTTCTCCGACGCGCAGATCGGCGAGCTGCGCAACCTCTCCGAAGAGGTCGTGCGCGAGCTGCGGCACGCGCTCGGCATCCGCCCGGTCTACCTGACCGTCGACACCTGCGCCGCCGAGTTCGAGGCGCAGACCCCCTACCTCTACTCCGCCTACGACGAGGAGACCGAGGTACCGCCGGGGGCGAAGCCGAAGGTCATCATCCTGGGCAGCGGGCCCAACCGCATCGGCCAGGGCGTCGAGTTCGACTACTCCTGCGTCCACGCGTCGTTCACGCTGGCCGAGGCCGGCTACGAGACCGTGATGGTCAACTGCAACCCCGAGACGGTCTCCACCGACTACGACACCTCCGACCGGCTCTACTTCGAGCCGCTCACGCTGGAGGACGTCCTCGAGGTCGTCTACGCCGAGCAGCAGTCCGGCGAGGTCGCGGGCGTCATCGTCCAGCTCGGCGGGCAGACCCCCCTCGGGCTCGCCCAGAAGCTGAAGGACGCCGGCGTGCCGATCGTGGGCACCTCGCCGGAGAGCATCCACCTCGCCGAGGAGCGGGGGGCGTTCGGGCGCGTCCTGCACAGGGCGGGCCTGCTCGCGCCCAAGCACGGCACGGCCACGTCCTACGAGGAGGCTCTGGAGATCGCCGCCGAGATCGGCTACCCCGTGCTGGTCCGCCCGTCCTACGTGCTGGGCGGGCGCGGCATGGAGATCGTGTACGACGACGCCACGCTGGAGTCGTACATGGCGCGGGCCACGGAGGCGAGCCCCGAGCACCCCGTCCTGGTCGACCGCTTCCTGGACGAGGCCATCGAGATCGACGTGGACGCCCTGTTCGACGGCGAGGAGCTTTACCTCGGCGGTGTCATGGAGCACATCGAGGAGGCCGGCATCCACTCCGGCGACTCGGCGTGCGCCCTGCCGCCCATCACGCTGGGGCACGACGACATCCGCCGCATCCGCGAGTCGACGGAGGCGCTCGCGCGCGGCGTCGGCGTGCGGGGGCTGATGAACGTCCAGTACGCGCTGTCGGCGGGCGTCCTGTACGTGCTGGAGGCGAACCCGCGGGCCTCCCGCACGGTGCCGTTCGTCTCCAAGGCGACCGCCGTGCCGCTCGCCAAGGCGGCGGCCCGCGTGATGATGGGCGCCACCATCGCCGAGCTGCGCGCCGAGGGCATGCTGCCGGAGGCCGGCGACGGCGGGTCCCTGCCGCTGGACGCGCCGATCGCGGTGAAGGAGGCCGTCCTGCCCTTCGACCGGTTCCGCAACGAGCACGGGCAGGGCGTCGACATCGTCCTCGGCCCCGAGATGCGCTCCACCGGCGAGGTCATGGGCATCGACGAGGTGTTCGGCACCGCGTTCGCCAAGTCGCAGCAGGCCGCCTACGGGTCGCTGCCGACCAAGGGGCGCGCGTTCGTGTCCGTGGCGAACCGCGACAAACGGCACATGGTGTTCCCGGTGAAGCGGCTGGCTGACCTGGGCTTTGAGATTCTTGCCACGGAAGGGACCGCGGAGGTCCTGCGCCGCAACGGCGTGCGTGCCAAGATCGTGCGCAAGCACAGCGAGGGTCCGGGCCCGTCCGGCGAGCCCACGATCGTGCGGCGCGTCCTGGACGGCGAGGTCGACCTCATCGTCAACACTCCCTTCGGCAGCCCCGGCCAGTCCGGGCCGCGGCTCGACGGCTACGAGATCCGTACCGCGGCCGTGCTGCGGGGCGTACCGTGCGTGACGACGGTCCAGGGGCTCGCGGCGGCCGTGCAGGGCATCGAGGCCGTCACCGGCGGCCAGGTCGGCGTCCGCTCCCTCCAGGAGCACGCCGAGCGGCTGAGCGGCGCGCACGGCCGCGCCGGCGCGCCGGACCCGGACGGGCAAGGCACTGTGACGCCCGGCTGAGAGTGACCGGGCGGGCCGGGCGCATGCCGTGCGCCCGGCCCGCCCGGAGTACGCGACGAGGAGAGGGAGACGGGTGTCCGACACGCCGGTGCAGACCTCGGCGACGGTCCTGACGGTCCGCCAGGTGCAGGACTACCGCGCGATGACGCTGGTGGCCCCGGCCATCGCCGAGCGCTTCAGGCCCGGCCAGTTCGTGGCGCTCGCGGTGGGCGGCGAGCACACCTCCCGCCTGGTCCGCCGGTGCTTCGGGGTCCACGAGGTCAAGTCCGACTACGGCGGCACCGTCGAGCTGGTGTTCGCCGACACCGAGCCCGGCACCGCCTGGCTCGCCGGCCGCCGCTCCCGCGACCAGCTCGACCTCGTCGGCCCGCTCGGCCGCCCGTTCCGGCTGCCCCGCGACCCGGTCACCTGCCTGCTCGTCGCCGGCGGGCCCGGCGGCGCGGCCGTGTTCGCGCTGGCCGACACGCTGCTGCGGCGCGGCTGCCAGGTGCACTTCGTGCTCGCCGGCGCCTCCGCCCGGCAGGTGTTCGGCTCCCGGATGGCGCAGCGCATCGGCGACAGCTCCGCCGTCGTCACCGAGGACGGGTCGATGGGGGAGAAGGGCGCCGTCCGCGACGTCCTGCCCCGGGTCATCGAGGAGACGGGCGCGGACGTCGTCTACGGCTGCGGCCCTACGTCCCTGCTCCGCTCGGTCACCCAGATCGCCGGCGCCTTCGGGCTGCCCTCGCAGGTGTCGGTCGAGGAGTTCCTCCAGCAGACGGGCGCGTGCGGCATCGGCGTGTGCATGACGTGCATGCTCCCCGTCCACGGCGAGGACGGCGTGACCCGCATGATCCGCGCCTGCGCGGACGGGCCCGTCCTGCGCGGCGACCGCGTCCGCTGGGGCGACCTCGGCACCATCCCGTTCGACGCGCTCGGCGCGCCGCGCGTCCTGAGCGTCTCTGAAGGGGGCTCCCAGTGAGCGACCGGGTCACGACCGCACTCGGGCCTCTGGAGCTCCCCAATCCCGTCCTGACGGCCTCCGGGTGCGGCGGGACGGGACGGGAGCTCGCCCAGTTCTTCGACCTCACCCGCCTCGGCGCCTTCGTCACGACGTCGGTCATGGCGCAACCGCGCGCGGGGCGCCCCACGCCCCGGGTGACCGAGACCCCGAGCGGCCTCCTGACCGCGATGGGCCTGCCAGGCCCCGGGCTGGAGACGTTCCTGGAGCGCGACCTGCCCTGGCTCATCGAGCAGGAGGTCCGCACGATCGTGTCCGTCGCGGGCAACAGCGTCGAGGAGTACGGCGACCTCGCGCGCCGCCTCCGCAACGTCCCGGGCGTCGCCGCGATCGAGGTCAACGTCGCCTGCCCCAACGTCGAGGACCGCGGCCGCATGTTCGGCTGGCACCCGGCCGCCGCCGCGTCCGTCGTGCGGGCCGTGCGCGCGCACGCCCGGCCCGGCGTCCCGATCTTCGCCAAGCTCGCCCCCGACGTGACCGACATCGTCACGATCGCGCTCGCCTGCGTCGACGCGGGCGCCGACGGCCTCACCCTGATCAACACCATGGAGGCCATGGCGATCGACCCGCAGACGCTGCGTCCGGCCCTCACGGGCGTGTCCGGCGGCCTGTCCGGGCCCGCCGTGCGGCCCATCGCGGTCCGCTGCGTCTACCAGGTGCACGCCGCGCTGCCCAGCACCCCCGTCATCGGGGTCGGCGGCATCTCCACCGGCCTGGACGCGCTGGAGTTCATCCTCGCCGGGGCCTCCGCCGTCGCCGTCGGCACCGCCCTGTTCCACGACCCCACGGCCGGCCCCCGCGTGCTGCGGGAGCTGGAGGAGGCGCTCGCGGCCCGCCGCATCGCCCGCCTCGCCGACGCCGTCGGCCTCGCGCACAAGCCCGCCGGGTACGTCCCGCCCCAGGTGCGCCCGCAAGAGCCCGAGAAGGAGAAGCTGTGACCGCCCCCATCGCCGTCGCGCTGGACGCGCCCGACCTGGAGACGGCCGCGCGCTGGGCCACCCTGGTCACGCCGCACGTCTCCACCGTCAAGGTCGGCCTGGAGCTGTACCTGCGGTACGGGCCGGACGTCGTCGCCAGCGTCCGGGGCGCCAGCCGCGTCCAGGTCTTCCTCGACCTCAAGCTGCACGACATCCCCGCCACCGTCCGGGGCGCCGCCCGCGCCGTGGCGCGCCTCAAGCCGGCCTACCTGACCGTGCACGCCGCCGGAGGGCCCGCGATGATCCGCGAGGCGGTGGAGGCCGTCCCCGCCACCAAGATCGCCGCGGTCACGGTCCTGACGTCGCTCGGGGACGCCGATCTCGCCGCCCTCGGCCTCGCGGGGCCCGCCCCGGACGCCGTCCGCCGGCTCGCCGTCCTCGCCGTCGAGGCGGGCGCCCAGGCGCTCGTGTGCTCCCCCCAGGAGGCCGCCGCCGTCCGCGCCGAGGTCGGGCCGGACATCACGCTCATCACGCCCGGTGTCCGCCCCGCGGGCTCCGGCAACCAGGACCAGGCCCGCGTCGCCACCCCCGAGGACGCCCTCGCCGCCGGCGCCGACCTGCTGGTCATCGGCCGCCCCATCACCGCCGCCCCCGATCCGGGCGCCGCCGCGGCCGGGATCGCCGCCGCGCTGCGCCGCACGTCCGCCGGCACGGCCTGAACGGGCACGGCCCGAACGGGCATGGGCCAGGCCAGGCCGCGGGCCGGGCGGGCACGGGGCG
>NZ_JBEUPD010000070.1:0-14493 GCF_040492135.1 Actinomadura sp. NPDC000600
GCCTACCTCGAAATCGGACCGCACCCGGCCTTGACCACGGCCGCGCGCGGCGTCCTCGGCGAACTGCCCGACGGCGCCGCGGCCGCGGCGGTTCCGACACTGCGCGACGGCCAGCCCGAGGTGCACGCGGTCCTCACCGCCCTCGCGCACCTGCACGTCCGCGGGCACACCGCCGATTGGGCCGCGCTAGTGCCGGACGGCGCGACGGTGCCGCTGCCGACCTACGCCTTCCAGCACCGCCGCTACTGGCTGGAGCGCCGGCCGGCGCGCGCCGCGCTCACCGGCACCGGGCTCGCGTCCACGGGCCACCCGCTGCTCACCGCCGCCGTCACGCCCGCCGACCGAGACGCGCCGCTGCTCACCGGACGCCTCGATGCCGCCGCGCACCCGTGGCTGGCCGAGCACACCGTGGGCGGCGCCGTCCTCCTGCCGGGCGCGGCATTCGCCGACCTGGCGCTGCATGCCGGCCGTCACGTCGGCCTGCCCGCCGTGCACGAGTTGACCATCGTCGCGCCACTTCGCCTGCCCTCCGACGGCGCCATGGAGATCCAGGTCTCGATCCAGGCGCCGGACGAGCGGGGGCGGCGCGGGTTCGGCATCCACGCCCGTCCGGAGCCGGCGGCACCCGGCGAACCGTGGACCACCCATGCGACCGGGGAGCTGACGGCGGACTCCGGGACCGCCGGCGCCGGGGCAGCCGATGCCGGTCCCGGTGCGCCGTGGCCGCCGCCCGAGGCCGAACCGCTCCCCACCGAGAACCTCTACAGCCGATTGGAGGAGGAGGGGATCACCTACGGCCCGCGCTTCCAGGCGCTCACCGCCGCGTGGCGCGACACCGCCTCGGGCACCCTGTACGGCGAACTCCGGCCGCCCGCAGGGCTCGACGCCTCCGGCCACACGGTGCACCCGGCCTTCCTGGACGCGGCCCTGCATCCGCTGATGCTCGCCGGCGCGACCGGCGGCGAGACCGGCGGCGAGACCGGCGAGAACGCGGAGCCCGGCGAGTCCGTGCGAGTGCCGTTCGCGTGGACCGACGTCGTGGTCCACGCGGGTCTTCCGCACCCGGCGGACG
The DNA here is from genome assembly GCF_040492135.1 of Actinomadura sp. NPDC000600. Lineage (NCBI taxonomy): Bacteria > Bacillati > Actinomycetota > Actinomycetes > Streptosporangiales > Thermomonosporaceae > Actinomadura > Actinomadura sp. NPDC000600. The sequence continues at coordinate 1,073 of NZ_JBEUPD010000070.1, forward strand.
GGGCGGCGGCGCGGGTGGTGCTGTCGGCCGAGGACGGTGGCCCGGTGACGATCCGGATCACCACCGAGGACGGGACCCCGCTGCTCACCGTCGGCGGCCTGGTGTCGCGGCCCCTCGACCCGGCCGTCGTGGCCGCCGGCCGCCACCACAACGCCCTGTTCCACCTGGAGTGGGACCCGGTGCCGCTGCCGGACGCCCCGCCCGCCGGGCGGTGCACCGTGGTCACCGGCCACTCCCCCGCTCTCGCGGCTGCGGTCCTGGACGCCCTGCGTGAGACCGGCCTGCCCTGCGACTCCGTCGAGGACCTCGACGACCTGGGGCTGCCCGGCTCCGACAACGAGGGCCATGTCCTGGTACCCGTCACCTCTGTCCCCGTCACCTCTCCGGAGAACGAGGACGCGGCGGCGCTCGCCCATGCCGCCGCCTATCGTGCCCTGTCGGCGATGCAGCGCCGGATCGCCGACGGCGGCGAGGGGCGCCTCACCTTCGTCACGTCCGGGACGGTGTCCGCGGTACCCGGAGAGTCCGTGACCGACCTCCCGCACAGCACGCTGTGGGGCCTGGTCCGCACCGCCGGGGCCGAGCACCCGGGACGGTTCGGGCTGATCGACCTCGACGGGCACGCGGCCTCCCTGCACGCGGTGCCCACCGCTCTCGCCCTGGACGAACCCCAGCTCGCGCTCCGCGCCGGCACGGCCCGCGCGCCCCGTCTGGTGCGGACGGCGACCGGCGCCGCGGCGGACGCGCCTCCCGCCCCCTACGGCCGCGGGACCGTCCTGGTGACCGGCGGCACCGGCACCCTCGGCGGTCTGGTGGCGGAGCACCTCGCGGCCCGGCACGGCGTCCGGGACCTGGTTCTGGTCAGCCGCCGTGGTCCCGGCGCCCCGGGCGCCGACGGCCTCGCCGCCCGGCTGACCGAGCTGGGCGCGCACCCCCGAATCGAGTCCTGCGACGTCTCCGACGCGGACGCGCTGGGGCGGCTCGTGGCGGACCTGCCCGCCGACCCTCCTCTCACGGCGGTCGTGCACGCCGCGGGCGTCCTCGACGACGCCGTGCTCACCTCGCAGAGCGGCCTGCACATCGACGAGGTGTTCGCGCCGAAGGTGACGGCCGCATGGAACCTGCACAGGCTCACCGAGGACACCGGCGCGGCCCTCGTGATGTTCTCCTCGTCGGCGGGCAGCCTCGGCGGCCTCGGCCAAGGGAACTATGCCGCCGCCAACGCCTTCCTCGACGCCCTGGCGCAGTACCGGCGCGCCCGGGGCTTGGCCGCGGTCAGCCTCGCGTGGGGGCTGTGGGAGGTGGAGACGGGGATGACCGGCGGGCTCGGCCGGCAGGACCGGGCCCGGGTGGCGCGCTCGGGCACCCTCCCGATCTCCACCGAGGACGGGATGGACATGCTCGACATGGCGCTCGGCCTGCCGCACGCCCACCTGGTGCCCGCCCGTCTGGACCTGGCCGCCCTGCGCAACGCGGGGGCGTCCTCGCCGCTGCTGCGCCGGCTCCTGCCGGACGCGGGACCGGCCGCCGCGGCCGGACCCGACGCCGGGACGGCCGTGGCGCCGCAGTTGGACGGGCTGGACGAGCCCGAGCAGCGGCAGCGGCTCGTGGAGCTGGTACAGGCGCAGGCCGCCACCGTCCTCGGGCATTCCGACCCCGACGGCGTCGGCGCCGCCCGGCCGTTCAACGAGCTCGGGTTCGACTCTCTGACCAGCATCGAGCTGCGCAACCGGTTGAACGGCGCCACCGGCCTGCAACTGCCCGCGACCGTCCTGTTCGACTACCCGACCCCGCTCGCCCTCGCCGACCACGTGCGCGAGCAGCTCACCGGCCCGCAACCCGAACCGGCAGAGACGGTCTTCGGCGACCTGGACCGGCTGGAGGAGTCCGTGGCCGGCCTGCCGGACGGCGACCGCGCCCGCGTGATGCTGCGGATGCAGTCGCTGCTGGGCCGCTGGGCCAGGGACGCCGGGACCGCCGGGACCCCGGACGGCGCCGGAGTGCAGGCGGCCACCACGGCCGACGAGGTCATGGACTTCATCGACAAGGAACTCGGCCGCAACCTCGACTGACCACCCGCCACCGGCAACCCGCCGCGACCCAATGGAGACACCATGGCCTCTGGAGAGACGACGAGCACCGCCTTCCCCTCGCCGGGCGAGATCGGCCACTTCTACGACCGGACCGGACGCCACCTCACCCGCTTCTTCGGCGGCGCCATGCACTACGGCTACTGGACCGGGCCCGACGACGACAGCAGCCTGGAGGAGGCGTCCGAGCGCTTCACCGACCTGATGGCCGAGAAGCTCGGCGTGGCGGGGGGACGGATCCTCGACCTCGGATGCGGTACCGGCGAGCCCGCCATCCGGGTGGCCCGGACGACCGGCGCCGAGGTGATCGGCATCTCGGTCAGCGCCGAGGACGTGCGGACGGCCACCGCGCGCGCGGCGGCGGCCGGGCTCGCCGAACGGGTCCGGTTCGAGGTCGCCGACGCGATGGCCCCGCCGTTTCCGACGGACTCCTTCGACGCGGTGCTCGCGCTGGAATCCATGGGGCACATGCCCGACCGGGCCCGGGTGCTCGCCGAGATCGCGCGGGTGCTGAGGCCGGGGGGCCGGCTCGCCTTCTGCGAGGCGTTTCGCAAGGCGACCCTGTCCCCCGAGGCGGAGCGGGCCGCGCGCGCCGTGTTCGATGCCTGGATGGGCGGCTCGCCGCTCATCCCGATCGAGGACTACCCTCCGCTGGTCCGCGGCGCGGGCCTGGAACTCGACGAGGTCGTCGATGTCAGCGTCAACATCCAGAAGACCCAGGCGCACTTGATGGAGCGCATGCGCGCCGGCCTGGACGAGGACCCCGAGTTCCCGCCTGACCTGGCCCGGGTCATGCAGGCGCAGCGCGACGTGCTGCCCTTCCGGGACGAGATCGTCGCCCAAGGCGGCTACGGGGGCTACCTCGTCGTGACCGCCCACCTGCCCGCCTAGGACCACCCGTCCCGTGGTCGCCGGCGTCCGGCGCCGGCCCGTGAGGAGGCACAGTGACCACCGACCCGCGGACCTTGCCCGTCGCACCGCCCCGGCTGTCGGACGGGGGTGCGGACTTGTTCGGCTGGGCGCGCCGGATGCGCGACGAGCGGCCTGTGGCGCGCGATCCGGACGGCATCTGGCACGTGCTGCGCTACGCCGACGTGCAGCGGGTCGTGTCCGACCACGCCGTGTTCTCCAGCGACCCGGCCCCGGTGCTGCCGGGCACGGCCCGGTTCCGAGGCAGCATGCTGTGGCTGGACCCGCCCGAACACCAGAAGGTGCGGCGCGTGATCAGCAGGATCTTCACCCCGAAGGCGGTGGCCGAGCTGGAGCCGCGCGTGCGCCGCACCGCGGTGGAGCTGCTGGACGCGGCCGCGGGACGCACGGAACTGGAGCTGGTGCGGGACCTGGCGCTGCCGCTGCCCATCACCGTCATCGCCGAGATCCTCGGCATCCCCACGTCCGACCGCGCCCGGTTCGAGATGTGGGCCGCGCGGATGGTGGCCGCCCTCGTCCTGGACCCGGTCACCGACCCCGACGCGATGAAGCGGGTCGGGGCCGGGTCCGGCGAGGTGAACGCCTACCTGCTGGAGCACTGCCGGCGGCGGCGCGCCGAACCGGCCGGGGACCTGCTGAGCCGGCTGGTGACGGCAGACGTGGACGGGCACCGGCTGACCGATCGGGAGGCGATGAACTTCGGCCGCGTACTGCTGGAGGCCGCGCTCATCACCACCACCATGATGATCACCAACACGGTGGAGTGCCTGGACCGGCACCCGGGCGTCGCGGCCGAGGTGCGCGCCGACCGGTCGCTGGTCCCCGCGGCGTTCGACGAGACGCTGCGGTACCGGCCCCCGATCCTGATGATCCCCCGCTACACCCGCGGCGCCGTCGAGATCGCGGGGGCGACGATCCCCCCGCGCTCGCTGGTCAAGGCATGGCTGGCCTCCGCCAACCGGGACGAGCGGCAGTTCGCCCGCCCCGACGAGTTCGACCTGCGGCGCCGCCCGAACCCCCACATCGCCTTCGGCAAGGGAATCCACTACTGCCTGGGCGCGCAACTGGCCCGCCTGGAGGGGGAGATCGCCCTGAACCTCCTGCTGGACCGCTACTCGGACATCCGGGTCACGCCCGGTGCGGCACTGGAGCACCACCCGCAGAACTTCTTCGGGGTCAAGCGCCTGCCGCTGACCGTCGTGCCGGCCTGACGGATCAGCGGCTCCGGAGGGCGGTCAGGCCGCGACGGGCCCGCAACGCGGCCAGCACCCCGCCGAGGAGCGCGGCCTGGACGCCGCCCCGGCCTCTCATCTCCAGCAGCGACCGCGCCGTCCACAGGCTCGACTCGGCCAGATGGTGCGGCGAAGCGTGCACATCGTCCAGTTCCAGGACCTTCAGGTCGCGCAGGTGCGCGCGGAGGCGGGCGACGTCCGCACGCGGGATGATCTCGTCGCGCAGGCTGGAGACGTACCGGACGGGCGCCCGGACGCGCGCCAGTTCGGCGGAATCCAACGCGTACCCGGGCAGGATCCCGTCCAGATCCGCGCGTGCGACCCCGGCGAGATGCGCGATCGTGTCCATGGTGATGCGCGGGACCCCGCGGCGCCAGGACGCGTCGGTGAAGAACGGGCCGACCGGGGCACCGGTCGTCGCGATGCCGCGCAGCCGCGAGTCCTCGGCGGCGCAGCGCAGTGCCAGGTGTCCGCTGAAGCTGAGCGCGAGCGCGTAGGTGCGGGCGGTGTCGGCCCGGGAGCCGACCGCGTCCATCAGCGCCGACAGCATCTCGTGCGCCCGTGCGGTGTACGGGACGCCGTTCTCCCCCACGCCCGGCATCTCCGTCACCACGCACGCCATGCCGAGCCGGGCGGACTGCCGAAGCGTCGGCGCCCATTGCTCCTTCACGCTGACGATGCCCCCCGTGACGATCAGCAGCGGCAGCGGTTTCCGGGACGACAGGCCGGCGGCGTAGCAGCCGAATCGCCCGCCGGCGGCCTCGATGTCGAGGCGCTCGACCCCGCGGAGCCCGCGCCGCCATTCGCCGAACATCTCCACGCATTTCTTGTGCGCGTGCGCGCGGGCCGGGCCGTCCACATAGGGGAACCGGGCCATGGCGTAGTGCCTGCCTGCCTCCAGCGGACGCCCGCGGCGCTCGAACTCCTCGGCGGCCTCGCACCAGACGCGTGCCCAGGAGCCGCGCGCCCCTTCCTCGTCGCCGGTGATCCGGCGCAGGATCTCCGCGCAATGCCGCGGCGACATCCGCTGGGTGCGGGCGTGCACGGCGGCGAAGGTCTTCAGTTCCTCAACGTCGTTCATCGGCGCCCTCTCCCGACAGGGCCGGGAGGTGCTCGGCGAAGCCCTCCAGGCCGTCCTTGACGTCGGCCAGCAGGTCCGCGGCCTCGGCACCGTCGATCACGCGGTGGTCGAAGGCCAGGTTGAGCCGCATGATCGGCGCGATGGCGACCGCCCCGTCGCGGACGACGGGCCGCTCCAGCACGCGGCCGATCCCGAGCGTGACGGTGGTGCCGCCGACCGAGTGGAAACCGTCCACCGGACGGTGGCCGAGGGAGGTGACCGCGAACGTCCCCAGCACCTCGGCACGACGCGCAAGCGGCCGGGACCCCAGCCGGTAGGCCAGCGGGCGCAGCGGCCATGGCAGTCGATGCAGCACCCGGACCCCGGAGAACTCGGGCATCGCGGCCGGGTCACCGTCACGGAGGTGGTCGATGCGGCGCTGCACCTCCTCCAGCGAGGCGCGGTCGGTGTCCGGGACGACGGCGGCGAGGACCACCCGCCGGCCGTTCAGGGTCTTGTCCAGGGTGACCTTGCCGTGTGCCGCCGGGTAGCGGGCCACCGTGGGCCGGACCCGGCCGCGGATGGCGGCGTTGGCCTCCGGGTGGCGGACGAGGGCCCGGCCCGCGACGTGCAGCACGTAGGAGACGATCGAGTAGTGCCCGCCGCCGGCGCGGCTCGCGGCGCGGTGCGCCAGCACGCGGGACATGTCGACCTCGGTGTCCAGGAAGACCGGCGCGAACGGCCGCAGCTCCTCCAGGAAGTGCAGGGTGTGGCGCCGCTCGTGGGCGACGGGTGCGGTCCTCATGGCGCGGCGACGAGGGCGTAGACGCTCTCCAGGCTGGCCGCCTCGAGCAGGTCCGGCATGGACAGGCTGCGGCCGGTCCGCTCCTCCAGCACGGTGAGCAGCCACAGCAGGTGGACCGAGTCCCAGCCGGGGAGGCTGTCGAACTCCAGGCCGGCGGTCTCGACCGTCACCGGCAGGCCGAGTTCGTCGCGGACGAGCGCGACGAGGTCGTCGATCGTGTTCACTGTTGCGTCCCTTCGGATGCCGCGAATCCGGCGGTGAGCCTGATGTGGCCGGGTGCCGGGGCGATGTGGCGCAGGTCGTGGCGGAAGGTGCGCGCGCCGTCCGGGCCGTCCGCTCCGCCGTCGCGCCGGAAGCCCTGCCGCGGGTAGAAGTCCCGGGCCCCCGCGTTGCGGGGCGTCGGCACGTACGTGCCCACCACCGCGCTGGCCCCTGTGGCGCGCGCGTGCAGGAGGACGGCGGACATGCACGCCTGTTCGATGCCTCGGGCGAAGACCCGGCAGCTCAGCAGGAAGTTGTCGATGTGCAGCTCATCGCCGCGGCGGCGCAGGAACACCGCGCCCACCGTCCCGTTGTCGCCGAAGCGGTCGGCGGCGCGGACGGTCAGCACGGAGGTGTCCGGATCCGTGGCCATGGCGGCGACCTCGCCCTGTGAGAGGCGCCGCGTGGTGAGGTTGAACTGGTTGGTGCGCAGCGTGATCTGGGAGACGCGCGGAATGTCGCGCTCCCGGGCGGGGGCGACGTCCACGCTGACGTCCAGTTCCCGGAGGTAGTCGGCCAGGGAGTCGAACCCGGCGGAGAAGTCCCGCCGGTCCAGCTCGGCGCGGTAGCGGGCCGGACGCGCGGCGTCCTCCCGGGTCAGCTCGACCACGTCGAACCAGCCGTCGCGCAGCAGGCGCGGCGCGTGCCAGGCCGGCTCTTCGTCCACCGCGACGACGGCGACCTCCGGGAGGCGGTGCGCGACCAGGTCGCGCTCGTAGGGGCTGTCGTCCACGAAGACGAGGCACTCGACGCCCAGGCCGAGATCGGCGGCCAGTTCGACGAGGTTGTCGGGCTTGGGCCCCCAGTTCGCGACGATCCGGACGAAGTCCTCCTCGCGCAGCACCATGCCCGGATGTTCCCGGAACGCGGTCCGGACCAGGTCGGCGTCGTTCTTGCTGACGACGGCGAGGAGGATCCCCTGCGAGGCGAGTTGGCCGACCACACGCTGGAAGCTCGCGAACGCCTCCCCGCGCAGGCCTTCGCCGACGGTGACGCCCTCCGGTCCGTCGTCCCCGAGTGTTCCGCCCCACAGCGTGCCGTCGAGGTCCAGGACCAGGCACTTGCGTGTGCGCCCGGCCAGGTGCCGTGCGAGGTGCCCGGCCTCCCGGGCGTAGGCCGCGAGGACCTCCGCGTTCAGGTGCGCCTTGGCGTAGACCGAGGGCCGCGGGTCCTCGACCGCTCCGGCTGCGCCGACGAGGGGGTCGAGGTCCAGGACGACGACATCGGGGTGTTCGGCCGCCAGTTCCAGGAGCGCGGTGTTGAACTCCCGCCAGACGATGCCGAGCCGCGCCCTGGAGCGGTGGTCCACGAGCTGGGCGGCGTGCCCGTGCTCAAGCGGAACGGTGTTGAGCACCAGCGTGCCCCGGCCGGCGGAGGTGAACGCGACGGCCAGCTTTCGCAGCAGGGCGGCCTTCTCCCGAGCGGCTCGCTCGACGTCGCCGGGCCGCCAAGACGGGGGGACCTCGTCGAATACCACTCCGGCGTCGAGGACGCACAGCGTCAGGTCGGGCTCGGCGGCGTACAGGGCGCTCGCGGGGTCGAGCAACTCGCTCACGTACGTGCCGAACGGAGCCAGGTGGGGACGCGTGAGGATCCCGTGCCGGGCCAGCTCGGCGGTCAGCGCGGGCACCAGCCCGGCGACGGTGCCGTGCCCGGTGATCGCGACGGTGCACGCCGGCACGCCGGGATGGGTCCGCGCGACCTCGTCGGGGTCGAGCCGGGCCAGCAGCCTCCCGGCCCTGGCCAGTTCGGCGTCGGAGGCGCCGAGCAGCAGGGCCCGGACACGCGGGTACTCGGCGGCGAGCCGGCCGGCCGCGGCCAGCTCGGTGAGCCGGCCGGGTCCCTTCACGGCGGGGACGGGGCGGCGCGGCACCTCAGGCCCTCTCCAGGGCCAGCCCGCCCCTGATCCACTTGCTGGCCTCGATGGCGACGGCGAGCGCCCGCTCCCCCGGCCCGATCCGCTCCATCAGGCGTTCGAGCTGGAAGAACAGCAGGCCGTTGCCGTTGTTGCCGATCTCGCGGACGCAGGACAGCTCCTCCGGCCCGGGGACGGCCATCCGCTCGGCGATCCGGGCGGTCATCCGGCCGGAGAGCTGCGGGGGGAGCAGGTAGGACAGCTCGTCGGCCTTCCAGTTCACCTGGCCCAGGAGCTCGTGCATGGTCTCCGCCGCCATCTCCGGCACGGACGCCTCGATCGCCTTGTAGTCCTCGCTGGCGGCCGGGCCCTCGGCGCGCCGGCTCGCCCCGTACCAGGCGACGGTCTGACCCGGCGGGCGGCCGAGGCCCGACAGCCGCAGCAGCAGCCGGCGCAGCAGGACTCCGTCGGGGGACGGAGCGGTGGACAGCACGGCGGCGCCCATCCCGTCGCCGAACAGCACCAGGTTGACGAGCTGGGCCGGAAGCGCCGCCGAGATGTCCGCGCTCGGGTCCAGGTGCTTGTAGGAGACGTCCCCGCCGAGGACCAGGGCGGTGCGCGCCGTTCCGGCCAGCAGCGCCTGCTGCGCCACCATGAGCGCCTGCACGGCGCCGGTGCAGCCGGACTGGAGCTGGAAGCTCGGTACACCGTCCACGCCGAGCCGGTCGGCGATCACGTTCACGGTGGCGGGCATCAGCTCGTCGGGCGAGGCGGTCCCGAGCACGATCAGGTCCACCTCGGACGGGTCGACGCCCGCGGCCGCCAGCGCCTCCGCGCCGACCTCCGCACCGAGGTCGGCGAGCGTGCAGCGGGTCTCGCCGGTCTCCAGGTCGACGGCGTAATGCCGGTTGGCGGTGCCGACGAAGGTGTCCACCCAGCTCTGCCACGCCTCCCCCATGCCGAACCGCCGGGCCAGCGTCGCGTTGTCGACCGGTGGGCCGGGCAGGGCGGTCCGTACCGAGCGGACGCTGATGTCCGGAGCAGCCATGGGATTCCTCTCCGCGGTCGGGCGTGGTCGCCGGCGGGCGCGGCCGCGCCCATGACGCCTGCCGGATCAGGCTAGGAAGCGGGGCTTGGACGGCGCTTTCCCGCGCGATCGCGGGGCCTAGGGGCGGGCGGCACCGGTAATAGGGGTGGGCCGGGCGGCGCGGGGGACGGATGATCGTGGGAGCGCCGGGGCGGGGCAGCCGCGCGCCCGCCCGCGCCCTCTCCTAGGAGCGCCCCATGATGCATCCTCGGACCGTCGGCCGCGCGCGAGAGGACGCGCGGACGCGCGGCGCCGAGAGGGCGCCCTCGGCACCCCGCCGCTCACGCGCGCGCGAGCGCCGACCGACGGCCTTCGCCGGCACCATCGCCCTGACCAGGCTCGCGGTGCGCTACGACCGGGTGCGGCTGCCTGCCTGGACGCTCGGGACCGCGGCCATTCTGTGCCTGTGGGTGACCTCGGTCGTGGCCTCCTACCCGACCGCGCAAGACCGGATGGGCCAGGCCAGGGTGTTCGCGCGCAGCGCCGCCGCCCGTGCGGTGGACGGCGCGGTGTCGGGCACCGGGATCGGCTCCCTCGTGATGGCCGAGGTGCTGATCTCGGCGGCCGCGGCGGTCGGGCTGATCAGCACGTTCGCGGTCGTCCGGCTTACCCGCGCCCATGAGGAGGCGGGGCGTGCCGACCTGGTCGGCGCGGGTGCCGTGGGGCGCTGCGCGGCCCCGGCGGCGGCGCTGCTCCGCGTGCTCGGCGCCAATGTCCTGCTGGTGCCGCCGGCGGCCGGGGCGCTCATCGTCAACGGGCTGCCCGCCGCCGGGTCGTTCGCCGCGGCGGCCGGGCTGGGCGGCGTCGGCGTGGCCTGCGGGGCCATGGCCGCCGTCGCGGCGCAGCTCACCGCGACGGCCCGCGGCGCGAACCTGCTGGCCGTGGCGCTGGTCGCGGCCGCGTTCCTGGTGCGCGCCGTCGGCGACGTGATGGGCCATGTCGGCCCGGGCGGCGTGTCGGTGGAGGGCGCCTGGCCGTCCTGGCTGTCGCCGATCGGCTGGTGCCAGAAGCTGTCCCCCTACGCGGGCGAGCGCTGGTGGGTGCTCGCGCTGTTCGCGGTGTTCAGCGGCGCCGCGGCCGCGCTCGCCTTCCGGCTGGCGGCGCACCGCGAGATCGGCGCCGGGGTCCTGCCCGCGCGCGAGGCCGCGGAGGGCGCGCCGCGCTCCCTGCGCGGCCCGATCGGGCTGGCCTGGCGCATCCAGCGGGCCCACCTGCTCGGATGGGCGATCGCGTTCGTGGCACTGGGGGCCACGTTCGGCGGGATCGGTGCCGAGGCCGAGGAGATCGTGCGGACGAGCGACCAGCTCACCACGTTCGCCGACCGGCTCGGCGGCGCCGAACCGGTACAGGTGTGGTTCACCTTCCACATGGGGCTCACGGCGGCGATCCTGACCGCGCGGTTCACCGTGCAGGCGCTGCAGAAGATGCGGGCCGAGGAGGCGGCAGGGCGGCTCGGCCCGCTGCTGACAGCGGGGGTCGGCCGGAGCCGCTGGCTCCTCGCGCACGTCCTGTGGGTCGCGGCCGGGACGGTCGGGCTGCTGCTGCTCATCGCACTGAGCGCGGCGGCGGCTTACGGTGCGGCGTCCGGTGACGCGACAGGTGAGCTGGGCGCGATCCTGGGCGGTGCCGCAGCGCGCATCCCGGCCGAGTTCGTGGTCGGCGGCGCGGCCATCGCGGTGTTCGGGCTGGCGGGGCCCCGGGCACGGGTGCCGATGTGGCTGGTGTTCGTGGTGGCGGTGGTCCTCGGCCCGCTGGCGATGTTCGGAGACCTGCCCCAGCCGCTCCTCGACGTCTCGCCGTTCACGCACGTCCACGAGGTGCCGGCGGGACCGGTCGGAGTCGTGCCGGTGCTCGGGCTGCTGGCGGCCGCGTGCGCGTTCACGGCGGTCGGGCTGCTGGCCTTCCGGCGACGCGATCTGGCCGGTTGAGCCGCCCTCAGTTGACGGTTTCCACGGCCGTCCGCTCAGCCGGCACCTGTTCAGGGCCCGCGGGCGGGCGGTCGTCTTCCAGGCCCTCCTCGCCGTCCAGAACGGTGCTCAGGTGCTCCGCGAGCCCGTCCGGGGTCGGGTGGTCGAAGACGGCGGCGGGCCGCACCGTCGCGCCGATCGCCGCGGTGAGGCGGGTGGCCAGCTCGAGCGCGGCGAACGACGACATCCCGAGCTCGACCACGCTGTCGTCGGAACCGACGGCTTCGGGCTCGGCATAGCCGAGGATCTCTGCGACGGCGTCACGGACCACCGTCCGGAGCAGGCGCGAGCGCTCCGCCGGATCGGCGTCGAGCAGCTCGCGGCGCCGCGACGCCACCGCGTCCGGCGCGTCCTCCTCCTGCTCAGCCTCCGCCTCCGTGCCGCGCAGCAGCGTGGCCAGCACGCGCGGTGGCGCGTCCCCGGCGGTCTTCTCCCAGTCGACGTCGGCGATCAGAACGGACGGCTCACCGCGCACGGCGGCTTCGGCCAGCAGTCCGATGGCCTGGAGCGGGGGCAGCGGCCGCAGGCGGCCCGGCGGGTCCGCGGGCGGCGCCCCGGGCTCAGGCCAGGGGCCCGCCACCGCGAACGTCATCGGCACCCCCTCGGCGCGCCGGGCGCGGGCGAAGGCCGCCAGGAACGCGGTTCCGGACGTGCGCTCGGTCAACGCCGGGAGGTGATCACCGGCCGGCTCCGCGCACAGCAGGACGGCCGCCAGGTTCCGGTCGCGGGCGAGTCCGGCCAGGGTGGACGCCGCCGCCTCGGCGGCCGGGTGCTCCATGTCACCGACGACGTGCGCGACCGCGCCGACGGCAGGTAGGGCCGCGGCCTCATCGGGGCGGGCCGGGTCGAAGACCAGTGCTCGGGCGGCGGCGCCCAGCGCGCGCACCTCGGCGGCGAGGGCCTCGGCCGCGGCGGCGCCGGATTCGTCGGCGACCGCGAGCAGGAGGTCGACCTCGTCCGGTCCGGTGCCCGCCAGCCATCGTGCGAGGTGCCGGCCGGTCCCGGTGTCCGCGCCGCTCACGAGGACGGTGCCGTCCGCACGCCAGGACGGTGCTCCGTCGTTCCGCCCCGCGGCCGCGCGCACGAGGCGCCGGGCGAACAGGCCCGACCCCCGCAGGGCCACGTCGTCCTCGCCGGTGGCGCCGGAGAGGACGACGCGAAGCCGAGCCTCCTCGGCGGAACCGAGCGACGGAGGCAGGTCGATGAGCCTCGCGGCGGCGTCCACCCCCCAGAGGCGGGCCGCGTGCGGGTCGGCGGGAGGGTCGGACGGAAGCGCGCCGACCGCACCGGCCGTGATGATCCATGGCGGCGCCTCGACACCGAGTTCGGCGAGGGCCGCGACGAGGCAGAGCGTGGCGGCCTCGGCCTCCTCGGCGCCGAAGGCGAGGAGCGACACGACCCCCTCGGGTGGCGGTCCGCCGTCCCCGATCGCCTGGGCGAGGGCGGAGCGCACCTGCCCGGGGGTTGTGGCACCGTCCGGAATGCTCGCCCGTGTCACCGTCGCGCCGCCCGCCGCCAGGGCGTTCAGCACCGCGGCCAGCGGGCCGTCCGCGGCCGGCGCGGCGGGAACGACCGCGAGCCAGGTGCCATGCAGGCGTCCGGCTGACGTGTCGGCGACCGGGCGCCACCCGATTCGGTAGGACCATGTACGGCTGCGGCGCCAGGCCGACAGCGCGGGCAGGATCGTGCCGAGCGCATCGCGTTCCGCCGCGGCCAGTTGGAGCTTGCCGGCCACGTCGTCAAGGTCGCCGCGCTCGATCGCCTCCCAGAGGACGCCGTCGGCGCCGCCGGTCCCGGCCGGGACGTCGGGAACATGCTCAGGTGTCTCCTCGCCGGGCAGGCCCAGCCAGTAGCGGCGGCGCTGGAAGGCGTAGGTCGGCAGCGCGGCGGCGGGAGCGTCCGGTGCCAGCCGGGACCATTCGACGTCGTGGCCCTGGCTGAAGAGGTGGGCGGCGGCCGTGAGCACAGCCTCGGCTTCGGGGCGGTCTTCGCGCAGCGTGGTGACGAGACGTGCCGGGACACCCGCCGACACAGCCGCCGACTCGGACACCGACTCGGACACCGACTCGGACGCGTCGAGGATCGACGGGAGCAGGGGTGTCAGCGTCGGGTGCGGTCCGATTTCGAGGTAGGT
>NZ_JBEUPD010000071.1:0-14263 GCF_040492135.1 Actinomadura sp. NPDC000600
CGCCCTCGGCGCCGCCTACGCCGCCGGCCTCGCCGTCGGATTCTGGAACACCACCGACGAACTCCGCCAGAACTGGAACGAGGACAAACGCTGGCAGCCCACCTGGGACGACGACAAGCGCCAGCAGGGGTACGCGGCCTGGAAGAAGGCCGTCGACCGGACCCTCGACTGGGTCGACCTGGGCGACTGAGCACGGGGGCGCCGCTCGGCCCCTCACCACGGGGGCCGAGCGGCACCTGACGCTCACCGCACTTCGCCGGGAAGCGGCGGGCCGTTGGTCCGGAGGTCCTCCGGGCGACGGCCCGCCGCAACCCGCCCGCACGACACTCGACCTGACCTCTCTTCGGGAGCATGCAGTGACATCCGTAGCCCTCGGCCCGCGGTACCGCGAGGACACCCTGCGCGACCTGGCGGAGACCGAGTTCGACGTCGTGGTCGTCGGAGGCGGCATCGTCGGCGCCGGCGCGGCGCTCGACGCGATCTCGCGGGGCCTGTCCGTCGCCCTCGTGGAGGCGCGGGACTGGGCGGCCGGCACGTCCAGCCGGTCCAGCAAGCTGATCCACGGCGGGCTGCGCTACCTCGAACAGCGCGACTTCGCGCTGGTCAGGGAGGCGCTGCGGGAGCGCGGCCTGCTCCTCCAGCGGCTCGCGCCGCACCTGGTCCGCCCCGTCCGGTTCCTCTACCCGCTGCGCAACCGGGTCTGGGAGCGGGCGTACGTCAGCGCGGGCGTGACCCTGTACGACTCGATGGGCGGCGCCCGGTCGCTGCCCCGGCACCGCCAGCTCACGCGGCGGGCCGCCCTGCGGGAGGCCCCCGCCCTGCGGTCGGACGCGCTGGTCGGCGCCGTCCAGTACTACGACGCGCAGGTCGACGACGCCCGCTACACGATGATGGTCGCCCGCACCGCGGCCCAGTACGGGGCGAAGGTGGCCACCCGCGCCGAGGTGACGGGGTTCCTGCGCGAGGGCGAGCGGGTCACCGGCGTCCACGTCCTGGACCTGGAGGGGAACCGGGAGATCGCCGTGCGGGCCCGGAGCGTGGTGTGCGCGACCGGGGTGTGGACGGACGGCGCCCAGGCGATGACCGGCTCGCGGGCCGCGTTCGGCGTGCGGGCGTCCAAGGGCGTCCACCTGGTCGTGCCCCGCGACCGGATCCCCATGGGCACCGGGCTGATCACGCGGACGTCCAAGAGCGTCCTGTTCATCATCCCGTGGGGGCGGCACTGGCTCGTCGGCACCACCGACACCCCGCACGACCACGGCCCCGACGGGCCCGTCGCCGAGCACACCGACATCGGCTACCTCCTGGAGCAGGCGAACGCCGTGCTGCGGACGCCGCTCACGCACGACGACATCGAGGGCGTCTACGCGGGGCTGCGGCCGCTGCTGTCCGGCGAGATGGACGACACCACGCGGCTGTCGCGCGAGCACGCCGTCGCCGAGCCGGTGCCCGGCCTCGTCGTGGTCACCGGCGGGAAGTTCACCACCTACCGCGTGATGGCGCGGGACGCGGTCGACGTCGTCGCCGAGGGCCTCGACGACTCGGTTCCCGCATCGGTCACCGGCCGGCTGCCGATCCTCGGCGCCACCGGGTACGAGGTGCTGTGGAACGAGCGGCGCCGGCTCGCCGCCGAGTCCGGCCTGCACGTCGCGCGGATCGAGCACCTGCTGCACCGGTACGGTTCGTGCGCCCGGGAGGTCCTCGCCCTGGTCGCGGACGACCCGGCGCTCGGCGCCGCCGTCCCCGGCGCCGAGGACTACCTGTGCGCCGAGGCCGTCTACGCGGTGACGCACGAGGGGGCGCTGCACCTGGAGGACGTCCTCTCGCGGCGGCTGCGCATCTCGATCGAGGAGTGGGACGGCGGCGTCGCCGCGGCGGCCCGCGTCGCCGAACTCATCGCACCCTGGCTGGGCTGGGACGACGAGCGGGTGAGCGGCGAGGTGAAGCGGTACGTCCAGCAGGTCGCGGCGGAGCGCCGCGGCGGCCCGGCGGTCGAGGAGGCGCCGGTCCCCGCCGCCTAGGGCGAAGCCACCGCACGTAGGTGCCGCCTACGCGAAGGTGGCGGTCATCGCCGTGACGTCGCCCGGCGCATGGATCGCGAGGGCGCCGTCCGGGGATCCGGCCGCCGCGAACGGCTGCCTCGCGTAGACGGGCCGGCGGGCGCGGAACGACAGTTCGCGCACCTTCAGGCCCGCCCGGCGCGGCAGCTCCAGGCAGAGGATCGCGAGCAGCGGCCCGTGGACGACGAGGCCGGCGTGCCCCTCCGCCTCGGTCGCGTACGCCTCGTCGTAGTGGATGCGATGGGCGTTGTAGGTGAGGGCGCTGAAGCGGAACAGCATGACCGGGTCGGCGGCCGTCCTCAGCGTCCACGGCGCGTCCACGTCCGGCGCCTCGAACACCGCCCGCTCCGGACGGGACGCCGTGTCGCCGCTGCGGTAGACGAGATCCTGCTCCTCGACCGCGATCTCGGCGCCGTCCCGCACGAAGGTGTGCCGGACGGTCACGAACAGCATCTCCCCGCTGCGCCCCTGCTTCACGGCGGTGGAGGCGAGCTCCGCCCGGCGCGTGACGGCGTCCCCGACGCGAAGCGGCTCGCGGATCCGGAACCGCCCGCCCGCGAACATGCGGCGCCGGTCGGGCATCGGCGGGAGGAACCGCCCTTCGCGCGGATGCCCGTCCGGGCCCAGCTCGCGCTGCGCGGGCCGTTCGAGGAAGTGCAGCCACTGCCAGAGGGGCGGCAGCTCCTCCCCCGGCGGCTCGACATCGAGTACCCCGGCCAGGGCCGCCGCCGGCCCGGCGCCGATGACCTCGGTCGTCTCCTGCGGTTCCGGCGCCCACCCCGCGATGTCGATCACGGGCCCCATCGTCGCAGGCGCTACGCGAACGCGTTCACCCCGGTCAGCTCCGCCGACAGCGCCCACAGCCGCCGGGCCTGCTCCGGGTCGACCGCGTAGGAGCGCACGCCTCTGGAGGGGGCGCCGCTCCGGCCGCGCTGCACGGGCAGGTCGTCCGGGACCTGTTCGGCGATGTCGCAGTCCTCGCAGTACACGCCGCCCATTCCGGCCAGCCGCGGCGAGGTGGCAGCCCACACCGCCGTCGCCGCGCCCTGCTCCGGCGTCTTGAACCCCTGGCCGATCTCGTTCCCGTCCTCGTCGATCCAGCCGTTCGCCACCTTCTCCTCCATGGGGATGTGGCGCTGGAGGGGCGTCAGGATGCTCCCGGGGTGGAGCGAGAAGGCCCGCACCTCGTCCTTGGCGAGCGCGTCCAGGTGGACGGCGAACAGCACGTTGGCCGTCTTCGCCTGCCCGTACGCCTCCCATTTGTCGTAGCCGTGCTCGAACTGGACGTCGTCCCAGCGGATCGGGGAGAAGTGGTGGCCGCGCGACGACACCGCGACGACCCGGGCGCCTGGCCTGACGGCCGGCCACAGGCGGTTCACCAGCGCGAAGTGCCCCAGATGGTTGGTGGCGAACTGCGCCTCCCAGCCCGGCCCCACCCGCGTCTCCGGGCAGGCCATCACCGCCGCGTTGTCGATCAGGATGTCGATGCCGCGCCCGGACGCGAGGAACCGCTCCGCGAACCCGCGCACGCTCTCCAGATCGGCCAGGTCCAGCTCGTCGACCTCGACGCCGTCGATGCCGCCGACGGCCTCCTTCGCCGCGCCCGGCCGCCGCGCCGGAACCACCACGCGCGCCCCCGCGCCCGCCAGCGCCCGCGTCGTCTCCAGCCCGAGGCCCGAGTAGCCCCCGGTGACGACGGCGAGCCTGCCCGACAGGTCGACGCCCTCAAGGACGTCCCCGGCCGTGCTCTCGAATCCGAACCCCGAACCGATCGGGTGCTGTGGTGTGGTCATGCCCCCGAAACTAGGAGCTGGAGCACACTCCAGGTCAATTCGGCTCCGGGACGAGCGGGCAGTGGGTGCCCTTGTAGACCGTCGGGACGCACCGGTTGCAGTGGATGCACAGCGACGGCGTGGACGGGTCGGCGGCGATCCGGTTCACGAGGTCCGGTTCGCGGAGCAGGGCGCGGGCCATCGCGACGAACTCGAAGCCCTCCGCCATCGCGGTGTCCATGGCCGCGCGGTCGGTGATGCCGCCCAGCAGGATCAGCGGCAGATCGAGTTCGGCGCGGAACCTGCGGGCGTGCTCCAGCAGGTAGGCGTCCTTGTAGGGGTAGGTGCGCAGGAACCGCTTGCCGAACATCCGCAGGCCGATCCTCATGGGCGGCTTGTAGCTGGCCGCGAACTCCGGGATGGGCATCTCGCCGCGGAAGAGGTACATCGGGTTGAGCAGGGAGCTGCCGGCGGTCAGCTCCAGCGCGTCGACGGTGCCCTCGTCCTGGAGCCTGCGCGCGACGTAGAGGCTGTCGTCGATCTCCAGGCCGCCGCGCACGCCGTCGCGCATGTTGAGCTTGCCGGTGATCGCGATGCGGTCGCCGACCTCGTCCCGGACGGCGCGGGCGATGCCGAGCGCGACCTTGGCCCGGTTCTCGACCGGCCCGCCGAAGCCGTCCTTGCGCCGGTTGAGGCGGGGGCTGAGGAACGAGCTGGCCAGGTAGTTGTGCCCGAAATGGATCTCGACGGCGTCGAAGCCGGACTCGATCGCGAGCCTGGCCGCCCCGGCGTGGGCGCGGGTGATGCGCTCGATGTCCTCGGCCGTGGCCACCTTGGTGAAGGCCATGCCGAGCGGGTTGAAGAACCGTCCGGCCGAGATCGCGGGCAGGCGGGTGGAGCTCGCGTCGGCGACCGGGCCGGCGTGCCCGATCTGCGCGGACGCGGCGGCCCCCTCCGCGTGGACGGCGTCGGTGAGGCGCCGCAGCCCGGGCACGGCCTCCGGCCGCATCCAGATCTGCCGCCCCTCGGTCCGCCCCTCGGGCGCGACGGCGCAGTAGGCGACCGTGGTCATGCCCACTCCCCCGGCGGCCGGCCGCCGGTGGTACTCGATCAGGTCGTCCGTCACGAGCGCGTCGGGCGTCATCCCCTCGAACGTGGCCGCCTTGATCACCCGGTTCCGCAACGTCAACGGCCCGAGCCGCGCCGACTCGAAAACCTCCACGATCCGTCTCCTCACCTACTGATTCGGAACACCGGCCACGACCGCGGGTCGGGCGGCCGGAAGGCGCTCTAAGCGCCTGGAGGTCGCCCGACCCGCCGAGCCGGGCGACCGCAGCGCCGCGAACGAACCCGCACGGGCTCAGAAACCCGCACGGTGGCGTGAGGATCGCCCGGCTCGCAACGGGGGTTCCAGGGGGGCGCCCCCCTGGGCTAGCACTTCTCAAGGATCGTGACGTTGGCCTGGCCGCCGCCTTCGCACATGGTCTGGAGGCCGTAGCGGCCTCCGGTGCGGTCGAGCTCGTGCAGGAGGGTGGTCATCAGCCGGGCGCCGGTGGCGCCGAGCGGGTGGCCGAGGGCGATGGCGCCGCCGTTGGGGTTGGTCGTCGCCGGGTCGGCGCCGGTCTCCTTGAGCCAGGCGAGCACGACGGACGCGAACGCCTCGTTGATCTCGACGGCGTCGATGTCGGCGATCGTCATCCCGGTCTTCTTCAGCGCGTACGCGGTGGCGGGGATGGGCGCGGACAGCATCCGGATGGGGTCCTCGCCGCGCGCGGAGATGTGGTGGATGCGGGCGCGGGGGGTGAGGCCGTGGTCCCTGACGGCCTGCTCGGAGGCGATGAGCAGCGCGGCGGCGCCGTCGGAGATCTGCGACGAGACGGCCGCGGTGAGCCGGCCGCCCTCCACGAGCGTCTTCAGGCCCGCCATCTTCTCCAGGGTGGTGTCGCGGCGCGGGCCCTCGTCGGCGGCGACGCCCTCCAGGGGGGCGATCTCGCGCTCGAAGCGGCCCTCGTCGATGGCGCGGATGGCGCGCTGGTGCGACTCGTAGGCGAAGGCCTCCATCTCCTCGCGGGAGATGTCCCAGTCGCGGGCGATCATCTCGGCGCCGTTGAACTGCGACACCTCCGTGTCGCCGTAGCGGCGCGTCCAGCCCGCGGAGCCCGCGAAGGGGCCCTCGGTGAAGCCGAGCGGGGCCGCGGCGGTCATCGCCGAGCCGATCGGGATCTGCGACATGTTCTGCACGCCGCCCGCGACGACCAGGTCCGAGGTTCCGGACAGCACGGCCTGCGCGGCGAAGTGGACGGCCTGCTGGGACGAGCCGCACTGCCGGTCGACCGTGACGCCGGGGACCTCCTCGGGGAGGCCGGCGGCGAGCCAGCAGGTGCGGGCGATGTCGCCCGCCTGCGGGCCGAGGGTGTCGACGCAGCCGAAGACCACGTCCTCCACGGCGGCCGGGTCGATCTCCGTCCGGTCCATGAGCGCGGTCAGCACGTGCGCGCCGAGGTCGGCGGGGTGCACACCGGCGAGCCCGCCGTTGCGGCGCCCGACCGGGGCGCGGACCGCGTCGACGATGTATGCCTCGGCCATGGGGTGTCTCCTTCGTACGGGGGCCTAGCTCGCCTGGATCCCTTCGAGGAACATGGCGAGGTACTGCTTGGCGATGTCGTCGGCGGACAGGCGCCCGCCGTGCTGGTACCAGTTGGCCGCGACCCAGACGGTGTCGCGGATGAACCGGTAGATGAGGGTCCGGTCGAGGTCGGCGCGGAACGCGCCCTCCTTGACGCCGCGGTCCAGCAGGGACAGCCACATCTCCTCGAACCGGCGCTGGGAGTCCAGGAGGTAGTGGAACCGCTCGCTCGTCGCGAGGTGCTTGGACTCGTTCTGGTAGAGCACGACGGCGGGGCGGTGCTTGTCGATCGAGCGGAACGACTCGACGACGATCGCCTCCAGGGTGTCGCGCGCGCTGAGGCCCGCGCTCAGGACGCGGTCGTAGGCGGTCCACATGTCGTCCAGGAAGGTCGACAGGATCTCGTCGGCCATCGACTCCTTGGAGTCGAAGTGGTAGTAGAGGCTGCCGCCGAGGATCCCGGCGGCGTCGGCCACCTTCCGGACGGTGGTGGCGGAGTACCCCTGGGAGGCGAACACCTCGGCGGCCGTGGCGAGCAGCTCGGCCCGCCGCCCCGCGCGGGCGGCGGCGGTGCCCTCGGCGTCGCGCCGTCGTGGACTCATGTGCTCTTCCTCATGTGCCGGTGTTCCTATGCGTGCTGGGAGGAGACGGAGACGACCTCCCCCGTCATGTACGACGAGTAGTCGCTGGCCAGGAAGACGATAACGTTGGCCACCTCCCACGGCTCGGCGTAGCGGCCGAACGCCTCCCGGCGGGTCAGCTCCTCCAGCAGCTCCTCGGACGTCACCTTGACCAGGTGGGGGTGCATGGCGAGCGACGGGGAGACCGCGTTGACCCGGACGCCGAACTCGGCGGCCTCCAGGGCGGAGCAGCGGGTGAGCGCCATGACGCCGGCCTTGGCGGCGGCGTAGTGCGACTGGCCCTTCTGCGCCCGCCAGCCGATCACCGAGGCGTTGTTGACGATGACGCCGGAGCCCTGGTCCCGCATGAGGCGCAGGGCGGCGCGGGTGCAGCGCATCGTGCCGGTGAGGGTGATGTCGAGGACGCGTCCCCACTGCTCGTCGGTCATGTCGACGAGGTCCGCCGTCCCGCCGAGGCCGGCGTTGTTGACCGCGACGTCGACGCGCCCGAACCGCTCCACGGCCGCGCCGTAGAGGGCCTGCACCTGCTCCTCGGAGGTGACGTCGCAGGGCAGCGAGGCGACCCGGTCGGCGCCGAACTCCTTCGCCAGCTCCTCCGCCGTCGCGGCGAGCCGGCGCTCGTGCGCGTCGGAGACGAGGACGCGGGCGCCCTCCTCCAGGCAGCGGCGGGCCGTGGCGCCGCCGATCCCGGCGCCGGCCGCCGCGGTGATCACGACGGCGCGGCCGGCGAGCAGCCCGTGCCCGGGGACGTAGGGGGGCGGGGTCATTCGCGTGCCTTTCTGTCGGCGGCCGGTTCACGGGGCAGGCCGAGGACGCGCTCGGCGATGATGTTGCGCTGGATCTCGTTCGACCCGGCGTAGATCGTGTCGGAGCGGGAGAACAGGAACAGCCGCTGCCAGTCGTTCAGGTCGTAGGGCTGCGCCTCCGCGGACCCGCCGTCCGGGCCCGCGCCCGGCGCCCCGTCGGCGACGAGGCCGGCGGCGCCGAGGACGTCCATGGCCAGTTCGCCGAGCTCGCGGTGCCAGGTGCCCCAGACGAGCTTGGAGATCGACGACTCGGGGCCGGGCGCGCCCGCCGCGACGCCCGCCATGGTGCGCACCGCGTTCAGCCTCATGATCTCCAGGCCCATGTACGACCTGGTCAGCCGGTCGCGCAGCAGGGGGTCGTCGATGGCGCCGGTGCGCCGGGCGAGGTCGGCGACGCCCTCGAACTCGCGCCGGAACCCGACCTGCTGGCCGAGGGTCGCGACGCCGCGCTCGAACCCGAGCGTCGCCATCGCGATCTTCCAGCCGTCGCCGGGCGCTCCGACGATGTCGCCCGCGTCGGTCCGAGCGCCGTCGAAGAACACCTCGTTGAACTCGGAGGTGCCGGTGAGCTGGACGATCGGCCGGATGTCCACGCCGTCCTGCCGCATCGGGACGAGCAGGTACGACAACCCTTTGTGCCGGGACGAGCCGGGCTCGGTGCGGCACACCACGAAGCACCAGTCGGCTTCGAGGGCCAGCGACGTCCATACCTTCTGGCCGTTGACCAGCCAGTGGTCGCCGGCGAGCTCGGCGCGGGTCTGCACGTTGGCGAGGTCGGACCCCGCGTCGGGCTCGGAGTACCCCTGGCACCACAGCTCCCGCACCGCCACGATCGGCGGCAGGAAGCGGGCGCGCTGCTCGTCGGTGCCGAACGCGATGATCGTGGGGCCGAGCAGGTTCTCGCCGATGTGGTTGACCCGGGCGGGGCCATCGGCGAGCGCGTACTCCTCGTGGAAGATCACCTGCTGCTCGACGGTGGCGCCGCGCCCGCCGTACTCGCGGGGCCAGCCGACGCACGTCCAGCCGGCGGCGGCCATGTGCCGCTCCCAGGCCAGCCG
Organism: Actinomadura sp. NPDC000600; assembly: GCF_040492135.1. Taxonomy (NCBI): domain Bacteria; kingdom Bacillati; phylum Actinomycetota; class Actinomycetes; order Streptosporangiales; family Thermomonosporaceae; genus Actinomadura; species Actinomadura sp. NPDC000600. The sequence goes on from NZ_JBEUPD010000071.1 coordinate 8,964, forward strand.
CTCCTCGAACGCCTCGTGCTCGCGGCCGGGCCCGCCGAGCCCGCGGGCGTGCGCGAACTCGCCCGACAGGTTGTCCTGGAGCCAGTCGCGGACCTCGGCGCGGAAGGCCCGGTCCGCGGGGGACTCGTTCTGCTTCACGCCGCAAACTCTACCAAACAGTTGTTAGAAAGAATCACCCCCCAGGGCGGGTTCGGCCCCCCGCGTCGCGATCCGCCCCGGAACGGGGGACGCGGCACGGCCCGGCGCGCGGGCCGGCGCGGGGGCCGGCGCACGGGTCGGCGCGGGATCCGGCGCGGTGGCCGGGAGCTCGCGGTGGAGCAGGTCGAACAGCCGGTCCCAGCGGGCGAGGACGGTGTCCGGTTGGAACCGCAGCACCGACGCGCGGGCCTCGGCGCCGAGCGCGCGGCGCAGGTCCGGGTCCCCGATGAGCCGGTCGAGCGCGGCGGCGAACGCGGCGATGTCGCCCGGCCCGGCCAGCAGACCGTCCCGCCCGTCCTCGATCAGGACCCGGACGCCCGGCGCGCAGTCGAACGCCACCGTGGGCAGCCCGTACGCCATGGCCTCCAGCACCGACATCGGGAACCCCTCGGCCCGCGAGGGCAGCGCGAACACCGAAGCCTCGACCAGCGCCTCCTCGACGTCGGACACCGCGCCTCGGAACTCGACGGAGCGGGACAGCCCGGCGGCATCCGCCTGGGCCCGCAGGTCCGCCTCGTCCGGGCCGGTGCCGTAGATGTGCAGCCGCCACCCCGGATGCCGTCCCGCGACGCGCTCCCATGCCTCCAGCATCAGGTCCACGCCCTTCTCGTAGGACAGGCGGCCGACGCAGGCGACGACGGGCAGGTCCAGCGTGGGGTGGACGCCGGGCGTGACGTGCAGCGCGTTCGGGATGTGGTCGACGTTGGTCATTCCGTCCCTGGCCCAGGCGTCGGCGTCCTCGGCCGTGAGCACCAGCATCCGGTCGGCCCAGGGGTAGTGCTCCTTGACCCGCCGGTACCGCGAGGACGCGCGGGTCGCCTGGTACGACTCGTGGCTCATCGCCACCACGCGCAGCCCGGAGGTGTCGGCCAGCCGCACCCACTCCATCGCCCACACCTGCGCCGCGATCACGACCGCTCCCGGTCTCGCGGCGGCGAACAGCTCCGACAGCCGCGCCGCGCCGCGCCGCTGGACGGCCGTCCGCCACAGGTCGCGGGCCCGCGCCACCGGATCGAGCCGCCGCAGGGCCTTCCGCGGACGCCACGCCATGACGGGCGCGCGCCACTCCCCGTGCAGCACCTCGACGGCATAGGAGCCGTCGCGGCCGTGGTGGTACGGCTCCGGCCCGCGCGTGATCCCGACGAGGGTGACGCGGTCGCCGCGCCCGGCCAGCAGCCGCGCCATGTGGTGCGCCCAGCGCTGGAGGCCGCCCATGTCGTCGGCGTTGTTGCACACGATGAAGACGTCACGCGGCGCGGCCATGGCGCTCCCTCCTCCTGCTCGGCGGCCCCCTCCTGCCGGGCGGCGCGGCCGGGAAGTAGCGGTCCGCCACCGTCCTGGCGGCGGCGCCGCGGTCGTGCTCGCCGAAGCGCGCGGCGAACGCCCGGCGCCGCGCGGCGTACTCGGCCTCGGCGGCGTCCAGGCCCGCGAGCGCGGCGACGAGCTCGTCCTCGGTGCGGGTGATCGGCCCGGGGGCGTGCCGCTCCAGGTCGAAGTAGCCGGTGGCGAGGTCCCGGTCCTCCGGCAGGTGCAGCACGATCGGCCGGTCGAGCAGCGCGAAGTCGAACATGATCGAGGAGTGGTCGGTGACGAGCGCGTCCGCGAGCAGCATCAGCGGCGTCACGTCGGGCACCGCGCCGACGTCCCGCATGACCTCGCGGGCGCCGGGCGGCACGTTGGCCCGGCACAGGTAGTGCGGCCGGACGAGCAGCACGAACTCCTCCCCCAGCTCCCGCGCGAAGACGGCGGGATCCACGGGCGGGTCCAGCAGCCGGATCCGCCGCCCCTTCGGCCCGGTGGCGTACGTCGGGGCGTACAGGACGGCGCGGCGCCCGTCGTCCAGGCCGAGCGAGTCCCGCAGTTCCGCGACCTCGGCGGCCAGCTCCGGATCGCCGTCCACCCCGTTGACCAGGGGGTCGTTGCGTGGGTAGCCCGCCGGAAGCAGCTCGGAGCGGACGCCGAGGCCGTTGCACAGCGTCTCGGCGTCGTGCCCGGAGCGCACCAGGAAGCAGTCGAACCGCTCGACCATCCGCCGCAGCCGCGCCTGGTCGGAGGCCGGGCCCGACTTCAGCCGCGGCTGGTCCATGCCCATCAGCTTGAACGCCGAGCCGTGCCAGGTCTGGATGTAGGTGGTCTCGGGACGCTTGCGCAGCCCGTCCGGGAAGCCCTGGTCGTCGATCCAGTACCGGGCCCGCGCGAGCGCCAGGTAGTACGCCCATGATCCGCGCTTGACGAGCCGGGCGTCGTCCGGGAACCCCTTGGGGGACGACGCGTACGACCACACCGCCTCCACCGGGCGGCCGGACCTGCGCAGCTCCCGGTAGACGTACTTGGGGTTGCCCGAGTAGTGGCGGCCGAGTTGGCTCTCGAAGACCGCCTGGCCGGTCCGGACGGGCAGCCGGCTCAGCACCCGGTTGAATACGACGATCTTGGTGTTGCGGGCGGTCAGCGTCCGGCGCACCGAGGTGCCGAGCCCCTGCGCCCGGTACCTGGCCAGCCGTCCCGGGCGGGACCGGGCGGCGCGGCGCGCGACGGCCCGGGCGAGCCTCGCCCACGGGCTCCCCGTCTCCAGGGCGAACGCCAGGTGCCCTCCCTCGGTGACGTACGAGCGGAGCCGATCCCCGGCGAACCGCGTCAGCCGGGGCCGGACGGGCAGCGCGGCACCGCCGAGCGGCGGCGACCCGCGTCCCTCGCCGAGCCGGGTGACCATCTCCTCGCCGTCCACCCGGATGCGCAGCCGGGCGTCCCAGACGGGGTCGATGAGCCCGTACGGGCGGATCTTCCGGGCGGGATCGAACTCGGCCCGCCAGGTGAGCCGGTCGCCCTCGTGCCGGACGGACGCGCGGACCCGCGCCCTCCTGGAGCGGCGGCGCCGGTCGGAGAACTCCAGCGTCCCGGTCAGCTCGGCTTCCGGCGGGATCCGCCCCAGCGGGTTCAGCACGTAGCCGGCCATGAGCACGCGGTCACCGCGCGTCTCCAGCCGCGTGACGGTGTTCGCCGGGCGCAGTTCCCGGAGGGGCCGCAGGTGGAAGCCGAAGCCGGTGACGTCCAGGACGCGGCGGCCGATCCGGCCTCGCGGGCGCCCGGCGCCCCAGTAGACGCGCCCGTCCCGCTCCACGAGGCGGGCGCGCAGCTCCGGGCGCTTGGCCGGGTCATACTCGGCGGCGGCGAGCGCTCCCGTGTGGTCGCCCTCGCGGACCAGGTGCGCGGCGATCGCGGGCATCGGGTTGGCCTCCTCGAAGACCCGCGGGTCCAGTTCGGCCAGGTAGGCGGCGGCCAGGTCGAGGAAGCGCGCCTGGAGGGCTGGGTCGCGTCCGCGCAGCTCCCGCAGGTACAGCACGAGGTCGTGGTTGACGAACTTGACGTCCTTGGCCCGCTGCAGGTCGTAGGCGCCGCGCAGCGCGAAGAGCATGTCGATGCGGCGGTGGATCTCCAGCCGGTCGGCGAAGTTGGCCAGCTCGGCTCGCCGGTTGGAGATCGACGGATCCGGCGTCCGCTCCTTGACGAGCCAGTTGTAGACGCGGTGCGGGATCAGGGCGGTCCGTCCGGCCTCAAGGTACGCCTCGGCGGTGAAGAGCAGGTCCTCGTAGTGCAGCCGCTCGACGAACCGCAGCCCGTGCTCCTCCAGGAAGCCGCGCCGGTACGCCTTGTTGGTCGAAAGGGTGTCGTACAGGAGATCGGGGTTCTCGCTCAGCGACTCGTGGACGGCGCTGTGCCGGTACAGCCACGGATACCAGGGGCGGACCCGCCCCTTCGCGCCCCTCGGCACGTCGAGGAAGATCCGGTCGCAGAGCCCCGAGACCATGTCGGCGCCGGTGTCCTCGGCGGCGGCGAGCAGGTTGAGGCAGGCGTGCCGGTCCAGCAGGTCGTCGCTGTCGAGGAACATCAGGTACCGGCCGGTGGACGCCTCGATCCCGGTGTTGCGGGGACGGCCGCAGCCGCCGGAGTTGACCGGCAGGTGGACGGCCCGGACCCGCCCGGGGTGGGCCGCGGCGAGCCGGTCGGCGGCCTCGCCCGTGCCGTCGGTGCTCGCGTCGTCGACGATCAGCGTCTCGACGCCGCCCAGCGACTGCGCCAGCGTCGAGGCCACCGCCCTCGGGAGCCGGCGCGCGTCGTTGTAGGCGATCACCACGACGCTGACATCCGGGCGCGCCGCCATGGGCATCCCCCTCCGCAGACTCCGGCGTGCTGGATTCCTTTCCAGGAACGCCGCACTGAGGTCCAAGAGGGATCAAAGGCTGTCAACGCTTGGCATTACCCACCGTCCCCGGAGACATTGGGCACAACACCCGGAACCCCAGAAGGCGCCCGGCCGTGCGGCCGGGCGCCTTCTGGGGAGGGGCGCCTCCGGGAGGAACGGGCGCCTTCGTGGACCGTGGTCGGGTCAGCGGGCGTAGTCGGGGTAGCCGAAGCCGACGACCTGCGACTTGTCGCGGACCTTCTCCTTCACCGCGTTGTCGGTGTTGCCCTCGATCGTGGTGATCTTGCCGTTGCCGTTGTCCTTGACGACGATGCCGACGTGGTCGATGTCGCCGATGCCGGCCTTCGAGCCGTCCTGCCAGTCGAAGAACACCACGGAGCCCGGCTTGGCGGTGTGGCCCCAGCGGCCGGTCTCCTTGAACCAGTTGGCGTGCTGGACGGTGTAGGCGTCCCAGCCCATGTTCTTGACGCCGGTCTGGGCGCCGAGCCAGGACACGAACATGTTGCACCACTGGGCGCCGTTGTACTCCTTGACCGAGAAGCCGCCGTCGCGCTTGGCGGTCTCCTTGGCGTGCGGAGTCGAGACGTACCACCTGTGGTACTTGGTCATGCCGCCCTTGCCCTCGTGCACGCCGACCTGCTTCTTCGCGAGCTTGATGACCTCGGCGGGCTTGACGGCGTGCGGGGGGACCTTGAACCCCTCGCGGCGCGCCTCGGCGGCGGCGGAGGCCCGCTCGGCCTTCACCGTCTTGGCGCTGGAGGAGGCGTGGGAGGCGGTGCCCTGCTCGGCGACCGCCGCCGCGGCGGCGGGGGTCTCGGCCGACCACCAGCACACGCCGATGGGGTATATCAACCACAACCCCAAACCCCCCACCATGAAAGCCAAAACCACAAATAAGACG
>NZ_JBEUPD010000072.1:0-13373 GCF_040492135.1 Actinomadura sp. NPDC000600
ACTGGCCGAGGCGCTGCTGATCGCCGCGGTGTCCCCGGCGCTGCCGGGCATCGCGCACCTGCGGGCCGGGCGCGTCCGGTCCGGGGCGGCGCTGCTGGCGTTCCAGGCGGTGGCGCTGACGGCGGCGGCCGCCGCCGCCGGGCACGGCCGGCCGCTGCTCTCGCAGGCGGCGGCGCGGCCCGGGTGGCTGGTGGCGCTGACGGCCGGCTGCGTGGCCGTCGCGGCGCTGTGGGCGGGGCTGATCGTCCACTCCTACGCCGTCCTGCTCCCGGACGGGCTGACGCCGCTGTGGCGGCTCGCGGGCGGCACCACGGTGTCGGTCCTGTGCCTGCTGGTGATCGTCCCGCCGCTGACGGCCGCCCACGCGGTGGCGCCCTGCCCGCTCGGTGACCGCCGCCCGCCCGGAGATCATCGGCCGCACGTTGATCATCCGTCCGGCCCCCCGGACGGCGACGGATTCACTATCCTGTCGATCTGCAACAAAGGCCACATCCGCTCGCATGCGATCGACTCTTACGCAACCTTTGCCCGGTTCGACGCGTCAATAATGTGAGCCGAGGCTTAATTCACCGTGGGTGGGAATCGGAGCGTACATGGGTCGGTCGCCGAGTGGGCGTGCCCCGGACAGGGACGATGAGGGTACCTCCGGCGGAGCCGGGGGTCTCCCCCGCGCGCTGGCGCTGACGCTCGCGTCCGCCCTGGTCTGGGGTGTCGCGCACTTCGTCACGGGACGCCGGATCGCCGGCGGGCTGCTGCTCGCCCTGTACGCCGCGATGCTCGCCGCGCTGGCGGGCGCCGCCACCGTGTACCGCTCCGACCTGGTCCACTACGCCGTCCAGCCCGCGGTGCTGCAGCGGGCCTCCGCCGCGATCGTCGCGCTCGGCCTGCTGTGGATCCTCGTCGTCGTCCGCTCCTACCTGCTGCTGCGCCCGGCGCGGCTCGCCGCAGGCGCCCGCACGCTCGGCGCGGCGGCCGTCGCGGTGATGTGCTTCGCCGTCGCGGTGCCGGTGGCGTGGTCGGCGCACAGCACCTACGTGTACCGGGACGCGCTGACCAGCATCTTCCGCACCGGCAGCGAGAACGGCAAGCCCGTCGACACCGAGGACCCCTTCAACGGGCAGTCCCGCGTCAACATCCTGCTGCTCGGCGGCGACTCCGCCGCCGACCGCACCGGCGTGCGCACCGACAGCGTGACCCTCGCCAGCGTCGACACCAAGACGGGCGACACGGTGCTGCTGAGCCTGCCGCGCAACCTGGAGAAGTTCCCGATGCCGCCCGGCCCGGCCCGCGACCGGTTCCCCTACGGCTTCACCGGCGACGGCCCGCAGAACCCGGGCCTGCTGAACGAGGTCTACGAGTACGCCGAGAACCACCCCGACGTGGTGCCCGGCGTCGCCAAGAACCGCCGCGGCCCCGAGCTGCTGAAGGCCACCGTGGCCGGCGTCCTCGGCCTGCGCGTCGACTACTACATCCTCGTCGACATGTTCGGCTTCGCCGACATCGTCGACGCCATGGGCGGCGTCAAGCTCAAGATCACCGAGCCGATCCCGTACGGGCTGCAGGGCGGCGTCCTGCAGCCCGGGTACCGGACGCTGAAGGGCAAGGAGGCCCTCTGGTACGGGCGGTCCCGCACCAACAGCAGCGACTACGTCCGGATGAGCCGGCAGAAGTGCCTGATGCGGGCGATCGCCGAGCAGGCCGACCCGCAGACGGTGCTCACCAGCTTCGACAAGCTCGCCGCGGCGGCCAAGCGGACGCTGTCGACCGACATCCCGCAGGAGCTGCTGCCCGCGCTGATGAAGCTGTCGAACCGGGTCAAGAACGGCGCGCAGATCAGGAGCCTGCAGTTCGTCCCGCCGCTGATCTTCTCCGGCAACCCGGACTTCCACAAGATCCGCGAGCTGGCGGCCGACGCCGTCAACAGCGACCCCCGGCAGGTCGGCGCCAAGCCGAGCGGCTCGCCGTCCGCCTCGCCCAGCGCGTCGCCGGACGAGCCGGACGGCGGCGAGTCGCCCAAGCCGAGCTCCAAGCCGGTGTCGCTGGAGAGCAGCTGCCCCTGACCGGCCGGCCCGGCCCGCGGCCCGCGCCGCCGCGGCGGCGGTCCTGACCCGTGTGGTTTGTCCTTCCTGGTCCGGGGAGGGGGGATCATTGAGGAAGAACCCCTACTTCGAAGGACTGGTGCGGTGCCTCGGATCCACGGCTGCGACGCCTTCCGCGTGCGGATGCCGCGCGGACGGCGGCCGGAGAGCGTCCTCGTCCGCCTCTCCGGCGGCGGCGCCGTCGGCTGGGGCGAGATGGCCGTCCCGGCCGGGGACGCGGACTCCGGCGCGGCGTGGGCGGACATCGAGACGCGGATGGGGCCGGCCCTCATCGGGCTCGACTGGGACCGTCCCGAGGACGTGTCCGCCGCCGCCGACCTCGGCGCGCGCGAGGCCGCGGCGGCCGTCGACACGGCCTGCTGGGACCTGTGGTGCCGGATGCGGGGGCTGCCGCTCGCGCACGCGCTCGGCGGCACCCGCACCTCCATCGTGACGGGCGCGCGGATCTCCCCCGAGCCGGCGCTCGACACGGTCACCGCGCGCGTCAACAAGGCCGTTGGAGCGGGCCACACCCGGGTCACGCTGGACATCAGGCCAGGGTGGGACATCGAGCCCGTCCGCGCGGTCCGGCAGGCGTACCCGGCGCTGGCGCTCGTCGCGGACGCCGGCCACGCCTACACCGAGTCGCCCGAGCACCTGGCCGTCCTGGAGGCGCTGGACGCCTACGGCCTGGCGGCGATCGAGCGCCCGTTCCCGGCGGGCGACCTGGCCGCGCACGCCCGGCTCCAGTTGCGGGTCGGCAGCGCCGTGGCGCCGGACGTGGGAGACCTGGAGACCCTCGACGCGGCCCTGGCGCTGGAGGCGGGCCGGGCCCTGCACCTGCGGCTCGACCGGCTCGGCGGGCTCACCGCGGCCCGCAGCGCCCACGACCTCGCGTACGCGGCGGGCTGGGACGTGTGGTGCAGCGGCTGCGGCGCGTTCGGCATCGGGCAGGCGGCCGCGGTCGCGCTCGCGGCGCTGCCGGGGTGCACGCTGCCCAGCGACGTGTCCGACCCGGCCGGAGGGCCGGTGTTCGTGACGCCGCCGGTGCGTTCGTCCGGCGGCGTCGTCGGGGTCCCGCTCACGCAGCCGGGGCTCGGCCACGAGGTCGACGAGGCGCGCATCGAGCGGCTGGCGACCCGCCGCATGCGCCTGTCGACGTGACGTCCGCCCCGGTCTGGGTGGTGGCGGGGCCGCCCGGCTCCGGGAAGACCACGGTCTCGGACCTGCTGCTGCGCCGGCTGCGGCCCGTACCGGCGCTGCTGGACAAGGACACGATGTTCGGGCCGTTCGTGGCGGCGACGCTCGCGGCGTTCGGCCGCGATCCCGGCGAGCGCGAGGGCGCCTGGTACGACGCGCACGTCAAGCCGCACGAGTACGCCGGGATGACCGCCACGGCGCGGGAGATCCGGTCGCACGGCTGCCCGGTGCTGCTGAGCGGACCGTTCACCGGTCAGATCCGGGACGCGGCGCGCTGGACGGAGTGGGTCGCGTCCCTGGGCGGACCGCCGGTGCACCTGGTCTGGATCAGGACGGACGCCGCGACCCTCCGGCGGCGCCTGGAGGAGCGGGGGTCGCCCCGCGACACCGGCAAGCTGGCGGCGTTCGACGCGTTCGCCGGCCGGATGCTGCCCGGGACGCCGCCTCCGGTGCCCCATACGGCCGTGGACAACCGGCTCGACGCCCCCGTGCCGCTGGAGGCGCAGTTGGACGCGCTGGCCGGATGACGCTCTGGCGGAGACCCCGCGGTCTCCGCCAGATGGCCGCCGCCCACCGGACGGACCGCCGGCCGGCAAGGCCGTCGCGCGTCAGCCGTTGATGTTGATGTTGATATTGGTGTTGGTGTTCTCGTCGCAGTCGTGGTGGTGGCCGTGGTGGTCGCCATGGTGGTCGCCATGGCCCCCCATCACCTGGGCGTACGAGGTGGCCGACGCGATGGCGTCCGGGCCGGTGGAGGCCGACGCCGTGGCGCTCAGGCCGGCGATCCCGGCCAGGGTCGCCCCGGAGGCGAGAACCACAACCGCGAGAAACCTCTTCATGATCATCCCTTTCGCTCCGGTATCCGGTGCTTGCGTCGCGATCCTTCCCACCTCCTCTCTTTCCGTAACGTAACGACTACTAACAGTGAGCAAAGGCGCCGGTGGGGGGATTCAGTGGGACTTGGGGCGTCCAGGAAGCGCCGCACGGCAGGGCGCCGGCGCCCCGGACCCGCCGGCCTCCGAGCCTGGGCGTCGCCTCAGTGCTCGGAGGGGTACTGCGGCGGCGGGGGCATGTACTGCTGCGGCGGCGGGTACTGCTGCGGCGGCGGCTCGTACGGGGCGGGCTGGGCGAACCGGCCGGGCTGTGCGTAGGGGTCGGGCTGGGCGTAGGGGTCGGGCTGGGCGTAGGGGTCGGGCTGGGCGTAGGGGTCGTAGGACGGTGCGGGCGGTGGGAGAGCGGGCTGCTCCGGCCGCGGGGGCAGCGCCTGGCGCCGGGCCGCCCGGCGCTCCTGGTAGGCGCTCCTGAGCCGGCCGCCGACGCGTTTGCCCGCCTCGCCCACCTGCTGCGCCCTCTCGCCCTGCATCGCGCCCTGCACGCGGGCGGCGGAGCGCCGGCCCAGGTCCTGCACCTGCCGGGCGCGCTCCGACTGCAGCGCGCGCTGCATCGATTCGGCCTGGGCGAGGCGGGCCGCGTTCTCCCGCACGGCCTGGCCCGCGACCTGGCCCGCCGCCTGGGTGCCGTCCCAGGCGATGACGGCGCCCTGCCGCGCGGCCGCGGCGGCGCGCCGGTAGCCGTCCGCGCGGACCAGGACCGTCCCCGCCAGCAGGTCGGCGAGGCCGCGGCGCCGGGCGCCGAGGAGCGTCGGCGCGCTGTTGGCGAGGAAGACCGCGACGGCCGCCAGCCACAGCACGAGGGAGAGGAAGAAGAGGCCGTGCAGAAGAAGGATCCACGCGGCGCAGTACAGGCCGGTGCCGCCCGCCGTCGTCGCCAGCGAGCGGCGCAGCGCCCTGGCCTTGGCGGACTTGACGGACTCGGCGGACCCGGCGTGCTCCACGCGCAGGTCGAGGACGGCCTTGCCGAGGGTCCGGCCGGCGAAGGCCTGCCCCGCGAACTGGTGGAGGAACTCGATCAGGATGAGCAGCAGCAGCGCCTGCTCGATGGCGCTGACGACCGTGTTCCAGAGCCCCATGCCGAAGTCCTCGGCGGCCTGCTGGACGTCGCCGCCCGTCAGCAGGAGCCCGCCCGCCGACGACAGCGCGTCGCCCCACAGCCCGTCGCCGAGCAGTCCGTTCAGCCGTCCCCACGTCATCATGCCGAGCAGGACCGCGGCGCCGATGAGGAGCCCGGTGTCGATGCCCCAGGCCGCCAGGCGGCGGCCGCGGGGGGCCGCGGCGGAGGGCGGCACCGGTGGCGGGGCGGGCGGCACGGGCTCGGCGGCGGGCGGCGGAACGGGCGGCGGACCGTACACGTGAGTCCCTCGGATGGCGGTCTTCTGTTTGATCAAGCGCGGGGAACGCCAGGAGTCTAGGCCGCCCGCTCCCCGCGCCGCCACCGCAATGTCAGTAGGACTTGGGGAGCCCCAGGGAGTGCTGCGCGACGAAGTTGAGGATCATCTCGCGGCTGACGGGGGCGATGCGCATGAGCCGGACGACCCCCGCCAGCATCCCGACGCCGTACTCGGTCGTGAGGCCGTTTCCGCCGTGGGTCTGGATGGCCTGGTCGACGCAGTGGATCGCGGCTTCGGCGGTGGCGTACTTGGCCATGTTCGCGGCCTCGCCCGCGCCCATGTCGTCGCCCTCGTCGTACAGCCAGGCGGCCTTCTGCCCCATCAGCCGGGCCAGCTCCAGCTCGATCTTGGCGGCGGCGAGCGGGTGCGCGAGGCCTTGGTGCGCGCCGATCGGCGTCCTGAACACCTGCCGCGTCCTGGCGTAGTCCGTCGCCTTGCCGAGGGCGAGCCGCCCGATCCCGGCGCCCATCGCCGCGGCCATGATGCGTTCGGGGTTGAGGCCGGCGAACAGCTGCAGCAGGCCGCCGTCCTCGTCGCCGACGAGGGCGTCGTAGGGCAGCCGGACGTCGTCGAGGTGGCAGATGAACTGCTTCTCCGGCGACACGATCTCCATGTCGATGGGGGTGAAGGTGAAGCCGGGCGTGCCGGTCGGGACGATGAACAGCGACGGCCGCAGGTTGCCCTTCTGGTCCTGCGTGCGGGAGACGAACAGCACCGCGTCCGACTCGTCCACGCCGGAGATGAACGTCTTCTGCCCGTTCAGCACCCACCCGTCGCCGTCGCGGCGCGCCGTGGTGGTGATGCGGTGCGAGTTGGAGCCGGCGTCCGGCTCGGTGATCGCGAACGCCATCTTCACCGAGCCGTCGGCGAAGCGCGGCAGCCAGTGCGCCTTCTGGCCGTCCGTGCCGGACCTGGCGATGATCGTCGCGCAGATCGCCGGGGACACGACCATCAGCAGCAGCGGGCAGCCCGCCGCGGCCAGCTCCTCGCACACGGCGGCGAGGTCGCCGATGCCGCCGCCCCCGCCGCCGTACTCCTCCGGCACGTTGACCCCGAGGTAGCCGAGCCGCCCGGCCTCGGCCCACAGCTCGTCGGTCTTCTGCCCGGCCTTGGCCTTCTCCACGTAATAGGAGGAGCCGTACTTGGCGCCCAGTTCGGCGACGGCCGCGCGCAGCGCCCTTCGCTCCTCGGTCTCGACGAAGCTCATTCGGGGGTCCCTTCGATGACGGCGAGCACGGCGCCGGACTCGACCTGCCGTCCCGCTGCGACGTTCAGTTCGGCGACCGTCCCGGCGGACGGCGCGGCGATGCGGTGCTCCATCTTCATCGCCTCCAGGACGACCAGGGTCTGCCCTTCGGCGACGGTCGCGCCCAGCTCGGTCTCGACGCGGACGACGGTGCCGGGCATGGGGGCCAGCAGGGAGCCCGGGGCGATCTGGCCGCTCGGGTCGGCGAAGCGCGGGACGGCGGCGAGCGTCACCGGGCCGAGGCGGGAGTCGACGTGCACCGCGTCCCCGGCGGTGGTGACGGTGAAGGTCTCGCGGAGGCCGTCGTGGTCGAGGACGACGCGCTCCGGCGCGGCGGCCACCAGCGACGTGCCGGGGCACAGCTCGGAGGCCAGGCCGTTCCCGTCCAGCCGGTAGTCGACGTCCACCGGGCCGCCGGGCCCTTCGAACGTCCTGCGCTGCGGCTGGGACCGCACGTTGCGCCAGCCGGACGGCAGCCCGCCGAGCACGGGGGCGCCCGCACGGTTCGCGGCGGCCTGGGCGAGCGCCGCGGCCAGCGCGCTGACGCGGACCGCCGCCTCGTCCGCGAGCTGCGCGGCCAGGGTGTCGAGGCCGATGCGGTCGAGGTAGCCGGTGTCGGTGTCGCCATCCAGGAACGCCGGCTCCCCCAGGACCCGGACGAGCAGGTCGCGGTTGGTGGTCAGGCCGTGGATGCGGGCGCCGCGCAGCGCGGCCGCCAGCCTGCGCGCGGCGGCGGCCCGGGACGGCGCCCACGCGATGACCTTGGCGAGCATCGGGTCGTAGTGCACGCCGACCTCGGACCCGCTCTCCACGCCGCTGTCGAGGCGCAGCCCGTGCCCCGCCGGCACGGCGAACTCGGCGTCCACGCCCGGCACCTCGAAGGTGTGCAGCGTGCCGCTGGCGGGCCGCCAGTCCCGCGCGGGGTCCTCGGCGTACAGGCGGACCTCGATGGCGTGGCCGCGCGGTTCCGGCGGCGCCTCCGGCAGGCGGGCGCCCTCGGCGACCTCGATCTGGAGCCGGACGAGGTCCACCCCGTACACGCATTCGGTGACCGGGTGCTCGACCTGGAGCCGGGTGTTGACCTCCAGGAAGTAGAAGCGGCCGTCGCGCGCGAGCATGAACTCGACCGTGCCGGCGCCGACGTACCCGATGGCGCGGGCCGCGTTCGCCGCCGCCTCGCACAGGCGCGCGCGCAGCTCGGGCCCGACCGCCGGGGACGGCGCCTCCTCGATGATCTTCTGGTGGCGGCGCTGGACCGAGCACTCGCGCTCGCCGAGCGTCCAGACGGTCCCGTGCGCGTCGGCGAGGACCTGCACCTCGATGTGGCGGGCGTTCACCAGCAGCGGCTCGCAGAACACGGTCGGGTCGCCGAAGGCCGACTCCGCCTCGCGCCGCGCCCCGGCGACCGCGTCCGGCAGCTCCTCGAGCGCGCGGACGACGCGCATGCCGCGCCCGCCGCCGCCCGCGGACGCCTTCACCAGCAGCGGGAGGTCCGGCTCGGCGACCTGCGCGGGGTCGAGCTCGGGCAGCACGGGGACGTCCGCGGCGGCCATCAGCTTCTTGGCCTCGATCTTGGACCCCATCGCGGCGATCGCCTCGGGCGGCGGGCCGATCCAGACCAGGCCGGCGTCGACGACGGCCCGCGCGAAGTCCGCGTTCTCCGACAGGAAGCCGTAGCCGGGGTGGACGGCGTCGGCCCCGGCGCGCCCCGCCACGTCGAGGAGCCGCTCCGCCGACAGGTACGTCTCCGCCGGGGACGCCCCGGGCAGCCGCCCGGCCGCGTCGGCCTCCCGGACGTGCGGCGCGCCGGCGTCGGGGTCGGAGTGGACGGCGACCGTCCCGATGCCGAGGTCCCGGCAGGCGCGCAGGACGCGGCGGGCGATCTCGCCGCGGTTGGCGACCAGCACTCTGTTGATCATTGTTCGACACTCACATCCGGAAGACGCCGAAGCCCTCGGCTCCGCGCACGGGCGCGTTGTGGACGACGGACAGGCACAGGCCGAGGACGGTCCGGGTGTCGCGCGGGTCGATCACCCCGTCGTCGTAGAGCCGCCCGGACAGGAAGAACGGCAGCGACTCGGCCTCGATCTGCGCCTCGACCATCTCCCGCATCGCGCGGTCCTGGTCCTCGTCGTAGGCCTGCCCGCGTGCCTGCGCCGCCTGCCGCGCCACGATCGACAGGACGCCCGCGAGCTGCTGCGGGCCCATCACCGCCGACTTGGCGCTCGGCCAGGCGAACAGGAACCGGGGGTCGTACGCGCGGCCGCACATGCCGTAGTTCCCCGCCCCGTACGAGGCGCCCATCACGATCGTGATGTGCGGGACCCTGCTGTTGGCCACCGCGTTGATCATCAGGGCGCCGTGCTTGATGATCCCGGCCTGCTCGTACTCCTTGCCGACCATGTAGCCGGTCGTGTTGTGCAGGAACAGCAGCGGGGTGTCGCTCTGGTTGGCGAGCTGGATGAACTGCGCCGCCTTCTGCGCCTCGTCCCCGAACAGGACGCCCTGCGCGTTGGCGAGGACCCCGATCGGGTAGCCGTGGACGCGCGTCCAGCCGGTGACCAGGCTCGTCCCGTACAGCGGCTTGAACTCCTCGAACCGCGACCCGTCGGCGACGCGCGCGATGACCTCGCGCGGATCGAAGGGGACCTTCAGGTCCTCCGGGACGATCCCGGCGAGCTCCTCGGCGTCGTACAGCGGCTCCTCGACCGGGCCGGGCGCGGGGCCGAGCTTGCGGTGGTTGAGGTTCCGGACGATCTGGCGCCCGAGGCGAAGCGCGTCCGCCTCGTCCGCCGCCATGTAGTCGGCGAGGCCGGAGGTGCGGGCGTGCATCTCGGCACCGCCGAGCTCCTCGTCGTCGGCCTCCTCGCCGGTCGCCATCTTCACCAGCGGCGGGCCGCCGAGGAACACCTTCGCGCGCTCCTTGACCATGACGACGTGGTCGCACATGCCCGGGATGTAGGCGCCGCCCGCCGTGGAGTTGCCGAACACGAGCGCGATGGTCGGGATGCCCGCGGCCGAGAGCCGGGTGAGGTCGCGGAACATGCGGCCGCCCGGGATGAAGATCTCCTTCTGCGTCGGCAGGTCCGCACCGCCCGACTCGACCAGGTTGATGACGGGCAGCCGGTTCTCCAGCGCGATGTCGGACGCCCGGAAGCTCTTCTTCACCGTCCACGGGTTGCTGGACCCGCCCCGCACCGTCGGGTCGTTCGCCACGATCATGCACTCGACGCCCTCGACGACGCCGATGCCCGTGACGACGCTCGCGCCCACCGGGAAGTCGCTGCCCCACGCGGCGAGGGGGCTCAGTTCGAGGAACGGCGAGTCGGGGTCGAGGAGCAGCTCGATGCGCTCGCGCGCCAGCAGCTTGCCCCGCTTGCGGTGGCGGGCGACGTACTTCTCACCGCCGCCCTCCAGCGCCTTGGCGTGCTCGGCGTCGAGGGCCGCCAGCTTCTCCAGCATGGCCGCGCGGCGCGCCCGGTACTCCGGGCTCCGCGCGTCCAGGGTGCTCTTGAAGGTCACAGGACTGCCTCCGGGATGTCGACGAGGCGGGACCGCAGCCACTCCCCCAGGGCCTTGCCCTGCGGGTCGAACCGGGTCGAGGCGGACACGCCCTCCTGCAGCAGCCCTTCGACGACGAAGTTCACCGCGCGGAGGTTGGGCAGCACGTGCCGGTGGACGGCGTGCTCCCGGGTCTCCGGCAGCAGCGCGCGGAACCGTTCGGTGGTCAGGAACGGCTCCAGCCAGCGCCACTGCGCATCGGTACGGGCCCACACGCCGATGTTGGCGTCACCGCCCTTGTCTCCGCTCCGCGCCCCGGCGGCACGGCCGAGCGGTGCGCGGACGGTGGCGCCCGGCGGGACGTCCCCGAGGGGCGGCGGCTCGGCGGGGGCCTCCGGTTCGCGCACGACGGGTGCGGCCGGGACGGCGACGCGGTCGCCCTCGTGCGTCACCGCGACGTGTCCGATCGCGTCGTTCGGGACGTACGCGGGGGTGTAGACGCCGTAGGGCGCGCCCTTGCCGGGCGGGGAGGTCATCGTGAAGCCCGGATAGCCGGCGAGCGCGAGCTCCACGACGGCGCCGCTGAACGCGCGGCCGACCTTCTCCGGATCCGGGTCCAGGACCGCGCAGCGGAGCAGGGCGGTGGCCTCCCCCTGCGTGGCCGGGTCCGGCCCGGGGGCGCCGATGAGCGTCCATTCGACGCGGGCCGGCCGCGCCTCCGCGAAGGCGTCCTCCAGCTGGGACTTCGCGAGCTCGGCCTTGGCGTCGACGTCCAGGCCGGTGAGGACGAAGGTCATCTCGTTGCGATGGCCGCCCAGGTGGTTCAGGCACACCTTGGTGGACGGCGGCGGCGGGACGCCCTGGACGCCGCTGATGCGCACCCGGTCGGGCCCGTCCTGCGCCAGCGCGATCGAGTCGAACCGCGTCGTCACGTCCGGGCCCGCGTAGGAGGGCCCGCCGATCTCGTACAGGAGCTGCGCGGTGACGGTCTCGACCGTCACCGCGCCGCCCGTCCCGTCGTGCTTGGTGATCACGCTGGAGCCGTCGGGGTGGATTTCGGCGACCGGGAAGCCCGGTGCCTTTACATTGTAGATTTCTTGGAAGAAGGCGTAGTTGCCGCCGGTCGCCTGCGCGCCGCACTCCAGCACGTGCCCGGCGACCGTCGCGCCCGCGAGCGCGTCCCAGTCGTCCCGCGCCCAGCCGAAGCGGGCCGCGGCCGGGCCCACGACCAGGGAAGCGTCGGTGACGCGTCCCGTCACCACCACGTCCGCGCCGGCCTTGAGGCACTCGACGATCCCCCAGGCGCCCAGGTAGGCGTTGGCGGTGAGCGGCTGCCCGTAGCGGGCGTCCGCCAGCCCGAGCTCCTTGGCCCGCGGCAGCAGGTCGTCGCCCTCCACATGGGCGATCCGCACGTCGATGCCCAGCCGGGAGGCCAGCTCGCGCAGCCGGTCCGCGAGCCCCCGCGGGTTGAGCCCGCCGGCGTTCGTGACGATCGTCGTGCCGCGCTCCGCCGCGAGCCCGAGGGACTCCTCCATCTGCCGCAGGAACGTCGAGGCGTACCCGGCGCCCGGGTCCTTCATCTTCCCGCGCCCGAGGATCAGCATCGTCAGCTCGGCGAGGTAGTCGCCGGTGAGGACGTCCAGCGGCCCGCCCTCCAGCATCTCCCGCACCGCGGAGAAGCGGTCGCCGTAGAAGCCCGAGGCGTTACCGACCCGCAACGGTTGGCTCATGGGCTGAACCCTGCCAGCCCGCCACTAAAAAATCAATCGCGCATGATTGTTTCTTCGCCTGATCGTTTGGTTCACTGGAGGGCCCACCGACCCGAGGACTCCATGACCGCCCAGGCACTCCCCCGCGAACCTCAGCAGGACCGCAGCCGCGCCACCCGGCGGCGCCTCCTGGAGGCCGCCATCGACTGCCTCGCCTCCGTGGGCTGGGCGGGCACGACGGTGGCGGTCGTCGCCGAGCGCGCGGGGGTCTCCCGGGGCGCCGCCCAGCACCACTTCCGCACCCGTGAGGAGCTGGTGACGGCGGCGGTCGAGTACGGCTCGGACGTGCGGATCGCGCAGATGCGCGAGCGCCTGGACGTGCTCGCCGACCGGCGGCCTTCCACGCTCGACGTCGTCGCGCTCCTCGGCGAGATGTACACCTCCCCGCTCTTCCGCGCCGCGCTCCAGCTATGGGTCGCGGCCAGTTCCGACGAGCAGCTGCGCGCCCAGGTCGTTCCCCTGGAGGCGCGGGTCGGACGGGAGGCGCACCGCCTCACCGTCGAAGCCCTCGGCGCGGACGAGTCGGTCCCCGGCGTCCGGGAGACGGTCCAGGCGACCCTCGACCTGGTCCGCGGCCTCGGCCTGGCGGATCTCCTCACCGACGACTCGGCCCGCCGCACCCGCCTGCTCCACCAGTGGGCCGCCACGCTCGACCGGGCGCTCGGCCGCTGACCGCGCCCCGCCCGGCGATCAGGGGGTGATCTCCCGCAGGGGGTCGCCTCCGTCGACGAAGAGCCGGCCGCCGGGAGCCAGCACCGCGGCGATGCGCCGCAGAGCGTGCCGGCCGGCCTCCGGATGGCGGCCGTCGAGCGCGCCCACCCGGACGGCGAAGACGAGGTCGAAGGGCGCCTCGCCCGCGTCGAGCGTGAAGTCCTCGATGGCGGCGCGGCGGACGCTCATCCGTCCCGCCGCGATCTCCTCGGCCGAGGCCGCCTCCGCCTGCGCGACCGCCTTGGCCGACCGGTCGATCGCGACGATGTGCCCGCCGTCGAGCCGGGCGGCGACGGCACGCGCTGCCGCCCCCGGCCCGCACCCGATCTCCAGGACCCGCATCCCGGGCGCGAGCGGCAGAGCGTCCACGACCTCGGCGAGACGCGGCGAAAGCGACGGCATGCACCGACCCTATGCCACCGATCCGGGGGTGGAGACGAAGCCGGCTCCTGCCGCAGCGGAAGCAGAACGTTCGGAAATGAGAAAGGCCCCGCCGTGATCGGCGGGGCCCTTTTCTAATATGTGTCCGGCGGCGTCCTACTCTCCCACACGGTCTCCCATGCAGTACCATCGGCGCTGAA
>NZ_JBEUPD010000073.1:0-13107 GCF_040492135.1 Actinomadura sp. NPDC000600
CCGCCGGGGCGTCGGGCGCGCCGCGGGCCCGGCGGCCCCCCCCCCCCCGGCGGGTCGGGGGGGGGCGCCCCCACCCGCCCCCGGGCCCCCCCCCCCGCGCCTGTGCCGGGCGGTCAGGCGGGCCGCGCGACGACCAGCTCCCTGGCGAACCATTCGATCGTGGTGCGCAGGCCTTCCTCGATGGAGATCCGCGGTGCCCACCCGAGCACCTCCTCGGCCAGCGCGGTGTCGGGGCGCCGGACGCGCGGGTCGTCCTGCGGGCGGTCGACGAACCGGATGCGGGACGTCGATCCCGTCAGGTCGATGACCAGCCGCGCCAGGTCGGCCATCGAGATCTCGTAGGGGCTGCCGATGTTGACCGGCCCGGGATGGTCGGAGAGGGCGAGCGCGACGATGCCCCGGACGGTGTCGTCCACGTGGCAGATCGAGCGCGTCTGCGAGCCGTCGCCGGTGACCGTGAGGTCCTCCCCGGTCAGCGCCTGGCGCAGGAACGTCGGGATCGCGCGGCCGTCGTCGGGCCGCATCCGGGGGCCGTAGGTGTTGAAGATCCGCACGATCGCCGCGTCGAGGCCGCGGGAGTGCCGGAACGCCGACGTCAGCGCCTCGCCGAACCGCTTCGCCTCGTCGTACACGCTGCGCGGGCCGACCGGGTTGACGTTGCCCCAGTACGACTCGGGCTGCGGGTGCACCAGCGGGTCCCCGTACACCTCGGACGTGGAGGCGAGGACGAAGCGCGCGCCCTTGGCCTCGGCGAGGTCCAGCGCGTTGCGGGTGCCCTGGCTGCCGACCTCCAGGGTCTGGATCGGGTACTTCAGGTAGTCGGCGGGGGACGCCGCGGACGCCAGATGGAAGACGTAGCCGACGTCGCCGGGGACGTTCACCGGCTCGGTCAGGTCGCGTTTCAGGAAGTGGAAGTCCCGCCGCTCGGCGAGGTGCGCGATGTTGCGGGAGGTGCCGGTCAGCAGGTTGTCCAGGCACACCACCGAGATGCCCTCGGCGAGCAGCGCCTCGCACAGGTGGGAGCCGAGGAAGCCGGAGCCCCCGGTGACGACGGCGCGTGGATGTCTCATCTTGTCCCCTCATCGGTTCGGGCGGGCGAGTGCCCTCCCGGCGGCCTCGACGGCCTGGTCGGCTGTGATCTCCAGCAGCCCGGGGCAGGGCTCGCGTCCGTGCGGGTCGCCGCGGCGCCCCGCCCACAGGACGCGGTGCTCGGCGCGGTCGGGAGGCCCCCACCGGTCGGGCGGCGTCGGTCCGAACAGCAGCACCGACGGTGTGCGGTAGGCGGTCGCCAGGTGCGCGACCCCGGTGTCGCCGCAGACGACGAGCCGGGCCTGCGCTACGAGCGCGGCCAGCCCGGGCAGCGGGGTGCGGCCGGACAGGTCGGCGGCGCGGCCGAGCCCGGCGAGCTCCACGACGCGGCGCGCGAGGCCGGCCTCGCCGGGGCCGCCGGTCACGACGACGCGCTCCCCGCCGTCCCGCAGGGCCGCCGCGACGGCCGCGAACCGCTCGGGCGGCCAGCGGCGCGCCGGGAACGCCGCACCGGGATGGACGACGACGGCTCCCGGCGCGGGGGAGGCCGCCGCCGGCGCCGGCAGGCCGAGGTCGGCGGGGTCGGCGTCGAACCCGTAGGCCGCGACCAGCCGGCACCAGCGGGCCACCTCGTGCTCGCCGGGGTCCCAGGCGGGGCCGCCGGAGTGCGGCGCGCCGGGGCAGGCGAACGCCAGCAGCCGCCCCGGTTCCAGGGCCGCGAGGAGCCGGTGGCTCTGCGGACCCCGTCCGTGCAGGTTGACCGCGACGTCCACGGGCCCCGCGGGCGGCAGCGGGGCCTCCAGGCCGTCCGCCGGCAGGACGTCGTCGACCACGCCGGTCGCGCGGGCGAGCGGCGCGAGCACCGGCGGCGCGGCGAGCGTGATCCGCGCCTCGGGCATCCCGCGCCGCAGCGCCCGTAACGCCGGGACGGCGGTCAGCAGGTCGCCGAGGCCGAGCGCCCGCAGCACCAGCGCCCCGCGCGCCGCTCCGCCCGCCGGCGAGGCGGCCGTCACGGCCACGAGGGCTCCTCCGAGGGGCACACGACCAGCTCGCGGACCTCGCAGCCGGGCGGCTGGGCGAGCGCGAACGCGATGGCCGCGGCCACGTTCTCCGGCCGGTTCAGCTTCGCGTCCGGGCCGGGCTTGTACTGGTCGGCGCGGTCGTCGAAGAACGCGGTGTCCATGCCGCCCGGCACCACCATGGTGACGGCGACCTTCCCGGCCGTCTCGGCGGCGAGCGCCCGGGTGAAGCCGACGACGCCGAACTTGGACGCGCAGTACGCGGTCGCGTCGCTCACGGCGCGGAACCCCAGGGTGGAGGCGACGGTGACGACCCGCCCCTGCGGCTCGTTCTCCAGGTACGGCAGCGCGGCGCGCACGACGGCGGCGGTGCCGAGCAGGTTCACCTGGACGACCCGCTCCCAGTCCTCGGCGGGGACCTCGCACAGCGCGCCGCAGGCGTCGATGCCGGCGGCGGTGACGACGGCGTTGAGCCCGCCGGCGGCGCGCGCGAGGCCGTGCACGGCGCGCTCGGCGCAGCGGCGGTCGGCGAGGTCGGCCTGCATGTGCTCGAAGTCCTGCTTCGGAGGGTGCCGGTCCAGGATGAGGGGGCGACCGCCGTCGTCGGCGACCTTCCGCGCGACGGCCGCGCCGAGTCCGGAGGCGCCGCCGGTGATGAGGACGTTCATGACGCGTTTCCCTTCGTGGTCGACAGCAGGCGGGTGGTGGAGCGCCCTTCCAGGAGAGGCAGCAGGACCACCTCGCCGTCGTGGGCCCGGACCGTCTCGGCCTCGGGCAGGGCGGTCCCGGCGTAGTCGGCGCCCTTGACCCACACGTCGGGGCGCAGCCGCTCCAGGAGCGGCGCCGGGGTGTCGTCGTCGAACACCAGCGCGGCGTCGACGTCGCTGAGCGCCTCCAGGACCCGGACGCGGTCGGCGGCGGGCGTCACCGGGCGGGAGGGCCCCTTGCGGCGCCGGACCGAGGCGTCGGAGTTGACGCAGACGATCAGGCAGTCGCCGAGCCGCCGCGCCTGCTGCAGCAGGCTGACGTGGCCGGCGTGCAGCAGGTCGAAGCAGCCGCCGGTCGCCACGACCGTGCCGCCCGCCCGCCGGGTCCGCTCGACGACGTCCCAGGCGTCCTCGCCGCGCTCGGGGACGAGCCGGGCCGAGCCGGTCTCGGCGAGCTGCGCCGCGACGGCCGCGGCGGCGCCCGCGCGGACGAACTCCGAGGCCCGGTCGACGCCCTGGGTGACGGCCGCGGGCAGGTCCGCGCCGTCGGCGAGCGCGCCGACGACCCCGGCGGCGAAGCTGTCGCCCGCGCCGCACGAGTCGCCGCGGGCGGGCCGGGCGGGGGCGAGGAACGGCGCCTCGGATCCGTCGCACAGCAGCGCGCCCTCGGCGCCGAGCGTGACCGCGACGCCCTCGATGCCCCAGGACCGGCCGAGGTGCCGGCCGCGCCGCCCGGCGGCCGACAGGCCGAACCCGGTGATGTCGGCGCCGTCGGCCGCGGCGAGCCGGGCGGCCTCCTCCTCGTTCGGGGTGAGCAGCCGGACGCCGGGCACCGGCGGCTCGCCGCGCGGGTGCGGGTCCCACACGACGGGCACGCTCGGGGGCAGCCCGCCGAGCAGGGAGCGGACCGCGCTGTGCCGGGAGACGCCGCGGCCGTAGTCGGAGACCAGCACGGCGCCAGCTCCGGCGATCGCCTCGGTGACGCGGGGGCCGACGGGCCCGTCGAGGGCCTGCCCGTCCCCGGCGTCCAGGCGCGCCACCGACTGGCCGCCGGACCGGAGGCGCAGCTTGCAGGGGGTCCCGCCGTGCAGGTGGAGCGCCGCCACCTCCACGTGCCGCTCCAGCATCGCGCGCAGCCGCCGGCCCGGATCGTCGTCGGCGAGCGCGGTGACGAGCACCACCTCGCGGCCGCCCGCCGCGGCGAGCAGCGCGGCCAGGCCCGCGCCGCCGGGGCGGGGCCGCTCCTCGGCCTGCTCGACGACGGGGACGGGCGCGTCCGGGCAGAGCCGGCTGCTGCTGCCGACGACGTCGATGTCGAGCAGGACGTCGCCCACCACGACCAGTGGCGCCGTCATGGCACCTCCTTCCGGAGGGACGGCCGCCCGTGCCGGCGGGCGCGGGCGGCGCTCCTTCCGCCGCCGCGCGGGCTCCGCTCAGTCATGCCGCACCCCCAGCGCGTCGTCGACCGCCCCGCACAGCAGGTGGATCGCGGCGAGGTGGATCTCCTGGACGGTCGAGGTCGAGGCGGCCCGCACGGTGATCGCGTCGTCGCACGCGGCGGCCAGCGGGTTCGGGCCGGGCCCGGTGACCGCCCAGGCCGCGAGCCCGAGCGTCCGGGCCCGGCGCGCGGCGGCGACCACGTTGGGGCTGCGCCCGCTGGTCGACAGGCACACCAGCACGTCCCCGGGGCGGCCGTGCGCCTGCACCTGCCGCTCGAACACGTTGGCCGGGCCGTAGTCGTTGCCGATCGCGGTGAACGAGGAGGTGTCGCCGTGCAGCGGGATCGCCGACAGCGGCCGCCGCTCGTCCTCGAAGCGGCCGACGAGTTCGGCCGTCAGATGCTGCGCCTCCGCCGCGCTGCCGCCGTTGCCGCAGGCGAGCAGGCGGCCGCCGGCGCGCAGGACGCCGGCCAGGCGCCGGCCCCACGCCTCGAGGGTGGGGACCTGCTCGCGGAACCGCAGCGCGGCCTCGGCGAGTTCCTCGAGCCGCTGGTCGTGGAGGGTGGACGTGCGTGTCCCGATGCCGGGTTGCGCGGTCATCAGGCGGCCACCTCGCTCAGCGCGGCGGCGTGCCGGTAGACCCCGGCGGTGTCGGCGGCGACCCGGGCCCACGAGTAGTGCTCGCGCGCCCGTTCGCCTCCCGCGCGGCCCATCGCGGCCCGTTTCGCCGGATCGTCCAGCAGCCGCCGGATCGCATCGGCGGCCCTCTCCGGGGCGCGCGGCGGGACGACCGCGCCGGTGACGCCGTCGACGACGGTGTCGAGGTGCCCGCCGACGGCGGTCGCCACCACCGGGACGCCGCAGGCCATGGCCTCCAGCGGCACCATGCCGAACGGCTCGTACCAGGGCAGGGTGACGACGAGGCTCGCCGAGCGCAGCAGCGGCGGGACCTGCTCGCGGCCGAGCCTGCCGAGGAACTCCACCCGTCCGGCGACGCCGGCGTCCGCCGCCACGCGGCGCAGCCTGCGCACCTCGGGGTCGGCGCCGAGGCCGTCGCGCGGCGGCCCGCCCGCGACCAGCAGCTCGGCGTCCGGCAGCTGCGCCAGCGCGCGGACGGCGGTGTCGACGCCCTTGCGCTCGACGAGCCGGGACAGCACGACGAGCCGGTGCCGCCCGCCCCCGGCGCCGGCCCGGCCGCCGGGGGAGAAGAGGTCGAGGTCGACCCCGCACGGCACCACGCGGACGCGGTCCCGGGGGACGCCCATCGCCGTCAGCTCGGCGGTCTCGTCCGAGCAGGTGGCGACGACGGCGTCGGCCGCGCGCCCGATCGCGCGCTCCAGCCGGACGCGGGAGGCGGGGCTGGTGTCGGCGTCGCCCTGGTGGCGCCGCTTGACGGCGCCGAGCGCGTGGTAGGTCTGCACGACCGGGACGCGCGCGGCCCCCGCCGGCCGGGTGGCCTGGACGGCCGCGAGGCCGCTCATCCAGAAGTGGGCGTGCGCGACGTCGGGCGGGTCGTCGGCCCAGCGCCGCTCCAGGTACCTCCCGAAGTCGTGCATCCACGGCAGCAGGTCGTCCTTGGCGACGTGCTCGGCCGGGCCCGCCGGGACGTGCTCCACGGTCACGCCGGGCGCGAACCGGACCCGCTCGGGCAGGGCGGCCGCGTCCCTGCGCGTGTAGACGGTGACGCGGTGCCCCTGCCTGCCGAGCTCGGCGGCCAGTTCCGCGACGAACACGTTCTGCCCGCCGCCGTCCGCGCCGCCCAGCCCCTTGCCGGCGGGACCGCGCCCGGCGGCGAGGGGGCTCGCGTGCTCCGAGATCATGGCTATCCTCATCGCGTTACCTCCTGGAGAGTTCGCCGCCAGTCGCGCAGGAACCGCGCGAGCCCGTACCGGTCGACGGCATGGGCCCGCGCCTCCTTGCCCATCTGGCGGGCGCGCGGCGGGTCGGACGCCAGGGTCCGCGCGGCGTCGGCCAGGGCGGCGACGCGCGTGGACAGCACCCCGGCCTCGGGCGGGACCGCCTCGACCGCCTCGGTGGTGGCGAGCGCCACCACCGGGAGGCCGAGCATCATGGCCTCGATCAGCGCGAGGCCGAGCGAGGTCCACCGGTAGGGGTGGACGTAGACGCGGCGGCGGGCGAGCTGCTCGTGCATCCTCGCCTGCGGCAGGTCCTCGAAGGTCCAGAGCGACTCGTGCGGGATGCCGAGCCGCTCCGGCGCGCCGGCGACGTTCATCCCGAACAGGTCCAGGGGGACGGCGGCGGCCAGGCCGGCCAGCAGGTCGGCGCCGGCGACGCGCCCGCGGCGCAGCGGGTCGTTGATCACGACGCCGGCTCGCGGCAGCTCGGCGGTGTACCGGTAGCCGGGGTCGACGACGCCGTGCTCGATGACCGTGGTCGGGGCGCGGCCGCAGTTCCAGAACAGCTGGTTGAAGTGCGTGACGTGCACGACGGGGATGTCGGAGCGGTCGTGCAGGAAATGGCGGCTGTCGGGGACGACCTCCTCGGGGAGCCCCACGTCGGACGGGGTCCGGCGCGGGGTGTCGTGCTCGACGTAGACGGCGGGGACGTCGCGTCCGGGGCGCCGCCCGAGCCATTCCTCCGCGAGCCGCAGTTCGTGGGGGCGCTGGAGCACGACGGCGTCGACGTCCTCGCCGCGGAGCCGTTCCGGCGGCACCTCGACCGCCCGGTCGGGCCAGTGGAAGGTGTCGGGGCGGCCCTTCCCGTCCGGGCCCCGGTCGGGGGTGACGGGGACGAGCGTGGTCTGCGGGCCGTGGACGAACGAGGTCGCCCACGATCCGTGCACGTGCCACATCAGGACTCTCACGGGGCGGGCACCTCCCTGGCCGGCGCGCCGAACTCGTCCGACGCCACGATCTCCACGGCGGCGGCCACCTCGTCGGCGCTCACCGACGACAGGCAGGGGTGGCCGTCCACCGGGCACTCGCGGGCGCGGCTGTCCTTGCAGGGCGCCCGCTGGTCGCCGAGCAGCGCCAGCGGGACGCCGAAGGGGGCCCACCGGGCGGCCGGGACGGTCGGCGCGAACAGCGACACGACCGGCGTGCCGACGGCCGCCGCCAGATGCGCGGGGCCGGTGTTGCCGGCGACGACCGCGCAGGCGCTCCGCAGCACCGACGCCAGCTCGGGCAGGCTGGTGCGCCCGCCGAGGTCGAGGCCGTCCTCCCCGGCGACCAGGGCGGTCAGGTCCTTCTCGTCCTTGTGGCCGGTGACGACCACGCGGCGCCCCGCCCTGACGAGCAGCCGCACCGCCTCGGCGCAGTGGCCGGGCGGCCAGGCGCGCGCGGGGACGGAGGTCCCGGGGTGCACCACCACGTAGCCGGGCCCGCCGGTGAGGTGGTCGATGTCGGGCAGCGGGCCGCGGACCCGCAGCCGGGTGTCGCCGGGGGAGGGGAACCCGGCGTCCTCCACCAGCGCCAGCATGCGCAGCGGCTCGGGCACGTCGGTGTCGGGCCGGTGCCGCAGGTCGAGCAGCGACCCCGGGTAGTCCTCGCTGATGCCGCCGATCCAGGGCGTCCCGGCGAGCCGCAGCAGCAGCGCGAGCGGCAGCGGCGACTGGTGGAACGAGGTCAGGATCAGGGCCCGGTCGAACCCCTTCAGCTCGCGGACGAGGCGGTCGACCGCGGCCTGCTCGACGGGCACGTGGTCCGGGTCGATCCACGGGGCGCGCCACTCGACGACCCGGTCGACGCCGGGCAGCATGTCGGCCGCGGCGCGCCCGCGCGGCCCGCACAGCAGCACGACCTCGTCGGCGCGTTCGGCGACCGCCCGCACGGCGGGGCCGGCGAGCAGGACGTCGCCGATGTTGTCCTGGCGTGCGACGAGGACTCTCATCGGCGACGCCTTCCGCCGAGGACGAGATCGACGGCGGCGTCCAGCGTCGGCGCGGTCTCCCGCGCCCGCGCGACCTCCGCCCGCCGGGTCCGGTCGGTGGGGACGAGGATGCCGCGCGCCCCGGCCGCGGCGGCGGCCTCGAGGTCGCCGCCGATGTCGCCGATGACGGCGCAGTCGGACGGTGCCACCCCGAGCCGCTCGGCGGCGCGCTCGATCAGCCCCGGGCGCGGCTTGCGGCACGCGCAGCCGTCGCCGCCGTCGTGCGGGCAGAACTCCCACACGTCGATGCGGCCGAGCAGCTCCTCGACGCGGGCGTTGACGCGCCGCACGTCCCCGGCGGTGATGTGCCCCTTGGCGATCCCGGACTGGTTGGACACGACGCCGATGCGGACGCCGTGCCGCCGCAGCCGGTCGAGGGCGCGGCGGGCGCCCGGCATCGGCTCGACCCGTGCCGGGTCGCCGTTGTAGGGGACGTCCCTGATCAGCGTGTCGTCGTGGTCGAACAGCACGGCGCGCGGCCCGCCCCACGCCCGCGCCCGCCGGTGGACGGCCAGGCCGCGCAGGCGGTGCCAGACCGCCGCGGGCGGGATGGCGGTGCTGGTGACCAGCATCCTGACCACCTCGCCCGGGGTGCGGGGCCCCGGCCGGATCCGCTCGTAGGCGAACCGCCCGGTGAGGCCCGCCCAGGCTCCCGCGGCGGTGAGCGCGACGGCCGCGCCGCCGCGGCCGCGGGGCGCCGCGGGGAGCGCGGCGAGGGCGAGCAGTCCCGCCGCGGTGGTGGCGGCGTGGCGGCGCAGCAGACCGGGGCCCTCGCCGGCGCGGCGGCGCCAGTCCGGGCCGTGCACGCGCCACATGAGGACGTCGTCGGCGTTCCCGGCCTGCGCCCGCACCGACGCCCAGAACCCGGCCGGGCGGACCGGATGCGTCAGCCGACGCTCGCCGAGGACGAGGCCGTGCCCCGCGTCCATGGCGCGCAGTGCCAGGTCGGCGTCCTCGCGGTAGGCGCGGCGGAAGCGCTCGTCGAAGCCGCCGAGCTCGGCGAGCACGCCGCGGCGGTAGGCCATGTCCGCGGTGATCCACTCGGCGTCCGCGAGCGCGGCGGTGTTGCGCTCCCAGTCCGTCGGGGCCCGGTCGTCCGGCGGCGGGACGGTGACGCGGCCCTGGGAGCCGCCGACCTCGGGCGGCAGGCCGGCGAGGTCGGCCGCCAGCCGGGCGGGCCACTTCGGCCCGGGGACGACGTCGTCGTCCAGGAAGGCGACCCACTCGGTCGTGGCGGCGCGCCAGCCGGTGTTGCGCGCGGCGGCGGGGCCGCGGCCCCCGGAGCGCAGCACCCGGATCTCCGGCCCGGCGGACGGCGGCAGCGGAAGCGGCGCGCCGGGCGCCGGGCGGTCGTCCACGACGATGATCTCGTGCGGGGCCGGGCCCGCCCCGTCCTCCAGCGCGGTGAGCAGCGCCTTCAGGGTGACGCGCAGGCTCGGCCTGCCGATCGTCGGGATGACGACGGTGTGGCTCATCGGGCGTGCACCTCCCGGCGGCGCACCACGAACGGTCCGATGGCGAGCAGGTCGACCGGCGCCGAGCCGAAGCACTCCAGCGCGTCGCGCGGGTCGTCCGCCATGGGGCGCCCGGCGGTGTTCAGGCTGGTGTTCACCATGACCGGCAGCCCGGTGCGGCGGCGGAACTCCTCCAGCAGGCGGGCCAGCAGCGGCTCGTCGGCGGCGTCGACCGTCTGGACGCGGGCGGTGCCGTCGACGTGCACGACGGCGGGGATCCGCTCGCGCCACCCGGGCCGCACCCGGTGCACGAACAGCATGTAGGGGCTCGGCAGCGGACCCTCGAAGATCTCGGAGGCGTGGTCGAGCGCGACCATCGGCGCGATGGGCCGGAACTGCTCGCGGCCCTTGACGTCGTTGAGCCGCTCGACGTTCCCGGCATGGCCGGGATGGGCGAGGAGGGAGCGGTGCCCGAGCGCGCGCGGGCCGAACTCCGAGCGCCCCTGGAACCACGCGACGACCTCGTTGCGGGCCAGGGCGTCGGCGACGGCGGCGGCCAGGTCGTCCGGCCGCTCGTAGGGGATCCTGGCGGTATCGAGCCGCGCGGCGATCTCCGCTTCGTCCCATCCCCGGCCGAGGTCGGCGCCCGGCATGGCGGCCGGCGGGTCGCCGCCCGACCGCGCGACGTGCAGGGCGGCGCCGAGCGCCGTCCCGGCGTCGCCCGCCGCGGGCTGGACCCAGACGTCCTCGTAGGGCCCGGCCTCGGCCAGCCGGGAGTTCGCGACGCAGTTGAGGGCCACGCCGCCGGCGAGCATCAGGCGGCGGGCGCCGGTCCGGCCGTGCAGCCAGGCCGCCAGGTCCAGGACCACCTCCTCCAGGCGGGTCTGGACGCTCGCGGCGAGGTCGGCGTGGTCGCGGGTCCACTCGGCGCCGGGCCTGCGGGCCTTCGCCAGGGAGCCCCAGTCGATCGGGGCGACGGCGAAGCCGCCGTCCTCGGTGGCGCGGACGTGCTCGCGGAGCTCGTCCAGGAAGCGCGGCTCGCCGTAGGACGCGAGCGCCATGACCTTGTACTCGTCACTGGAGCGCAGGAAGCCGAGGTGCTCGGTGAGGTCCTCGTACATGAGCCCGAGCGAGTGCGGGAGGCGCTGGGCGCGCAGCGGCGTCAGCTCGCCGCCCTCGTACGTCCCGGCCAGGTGCGAGTGCGACTCGCCGCGGCCGTCCAGGACCAGGACGTCGCCCTCGCCGGGCCCCGGCGCGGCGAGCGCGGCGGACGCGGCGTGCGCCACATGGTGCGGCACGTACCGGACGATCCCGGGATCGAGGCCCGGCAGCGCGGTCGCGAGGAAGTTGGGGGCGCGCTGCGCGTACAGCGTCCGCAGGCGCTCCCACTGGGCGTCGTGGCCGTCGATCCCGGGCTCGACGAGTCCGGGATCGTAGGAGTAGGCGACGGCGTCGAGATCGCCGGGCTCCAGCCCGGCCTCATCGAGGCACCACCGGGCGGCCCGCTCCGGCAATTCCCATGCGGAGAAGGGCACCGGCCGCTTTCCGTGCTTGCGCCGGCTGAAGCGCTCCTCCTCGGCCGCGGCGACGACGGTGCCGTCCGACACCAGCGCGGCGGCCGGGTCATGGAAGATCGCGTTGATTCCGAGCACGCGCATGAGTACCCCGTTTCGGCGCAGCGTTCGGTGAGGGAGGGGAAGTGCCGTCGTCTTAGGCACCGCGCCCCGGCACGGAGCGGCCGGAACGGAATCCCCTATAGGTAATTCGGGACATTGCCGAGAAGTAGCCCCCTAAACGCTGTTACCAGAAGAGTCGCAGGTAATAGAAGTGGCAGGTGATGCGGCATTCGTGCACATAGTGGAGAAGGTGGGGGGTAGTGGCCGATTCATGCGCTTCACCGTCGTCGTCATCACCCGGGACCGGCGGCGGTCCCTGCTCGCCGCCCTGGCCGCCGCACGCGCGCTCACCGAGCGGGCGCCGGTCATCGTGGTGGACAACGCCTCGCGGGACGGGACCGCCGACGCCGTCGCGGAGGAGTTCCCGGAGGTCACGCTGATCCGCTCGCCGCGCAACCTCGGCGCCGTCGCGCGCAACCTCGCCGCCGACCATGTCCGCACGCCCTATGCCGCGTTCTGGGACGACGACATCCGGTGGGACCCGGACGCGCCGTCGACCGCCGCCGGCCTCCTCGACGCGCACCCGCGGCTCGCCGTCGTCACCGGCCGGATCCTGGTGGAGCCCGGCGGCCGCGAGGACCCGATCGTCCCGGAGCTGCGGCACTCGCCCGTCCCCGGACCGCCGTGGCTGCCGGGCCCGGCGCTCGGCTCGTTCCTGGCGGGCGCCTCCATGGTCCGCCTGGAGGCGTTCCGCGAGGCCGGGGGGTTCTCCCCGCGGCTGTGGCTGGGCGGCGAGGAGGAACTGCTCAGCGCCGACCTGATGGCCCTGGGCTGGCAGCTGTGCTTCGCCGAGGACGTCGTCGTGCGCCACGAGCCGTCCCCCGTCCGCGAGGCGCACCTGAGGCGCCGCCACGGCATCCGCAACACCCTGTGGTTCACCTGGCTGCGCCGCCCGCTCCCGGTCGCCCTCCGCCGGACGGCCGTCCTGCTGCGCACCCTGCCGCGCGACCGCGTGACGGCCGCCGCGCTCGCCGAGGCCGCCGCGGGGCTGGCCTGGGTGGCCCGAGAGCGCAGGACGCTGCCCCGCGACGTCGAGGACCGGCTGCGCCGCCTGGAGGCGTCCCAGCGCGCGTCCAAGGCCCGCCGCTACGTGAGCTGAGGAGACCACCGCATGCCGGACGTGACGATCGTGGTCGCGACCCGCGACCGGGCCGCCGAACTGCGCCGCAGCCTCGGCCACCACACGGCCCCGGTCATCGTGGTCGACAACGCCTCCAGCGACGGCACCCCCGCCGCCGCCGAGGCGGCCGGGGCGACCGTGCTGAG
The DNA here is from genome assembly GCF_040492135.1 of Actinomadura sp. NPDC000600. Classification (NCBI taxonomy): domain Bacteria; kingdom Bacillati; phylum Actinomycetota; class Actinomycetes; order Streptosporangiales; family Thermomonosporaceae; genus Actinomadura; species Actinomadura sp. NPDC000600. Next base: position 12,479 of record NZ_JBEUPD010000073.1, read on the forward strand.
GCTGCCGTCCAACCGGGGCGCGGCGGCCCGCAACGCCGGGGCCCAGCTCGCGGCCGCCCGCTACGTGGCCTTCGCCGACGACGACTCCTGGTGGGCCCCGGGCTCCCTGGAGCGGGCGGTCGAGCTCCTCGACGCCCATCCGCGGACCGCGCTGCTCGCCGCGAGGGTCCTGGTGGGGGAGGAGGAGCGGCTCGACCCCGTCTCCGAGGCGATGGCCCGCTCGCCCCTCGGCCGCCCCGAGGACCTCCCGGGACCGGCCGTCCTCGGCTTCCTGGCCTGCTCCGTCGTCGTCCGCAGGGACGCCTACCTCGGCGTCGGCGGCTTCTCCGACGTCCTGCACTTCGGCGGCGAGGAGGAACTGCTCGCCCTCGACCTGGCCGCCGCCGGATGGGGGCTCGCCTACGTGCCGGAACTGGTCGTCCACCACCATCCGGCGGCCGCGGGCCGCGATCCGGCGGCCCGCCGCCGCCGGCAGGCCCGCAACCGGGTGCTGACCGCGTGGCTGCGCCGCCCGCTCCCCGCGGTCGCCCGACCGGCAAGCCCCGCGTGGAGAACACCGTCCCCCTGAACGGCAACGTGCTCCTGGTGGCCGCGACCAACGCCGCTAAGGCGCCGGCGGGGAAGTACTG
>NZ_JBEUPD010000074.1:0-12945 GCF_040492135.1 Actinomadura sp. NPDC000600
GGCCTCCGTCGGCCGGCACGCCGCCCCGGCGCCCGCCGGCGCCCCCGCCGAGCAGATGGCGCTGCGCGGCCGGACCGAGAAGATGTCGCGCATGCGGCAGACGATCGCCCGCCGCATGGTCGAGTCGCTGCAGGTGTCGGCGCAGCTCACCACCGTGGTCGAGGTGGACATCACCAAGCTGGCGCGGCTGCGGGAGCAGGCCAAGGCCGACTTCCAGGCCCGCGAGGGCGTCAAGCTGTCGTTCATGCCGTTCTTCGCGCTGGCGGCGGTCGAGGCCCTCAAGGCGCACCCGAAGCTGAACGCGGTCATCAACAGCGAGACCAACGAGGTCACCTACCACGAGGTGGAGAACCTCTCCATCGCGGTGGACGTGCCCGAGCGCGGCCTGATGGTCCCGGTCGTGCACAACGCGGGCCAGCTCAACCTCGGCGGCCTCGCGCAGCGGATCGCCGACATCGCCGAGCGCACCCGCACCAACAAGGTGAGCCCGGACGAGCTGGCCGGCGGCACGTTCACGCTGACCAACACCGGCAGCCGCGGCGCCCTGTTCGACACCCCGATCCTCAACCAGCCGCAGGTCGCCATGCTCGGCACCGGCGCCGTCGTGAAGCGCCCGGCCGTCATCGACGACCCGGAGCTGGGCGAGGTCATCGCGGTCCGGTCGATGGTCTACCTGGCGCTGACCTACGACCACCGCCTGATCGACGGCGCGGACGCCGCCCGCTTCCTCGCCACGGTCAAGCACCGCCTCGAGGAGGGCAACTTCGAGGCCGAGCTCGGCCTCTGACCCTCCCGCACGTCCGCCCCGACCCCGCCGCGCCGCACGGCCGGCGGGGTCCGGCGCGTCCGGGGAAACGCGGGACCCGCCGGAGAGTTCCACCACCCGGTGGCGCCGTCCCTCTACGCTGGGGATATGAGGGTCACCGTCACGGGGTCGTCGGGCCTCATCGGCTCGGCGCTGGTGCAGTCGCTGCGGGGGGACGGCCACGACGTCGTCCGGCTGGTGCGCAGGGAGCCGTCCGGGCCCGGGGAGGCGCGCTGGTCCCCGGCCGACGGGTGCGTCGACAAGGAGTCGCTGGAGGGCGCGGACGCCGTCGTGCACCTGGCGGGCGCCGGGGTCGGCGACCGGCCGTGGACGAAGGCGTACAAACAGAAGATCCGCGACAGCCGGCTGGTCGGCACCCGCACGCTCGCCGAGGCCATCGCGACGGCCTCGCCCCGGCCCCGCGTGCTGGTCTGCGGGTCGGCGATCGGGTACTACGGCGACACCGGCGGCCGGGAGGTCGACGAGGACTCCCCCGCCGGGCAGGGCTTCCTGGCCGACCTCGTCCGCGACTGGGAGGCGGCCGCCGCGCCCGCGCGCGAAGCGGGGGTCCGGGTCGTCCACCCGCGGACGGGCGTCGTGCTGGCCCGCGAGGGCGGCGTCCTCGGCCGCACCCTCCCGCTGTTCAGGCTCGGCCTCGGCGGCGACCTCGGCGACGGCCGCCAGTGGACGAGCTGGATCTCCCTGCCCGACGTGGTGGCGGCGCTGCGGTTCCTCATCGACACCGAGATGGCCGGGCCGGTCAACCTGACCGCGCCGAACCCGGTGACCAACGACGCCTACACCAAGGCGGTCGGCCGCGCCCTGCACCGGCCCGCCCGGCTGTCCGTCCCGAAGTTCGCGCTGCGCGCCGCCCTCGGCGGCTTCGCCGACGAGGGGCCGCTGGTCAGCCAGCGGGTCCTGCCGCGCCGGCTGCTGGACGCCGGGTTCGGGTTCGCGCACGAGGACGTCGACTCCGCCCTCGCCGCCGTCCTTTGACCCCCAAGAAACGTCAAAGTCCCGGGCAGCCCCCCTCGGCGGCCATACGGTGGCGGTGAGACGGATCGCCTACGAGGGGGATGCATGAGCACCGACGGACAGCCGCACATCCTCGCCATCGGCGGCGGCAGCTTCGTGCCGGACGGCAGGGAGGGGCTCGCCCCGAGCCCGCTGCTGCGCTACGCCTTCGACCTGACCGGCCAGGACCGCCCGCGGGTGTGCTTCCTGACGACCGCCGTCGGCGACGACGCGGGGTACGTGGCCCGCTTCTACGCCGCGTTCTCCTCGATGGACGCCGAGGTCAGCCATCTCGCGCTGTTCCCGATGCCGAACGTGCCCGACGTCCGGGCGCACCTGCTCGGCCAGGACCTGCTGTACGCGTCGGGCGGCAGCGTCGCGAACCTGCTGGCCCTGTGGCGGCTGCACGGCCTCGACGAGATCCTGCGGGAGGCGTGGCAGGAGGGCGTCGTGCTGTCCGGGCAGAGCGCGGGCGCGCTGTGCTGGCACGCCGGCGGCAACACCGACTCGTTCGGGCCGCAGCTGCGCCCGCTGACCGACGGCCTCGGCTTCCTGCCGTACTCGTGCGGCGTCCACTACGACAGCGACCCGCAGCGGCGCCCGCTGCTCCAGCAGCTCGTCGGCGAGGGGACGCTGCCGGGCGGGTACGCGGCCGACGAGGCGGTGGGCCTGCACTACGTCGGCACCGAGTTCGTCCAGGCCGTGTCCTACCGGCGGGATGCGGGGGCCTACCGGATCGAGCCGGACGGGCCGGGGACGGCGAAGGAGTACCGGCTGGAGCCGCGGCTGCTCGCCGCGTTCTGAGGAGCGGTCCGGGCGATCACGGCATAAGCTTGCCCGTGTGAGCGATGTGGACGTACGTGAGCTGGTGGTGGTGCACGCGGGGTTCGGCGAGGCGGCCGTCCCCTACGAGGACGGCTGGGAGCTGCAGAAGCGCACCCACGCGCTGCGGGTGGACGACGCGATCCCCGACACCGTCCTGCTGCTGGAGCACCGCCCCGTCTACACGGCGGGGAAGCGGACCGAGGCGCTCGACCGCCCGTTCGGCGACCCCGGCGCACCGGTCGTGGACGTCGACCGCGGCGGGAAGATCACCTGGCACGGTCCGGGGCAGCTCACCGGCTACCCGATCGTCCGGCTGCCCGACCCCGTGGACGTCGTCGGCTACGTGCGGCTGCTGGAGCAGATGATGATGGACGTCTGCGCCGACCTCGGGCTCAGGACGGCGACGGTGGAGGGGCGCAGCGGCCTGTGGGTCCCCGGGACCCCGGACCGCAAGATCGGCTCAATCGGGATCCGGGTGGCGCGCGGCGTCGCGATGCACGGCTTCATGCTCAACTGCGACAACGACATGAGCTGGTTCGACCGGATCATCCCCTGCGGGCTCCGGGACGCCCAGTCGACCAACCTCAGCCGCGAGCTCGGCCGGGACGTGACGGTCGCCGAGATCGTCCCGCTCGTCGAGCGGCACCTGGCGGCGGCGCTGGGCGCGGCGGAGACGTTCCACCGCACCACGGCGCAGCTCGGGGTCGCCGGTCAGGCCATCACCTTGTAGACGGCCTGGCCCTCGGTCGCGGCGAGCCGGAAGAACTCGGCCAGCCCCGCGTAGGCGGGCTGGAAGACCCGCTCGCGGGCCGCGCCGTCCAGCCGCCCGGCGTCCTGGACGCCCGCCTGGACCATCGCGGCCGGGTCGTAGCGTCCGGCGATCTGGGCGAAGGGCGTCGCGGCCAGGTGGTCGGCGGCGGGCTTGACCCGGTCCGGGGCGAGGTAGATGACGTCCATGCCGAGCTCGTCGGCGCCGTCCTCGGTGAGCAGCCGACCGCCGCAGACGACGTCGGCCTCGGGCTGCCGCCCCTCCCACGGGTCGCCGGTGACGAGGTAGTGCATGGCCTGCCACGCCCGGCCGAGGTCGAACAGCGCGCCCGCGCCGCGCCGCCGCCAGTTCGCGTCGCCGAAGACGTGGCGCGCGATCCGGCCGGGATCGGGCTCGCCCTCCAGCACGGGCGGCACCCTGAGGTACGACATTGCCAGACCCACGGTGGTCCTCCTGCTGACGCTGTTGCGTGACGACAGGGAGTCACCCTAGAGAGATCCATTGACGGAGATGGCCGAAACACGCGAATCGGCTACACCGGCGGAGTACCGTCATACGTTCGAGATCGCTCCGATACGCCATCGATGCCCCTCCCGGCGGAGGGCTCCGGTGTGCCGGGACCGCAGATCGCGACGTACTCTGGGACCCGTGACGACGGTGACACCTGAGGGGCGCAAGCTCCTGCGCGTCGAGGCGCGCAACAGCCAGACCCCGATCGAGCGCAAGCCCGAGTGGATCAAGACCCGGATGAAGATGGGCCCGCAGTACCGCGAGCTCACCGGCCTGGTGAAATCCGAGGGGCTGCACACGGTGTGCCAGGAGGCGGGCTGCCCCAACATCTTCGAGTGCTGGGAGGACCGCGAGGCCACCTTCCTCATCGGCGGCGACCAGTGCACCCGGCGCTGCGACTTCTGCCAGATCGACACCGGCAAGCCCGCCGCGCTCGACCGCGACGAGCCGCGCCGCGTCGCCGAGTCCGTCGCCACGATGGGGCTGAAGTACGCGACCGTCACCGGCGTGGCCCGCGACGACCTGGAGGACGGCGGCGCCTGGCTGTACGCCGAGACCGTCCGGCGCATCCACGCCGCGGTCCCCGGCTGCGGCGTCGAGCTGCTGATCCCCGACTTCAACGCCGTCCCCGAGCAGCTCGCCGAGGTGTTCTCGGCCCGGCCGGAGGTGCTCGCGCACAACGTGGAGACCGTCCCGCGGATCTTCAAGCGGATCCGGCCCGGGTTCCGGTACGAGCGCTCCCTGCAGGTCATCACCCGGGCGCGCGAGGACGGGCTGGTCACCAAGTCCAACCTGATCCTCGGCATGGGCGAGACCCGCGAGGAGGTCTCCCAGGCGCTGCGCGACCTGCACGAGGCCGGCTGCGAGCTCATCACGATCACCCAGTACCTGCGGCCCAGCCCCCGCCACCACCCGGTGGAGCGGTGGGTCAAGCCCGAGGAGTTCGTGGAGCTGTCGGCCGAGGCCGAGGAGATCGGCTTCGCGGGCGTGATGTCCGGACCGCTGGTGCGCTCCAGCTACCGCGCCGGCCGCCTCTACAAGCAGGCCGTCTCCGCGCGCGGCTGACGACCGGGCTGGCGGGGCGGCCGCCCGACCCGACTATCCTTGGACGCATGTCGAAAAAGCCCACGGACGGGGCCCAGGAGAGTCCAGGGCGCCTCAAGCAGATCCGCATGGTCGCCCAGGTGCTCCGCCAGGCCGACCCGAAGGCCCTGCCGATCGTGTTCGCCTCCGCGATCGGGACGCTCGTCGTCGTCATCCTCATCGGGCTGCTCATCGGCCAGCTCTGGTTCTTCATCCCGCTGGGCGTCCTCGCCGCGTTCGCCGTCGGCATGATCGTCTTCGGGCAGCTGGCGCAGCGCGCCCAGTACAAGGTGATCGCCGGGCAGCCCGGCGCGGCCGCCGCGATCCTGAAGAACATGCGCGGCAACTGGTCGGTGACCGAGGCGGTCAGCGGCAACCGCAACCTCGACATGGTGCACCGCGTGGTGGGGCGCCCCGGCGTGGTGCTCGTCTCGGAGGGCCCGCGCAACCGCGTCGGCCCGCTGCTCGGCGCGGAGAAGAAGCGCATCTCCCGCGCCGCCCAGCAGGTGCCGATCTACGACCTGCAGGTCGGCGACGACGAGGGGCAGGTCCCGGTCGACAAGCTTCAGCGCCACCTGATGAAGCTGCCCCGCAACCTCACCAAGGGGCAGGTCGCCGAGCTGAACGACCGGCTCCAGGCGCTCCCCCGGTCGATGCAGATGCCGAAGGGCCCGATGCCGAGGGGCGCGAAGATGCCCAAGGGCCCCAAGCCCAAGCTGCGCTGACGCCCCCCGAAAAAAAGCGCCCCCTCGGGGGCGCTTTCTTTTTGGGTGGCAGGCTTCCGGCTTTCCGGGCCGGCCGTCCCGCTGGATCGTGACGGCGAGGCTAGATGGTGACGACGACCGTGTTGCTCGCGCGGTCGTGCATGCCGCGGTAGTCGCGGTCCCAGATCAGCGCGGGGATGACCAGGAGCAGCAGCAGCGTCCGGGCGAGGGCCCAGCCGAGGCCGACGGGGCGCCCGTCCAGCCGGGCGACCCGGATGCCGCACAGCCGCTTGCCGATCGTCGTGCCGAGGAACGCGGTGAGCACCCACGCCTGCAGGCCGAAGATGAGCAGCGTCCACGTGCTGCGCTCGGCGGGCTCCCACCCGAACGAGCGCGCGAGCAGGCTCGCCACCAGCATCGACAGGCCCCAGTCGATGAACAGGGCGAGGAGCCGGCGGCCGTAGGGCGCGACGGATCCGCTGCCGCTCTCCGGGAGGCCGATCCGCTTCCCGGGCTCGCCGAGGTCGGCGCCGGCCGAGCGCGCACCGCCGAGCCACGTCTGCGTCCACCGCGGCCCGGCCGCCTTACCACCGCTCATGCCCCTACGCTATCCCGTCCCTCCGAAGGTTCGGACACGGCTCCCGGGGGGAGGCCCGGAGTGACCCGTAACACAGCGGAAACATACGAGACATGGCCGGGAAACGGCGCCGCCATAGCGTGCTGTAAGCCGAGAACCGCCCTGAGGAGGCTGGATGTTCAGCAGCGCCGAAGAGGTCCTGAGCTACATCGGGAACGAAGGTGTGCGATTCGTCGACTGCCGGTTCGTGGACCTGCCGGGCAAGATGCAGCACTTCACCTTCCCCGTCGAGAGCTTCGGCGAGAGCGTCTTCACCGACGGGCTGATGTTCGACGGGTCGTCCGTCCGCGGATTCCAGGAGATCCACGAGTCCGACATGCTCCTGCTGCCGGACCCGAGCACCGCCGTCGTGGACCCGTTCCGCCAGCACAAGACGCTGATCCTGAACTTCTTCGTGCACGACCCGCTGACCGGCGAGCCATACAGCCGCGACCCGCGCAACATCGCCCGCAAGGCCCAGGACTACCTGCGCGGCACCGGCATCGCCGACACGTGCTACTTCGGCCCCGAGGCCGAGTTCTACATCTTCGACGACGTCCGCTTCGAGACCAAGCAGAACGCCGGCTACTACTACCTCGACTCCGTCGAGGGCGCCTGGAACACCGGCCGCGAGGAGCCCGGCGGCAACCTCGGAGCCAAGCCCCCCTACAAGGGCGGCTACTTCCCCGTCCCGCCGATGGACCACTACACCGACCTGCGCTCGGAGATGGTGGCCCAGCTCATCGAGTCGGGCATCCACGTCGAGATGCAGCACCACGAGGTCGGCACCGCGGGCCAGGCCGAGATCGACTTCCGCTTCGACACGCTGCTGAAGACGGCCGACAACCTGATGCTCTACAAGTACATCGTCAAGAACGTCGCGCGCGCCGAGGGCAAGACCGTCACGTTCATGCCGAAGCCGATCTTCGGTGACAACGGCTCGGGCATGCACTGCCACCAGTCCCTCTGGAAGGACGGCTCGCCGCTGTTCTACGACGAGGTCGGCTACGCGGGCCTGTCGGACAACGCGCGCTACTACATCGGCGGCCTGCTCAAGCACGCCCCGTCCCTGCTGGCCTTCACCAACCCGACGGTGAACAGCTACCACCGCCTGGTCCCCGGCTTCGAGGCCCCGGTCAACCTGGTCTACTCCCAGCGCAACCGCTCGGCCTGCATCCGCGTCCCGATCACCGGTTCGAACCCGAAGGCCAAGCGGATCGAGTTCCGCGTGCCGGACCCGTCCTGCAACCCCTACCTGGCCTTCTCCGCCATGCTGATGGCCGGCCTGGACGGCATCAAGAACAAGATCGAGCCCGCGGAGCCGGTCGACAAGGACCTCTACGAGCTGCCGCCCGAGGAGGCCCGCGCCATCCCGCAGGTCCCCGGCAGCCTCCCCGAGGTCCTCGCCGCCCTGGAGGCCGACCACGACTACCTGCTGGAGGGCGGCGTCTTCACCTCCGACCTCATCGAGACCTACATCACGATGAAGAACGAGTTCGAGATCGACCCCATCCGCCTGCGCCCCCACCCCCACGAGTTCGAGCTCTACTACGACATCTAGGCCGCGGAGGCGCGCTGACGCGGAACGTCGTCAGCGCGCCTCGGCCCGGTTCCGCGAGCGACCGCGGACCGCCTGCTCGAAGGGCCGCTCCCGGTCAGACGCCGACCGTGCACATCGTCACGGGCGGCTCGGGATAGGCGAGCGCGAAGGGCCGTCCGGGGTCGACCTCGAGCGGATTGACATCCCGGCCGCAGAGGGCCGGGTCCGTCCTGCCCGGGACCACGGCGGCGACCCGGTAGGTCGCCGACGGTCCGCACGCCACCTTGGCGGCCTTGCCGTGCGGGAGCCCGGCGTCCTGGTAGAAGCAGTCTCCGACCTTCGCGTTCAGCATGAGGCACAGGTCATCGCTACCCCGCCTCTTCGATGTGGAGGCTTCCCCGTAGGCGTCGCCCTTGCAGTCTCCCTCGCGCACCGTGACCACCTGGTAGGCGGCGGTCGGGGCGGTGCAGGGAACGACGCGGAAGTCGTCGACGTTCACGATCAGACCCCCGCGCGCTTTGGCCTCCAGGCACTCGCCCTTCCGGGGAAGCCCGTCCCCGACCAGATGAGCGATGACGGGTGCGCCCACAAGCACCGCCACCATGAACACGCTCGTGAAGACCAGCCAGAACTTGGTCTGCCGACTCAAGCCAGGTGACGGGTCCGGCAGGTCTGTCCGCAGTCTCTGCGGCTCCATCGGTCTTCGCCTTCCCGCCCGTGACCTGGCCGGTGTCCGCGACCGGGACATCAGTGCTCGGTCGTAGTCCTCACCCGTGGTGCTGGGACGCTCCAGTACCTCCATCGGTTCCGCGGCGACGCCGCGTGCGGCAGGGTTCTCGCCGTTCCTCGGGCCGCTCCCGTGTTGTGTCGGTGGGGCCGCCTACGGTGGGGCGGCGTGAGGGATCGGCTCGGGCGCACGGCCGCCCGGGCGGGGCGGCCGTCGCACGCGTGCGGGGCTGGCATCATGTGGGCCGAACGCGCGGGTTGGAGGGCGGGATGGCATACGACGCCAAGGACGTCCTGAGGGGCGGGTACTCGCTGCTGGGCGCCGCGCGGGACCTGGTCGCCGACCACCGCCGGGCGCTGGCCGACGTGCACGCGGCGCTGGCGCCGCTGCGGACCGAGGCGGCGCGCGAGCAGCTCACCTCCATACCGCTGGCCCGGCTGAAGGACGTCACGGACGGGCGGCTGCGGCTCGGGCCGCTGGAGGAGGCCGGGTTCACCAGCGTCGCGGACGTGCTCGACTCGACGCCGTACCGGCTCCAGCTGCTGCCCGGGATCGGGCCGCAGACGGCGCAGCAGCTCCACGCGGCGGCCGGGAGCCTGGCGGAGGCGGCGGAGCGGTCGGCGACGGTGCGGATCGACGTCGACCGGCGGGACGAGACGATGACGCCCGCCGTCGTCGCGCTGCACCGGCTGGTGAACGCGGGGCCGGAGCTGCCGCGGGCGCGCGCGGTGGCGGAGGAGGTCGACGAGCGCGTCGCGCCGCTGGTGCAGGACGCGCGGCCGGCCGGGTCGTGGTGGCGCAGGCTCCTCGCGCCGCCGGCGCGGCGCGAGCGGGCGCGGGCGGCGGTCGGCGAGCTGGCCGAGGCCCTCGCCGCCGAGGAGGCGCGCGGCACCCGGCTGCTGATCTCCCAGGCGTCGGTCGACCTGCTGCGGCCGCACGTGTCGGCCGACGAGGCCTGGATCGACTTCGAGCTGCGGGCGGCCGAGTACCAGACGCTCCTGGCCGAGCTCGCGGCGGCGGACCCGGAGCGGGAGGCCGCCGAGGGGTTCCTGCCGACCGACCTCGCGGCGCGGGTGAAGGCCCAGCCGCTCGACGACCGGTTCCGGCGGGTGTCGCTGCGCGGGTACCAGGCGTTCGGGGCGCGGTTCGCGCTCGTCCAGAAGCGGGTGATCCTGGGCGACGAGATGGGGCTCGGGAAGACGGTCCAGGCCATCGCCGCGATGGCCCATCTGCGGGCGCGGGGGGCCACGCACTTCCTGGTGGCGTGCCCGGCGAGCGTGCTGATCAACTGGGTCCGGGAGATCGAGACCCGCAGCACGATCGCCGCGCACCCGCTGCACGGGTCCGGCCGCGCGGGGGCGCTGCGCAAGTGGGCCGGGGACGGCGGCATCGCGGTGACGACGCTCGCCACCCTCCACTCCCTCGGCGTCCCGGAGGACGTGCGGGTCGGCATGTTCGTGGTGGACGAGGCCCACTACGCCAAGAACCACGAGACCCGCCGCGCCCGCGCCGTCGCCGAGTGGTGCCGCAGGACGGAGAACGTCCTGTTCCTCACCGGGACGCCGATGGAGAACCGGGTCGAGGAGTTCCGGAGCCTCGTCGCCCATCTGCGGCCCGAGGTCGCCGAGCGGGTCCGCCCGCACGACGCGGCGATGGGTGCGCGAGCGTTCCGGTCGGCCGTGGCGCCGGTGTACCTGCGGCGCAACCAGCGGGACGTGCTCGTCGAGCTGCCCGAGGTCGTGCACGTGGACGAGCTGGAGGAGTTCAGCCGGGCCGACGCGGCCGCCTACCGCAAGGCCGTGGCGGCGGGCAACTTCATGGCGATGCGCCGGGCCGCCTACGCCGTCCCGAAGCGGTCGGCCAAGCTCGACCGGTTGAAGGAGCTGGTGGTCGAGGCCGCCGAGAACGACCTGAAGGTCGTGGTGTTCTCCTACTTCCGGGACGTGCTGGCCGCCGTCGGGGAGGCGCTCGGGCCGGACACCCGCGGGCCGATCTCGGGCGAGACCCCGCCGGCGCGGCGGCAGGAGATCGTGGACGAGTTCACCGCCGAGCCGGGGCACGCCGTGCTGCTCGCGCAGATCCAGGCGGGCGGGGTCGGGCTGAACCTGCAGGCGGCGTCGGTGGTGATCCTCTGCGAGCCGCAGGTGAAGCCGACGATGGAGACGCAGGCGATCGCGCGGGCGCACCGGATGGGGCAGGTGCGGACCGTCCAGGTGCACCGGCTGATCACGCCCGGCGGCGTGGACGAGCGGATGCTGGAGATCCTGCACGTCAAGACCATGCTCTTCGACGAGTACGCGCGGCGCAGCGACCTCGCGGAGCAGACCCCCGACGCGGTCGACATCTCCGAGCGCGACCTCGCCCGGCAGATCGTCGCCGAGGAGCAGGAGAGACTCGGGACGTAGGGAAGGCCCGGGACGCAGGGAAGAACGCGGGGCATGCCCGCGTTCTCGCGGGCGGAGACCAGCCGATCAAAGGGGATTGTCATGGCGGAGGTCAGGGTGGAGCGCACCGAGGACGGCTTCCGGGCCGTCAACGGCCGGGGCGCGGCGGTCGCGATCGGGGACGGGGACACCGAGGGCGTCTTCACGCCGGTCGAGCTGCTGCTGGCCGCGCTCGGCGGCTGCGAGCTGGTCACCGTCGAACCGCTGACGGCCAAGCGCGGGCACCGGATGGCGCGCCTCGCCGCGACCGTCCAGGCCGACAAGGTCGCGACGAGCACGCTCGGCACGATCACGGTCACCTACGACGTGGAGCTGCCCGAGGGCGACGACGAGGCCGAGGACGTCCTGAAGGCCGTGGCCGCGCGCGTCCACGAGAAGTACTGCACCGTCGGCAACGCGCTCCGGGAGCCGATGAAGGTCGACCAGGTCGTTTAGCGGCCCCCGGGCGCCGCGGGCCGCTAGCCGCAGGTGGCGCCCGCCGCCGGCAGCGCGCCGCGCAGCAGGTAGGCGTGCACGGCCTCGCGGACGCAGTGGTCGCCGGTGTCGTAGGCGCCGTGCCCCTCGCCCTTGAGGGTGAGGAGCGCGGCCCCGCCGCCGAGCGCCTCGGTCAGCGCGGCCGCCCACGCGTACGGGGTGGCGGGGTCGCCGGTGTTGCCGACGACGAGGATCGGCGCCGCGGACGGCGCGGACACCTCGCGCGCGGCGGGGTCGCCCTGCACCGGCCAGCCCGTGCACTGGAGCAGGCCCCACGCCAGCGGCTCCCCGAAGATCGGCGAGGCCGCGCGGAACCGCGGCAGGAGCCGGCGCACGTCGCGGACGGTGTAGCGGTCGGTGCTGTCGGCGCAGGTGATGGCGGTGTTGGCGGCGGCGAGGCTGCTGTAGGTGCCGTCCTGCCGCCGCCCGTTCTGGACGTCGGCGAGCATCAGCAGCAGGCTCCCGTCGCGGCGCCTCACCGCGTCGACGAGGCCCTGCGCGAGGTACGGCCAGGCGTCCTGGGAGTAGAGCGCGGCGGCGACGCCTGCCGTGCCGAGGCTCTGGGTGAGCCTCCGCCCGGACGAGGTGCGCAGCGGCTTCCGGTCGAGCCCGGCCAGGAACCGGCCGATGGACGCGGCGACGGACGGGCCGTCCTTGCCGAGGGGGCACTGCTTGGCGCCGAGCCGGGCGCATGCGGTCCCGAACTCGCCGGCGGCGCGCTGGAACGCGGCCGCCTGCTGCCGCGCCAGGTCGGCGCGGCTGAGCCGGGTGTCGACGGCCCCGTCCAGGACGGCCCGCCCCACCCTGCCGGGGAACTGGTGCGCGTAGCTGCCGCCGAGCCAGGTGCCGTAGGAGATCCCGAAGTACCGCAGCCGCTCGTCGCCGACGGCGGCGCGGATCATGTCCAGGTCGCGGGCCGCGTCGACGGTGCCGACGTGCGGCAGCAGCCGTCCCGACCGCGCCTCGCACTGCCGCACGAAGGCGGCGCGCCCGGCCGCGTACGCCCGCTCCTCGGCGGCGGTGTCGGGGCTGTCGTCCATGGCGGCGAGCGCGTCCATGCGGCGGGTGTCCGCGCAGGCGACGGGGCTGCTGCGGCCGACGCCGCGGGGGTCGAAGCCGATGAGGTCGTAGCGGGCGCGCAGGTCGGCGTACTGGCCCGCGGCCTGGGCGAGCGTGTCGACGCCCTCACCACCGGGGCCGCCGAAGTTGAACACCAGCGAGCCGATGCGCCGGTGCGGATCGGCCGCCGGCACCTTGATCAGCGCGATGCCGATCCGCTCGCCGGAGGGCTTGGCGTGGTCGAGCGGCACCCGGAGCGTCGCGCAGCGCACCCCGCGGGCGGGACAACCATCGCCCGGGCTGAGCTACCCTCCTGCGTCACCCCATCACTCACCTACTACCCCCTCGGGTCCCACGCTCCCCGTGAGACAGGCC
>NZ_JBEUPD010000075.1:0-12627 GCF_040492135.1 Actinomadura sp. NPDC000600
AAGCTCGCCGTCCGCTACGAAGCCACCATCCAGCTCGCTGCCATCAACATCTGGCTACGAGCCCTTGCCAACACCACTTTCTAAACACGGCCTAGTCGCGCGGGGGCGGGGCGCCCGGTGAGAGGCACGTCACCTAAATTGGCAGCCTCTGAATTTTTGCCAACCAGGCAAGTTCGGTCTACGGTGGGACTTCCCCATGCGGACGCGGAAGGTGAGAGGCTTCGGCATCCGCTCGACGACGCCGCCCGGCCGGACGGCGTCCGCGAGCCCGCCCCCCCGCCCGGCCCCCGCCGGCGCGGAAGACCCGTGAAGGACAGCGCAGTGAGCCTCCTCGACCAGCCGCCCCGGCCGGCCGGCGCTTTATCGCGACTGCGCAGGCCCGGACCCGCCGGCTCGGCCGGGAGACGGCCCGGCGGCCGGCCGCGGCCCGTCCGCGAGCTGCTGCTGATCACCGTGCTGTTCGCCGCCTACAAGCTCGGGCGGCTGCTGGCGGACGGGCGGGTGAGCGAGGCGTTCGACAACGCCCACCGCGTCCTGCGCCTCGAACGCGTCCTCGGCCTGCCCGACGAGGTCGCCGTCCAGCACGGCCTGCTGCACAGCCAGACCCTCGTGCACGCGGCCAACGCCTACTACGCCGGCGTGCACTTCCCGGCGGCCGTGCTGTTCCTGCTCTGGGTCTACCTGCGGCGGCCCGCCCACTACCGGTGGGTGCGCCGGGTCCTCGTGGCGCTCACCGCCGCGGCGCTCGTCCTGCACCTGCTCGTGCCGCTGGCGCCGCCGCGCATGCTGCCCGCGACCGGGCTCATCGACACCGCCGCCCGGTACGGGCCGTCGGTGTACGGGGCGCCGCAGAGCGACACGATCGCCAACCAGTACGCGGCGATGCCGTCCCTGCACATCGGCTGGGCGGCCGTCATCGCGCTCGGCCTCATCGTCACGTCCCGGACGCGGTGGCGATGGCTGTGGCTCCTGCACCCGACCGCGACGGTCGCGGTCGTCGTCGGCACCGCCAACCACTACTGGCTGGACGGCATCGTGGTGCTGGCGCTGCTGACGGTCACCGCCCTGCTGCTGCGCCCGCCGCCGGCGGACGGCCCGATGGACGGGCCGGTGGACGGGCCGGCGGGCTAGCCGGCGGGCTCGGCGCCCAGCGTCTCGAGCAGTTCGACCACGGGCTGGAGCTTCTCGTACAGCAGCAGGACGGGCTCGCCCGGCTCCGCCATGTCCAGCGCCGAGGTCAGCGCTCCCTTCAGGTCGCCCGCCGGGTGGTGGCGCACGCCCGGGCGGGCCTCCCGCAGCCCCTTGACGATCAGCCGGGTCATCTCGCCCGAGCGGCGCCCCCGCAGGTCCTCGTCCTCGTAGACGACGACGCGGTCGAAGGAGCCCGCCAGCGCCCGGGCGGTCTCGCCCACCAGCTCGTCGGAGCGGTCGCCCGGCAGCGTCACCGCCGCGACCCCCGACCCGCCCCAGCGCCGCTCGACGAACGTGCCCACCGCCGCGACCGCCGCCGGGTTGTGCGCGTAGTCGACCAGGACCGGGTTGGCGCCGACCTGGTACACGCAGCCCCGGCCGGGGTTGCGGGTGTGCGGGTCGAACGAGCGCAGCGCCCGCGCCAGGACCTCCACCGGGACGCCGAGGGCGCGGGCGGCGGCCGACGCGGCGAGGGCGTTGGCGATCACGTGCCGGGCGTGCCCGCCGAACGAGCACGCCACCTCCGCGGCCGGCAGGATCGGGGTCCGGCGGTCGCCGCGCGCCTCGGTCAGCCACCCGTCCCGCACGCAGTAGCCGACCCCGCCGCCGCGCAGGTGCTCCGCGAGGACGGGGGCGTCGGGGGACAGGGCGAACAGGCGCAGCACCGGGTCGCGCTCGCGGACCCCCGGCCGCTCGGCGAGCCCCGCCGACGCCTCGTCCTCGGCGTTGAGGACCACGTGGCCGCCGCGCCGGATCTCCTCGGCGACCAGCGACTTGATGTCGACCAGGTCCTCCAGGCACTCGGTGTCGTCCACGCCGAGATGGTCGCGGGTGATGTTGGTGACGACCGCGACGTCCGCGCGGTCGTAGCCGAGGCCGCGCCGCACGATGCCGCCCCGCGCGGTCTCCAGCACGGCCGCCTCCACCGACCGGTCGCCGAGCACCATCTCCGCCGAGCGCGGCCCGGACGCGTCGGACCGGTGGACGAGGCGCCCGCCCACGTGGACGCCCTCGGTGCTGGTCATGCCGGTCCGCCGCCCGTCCAGCTCCAGCATGTGGGCGATCATCCGGACGGTCGTGGTCTTGCCGTTGGTGCCGGTCACCGACACGACCGGCACCCGCGACGGCGTCCCCTCCGGGTACAGCAGGCCGATGATGTCGGCCGCGACGTCCCGTCCCGCGCCCTCGTGCGGCGCCAGGTGCATCCGCAGGCCCGGCGCGGCGTTGACCTCCAGGATCCCGGCGGCGCCGTGCTCGGCGGGCGGCGGGGAGGCGATGTCGGGCAGCCGCAGGTCGATGCCGCACACGTCCATGCCGACGGCCCCGGCGGCCCGCACGCACATCGCGGCGACCTCCGGGTGGACGTCCGCGGTGACGTCCCGGCTGGTGCCGCCGGTGGACAGGTTCGCGTTGCGGCGCAGCCAGACCCGCTCCCCGGCGGCGGGCACCGACTCGGGGCCGTGCCCCTGCCGCGCCAGCAGCGCCAGCTCGGTGGGGCCGAGGACGAGCCGGGTGAGCGGCCGGTCGTGGCCCTCGCCGCGAGCAGGGTCGGCGTTGACCCGCTCCACCAGCGCCGCCACCGGGGCCGTCCCGTCGCCGGTCACGCACGCGGCGGTCAGCTCGGCCGCCGCCGCGACCCGGCCGCCGACGACCAGCACCCGGTAGTCCTTGCCGGGGATGTAGCTCTCGACGAGGACCTCGCCGCCGTCCCCGGCCGCCGAGGTGAACGCGGCCACCACCTCCGGCGGCGTGGTCAGCTCGATGTGGACGCCCTCGCCCTGGTGCCCCGCCAGCGGCTTGACGACCACCGGGCCGCCGACGGCGCGCAGCGCCTCCAGCGCCTCGCCCGGGGACGCCGCGACCCGGCCCTCCGGCACGGGCAGGCCGGCGTCGGCGAGCAGGCGGTGCGCGAGCCGCTTGTCGCCCGCGACCTCCATCCCGATCGCCGAGGTGGCGTCGGTCATCGCCGCCCACACCGTCCGGCGGTAACGCCCGTACCCGAGCTTCAGCAGGTTGAGGCCGCCGACCCGGCGCACCGGCACGCCCCGCTCGCGCGCCGCGCGCGCCAGCGCCGCCGTGCTCACCCCGAGCCGCTCCTGCTCGTGGACGGCGGCGACGGCGGCCAGGTCGGCGGAGGCGTCGGGGACGCGCCCGGCGAGCGCCCCGTTGACGATCCGCACCGCCAGCGTGATCAGGCGCTCCACCACCGGGCTCGCGGACGGCTCGTCGCGCGGGCACTCCAGGATCACGTCGTACTCGGCGGGGCCGCCCGCGCGCACGGTGCGGCCGAAGAACACCTCGCGGCCGATCAGCCCGGACAGCTCCAGCGTGACGTGCTCGGTGACGTGGCCGAAGTAGGTGCCGCGCGCCATCGCCTCCAGCAGCCCGCCCGGGCGGCCCGCCGAGCAGTGGTGCCCGGCCAGGCCGGGCAGCGCGTCGACGAGCCGCCCGGCGAAGCCGGGGTGGTCGGTGGTCTCGTGGCCGGTCAGGCCCTGCAGGTCCAGCCGCGCGATCGCGACCGGCCGGGACAGGTAGACGTTCGGGCCGCCGAGGCGGCGCACATGGTCGAGCCGCACCGCTACCCCTCCTCCGGGCCGCGCATGTCGCCGATCGCCGGGAGCCTGTCGTTCATCTGGAACGCGCATCCGGCCGGCAGCAGGTGCAGCGACACGTCGAGCATGGCCATCGGCTCGTCGTCGGAGGCGGCGTAGGCGACCGTCGCCTGCCCGGCGTCCACGACCGTGACGACGCCCGTCCCGACGACCTCGAACCGCCCGTCGCCCACCACGATCGCCGTGTCCTCGTCGATCCCCACGCCGAGCAGCCGGGTGTCCAGCGCTATCCCGCTCATCAGCCGCGGCAGCCGCCCCCGCTCGTTGAAGTGCATGTCGATCAGCACGTTGTCGAGCAGGCCGAGCCCCGGGCCGACCTTCACGCTGGACGCGGCGACCTCGTGGCCGCGGCCGCCGAGGATCATCCAGGGGCCCATGGCGGTGGCGCCGGCGCTCGTCCCGGCGATCACCAGGCCCTCCTGGCCGAGCCGGCGTTTGAGCAGCTCGTTGGTCTTCGAGCCGACCAGGGTGCGGATCCGCGACTGGTCGCCGCCGCTGAACAGCACCCCGGTCGCGGTCTCCAGCGCCCGCAGCGTGGCCGCGTCGTCGGCCGCCGCGCGGCCGAGCAGCCGCAGCTCGCGCACCGAGGAGACGCCGAGCCGCCCGAACACGGCGGTGTACTCGTCGGCGACCTCCTCGGGCACCTCCGTCGCCGTGGTGATGACGACGATCCGCGCGTCCTCGTCGCCCGCCAGCTCGACGAACGTCTCCAGCGGGCCGGAGCCGCAGACCCGGTTCTCCGCCCCACCGATGATCAGCAGCCGGCCCTTGCGTCCGGCGCCCCCGTGTTTGTGGTTCACACCTGCTAGCTACCCCCGATAACCGCCTGTAGTCGCGCGAACGCGACAAGTCATGGGATGGGCAGCGCGGCGGCTGTGCCATGCTGGGTCGATGAGCGGCCCCGTTCCCGCCGGCGACGCCTTCCGCCCGGCGTCCGGCGCGACCCGCTCGCCCTCGCACCAGGGCGGCCGCGCCGCCGCGCTGGCCGCCGCGTCCGCCCACTACCTGCGGGGCGAGCCGATCGACATGTCGGCGCTCGCCGCCGAGCTGGGCGTCGGGCGCGCCACCCTCTACCGGTGGGTCGGCAGCCGGGAGCAGCTCCTCGGCGCCCTGCTCGGAGAGATGACCGAGCGCACCTACCGTGTCGCCGCGCGCGGCGTCGGCGGCGCCGGCGCCGCGCGGATCCTCACCCTGCTCGACCGGTTCATGCGCGCGGTGGTGGACGCCGGGCCGCTGAAGGCGTTCACCGAGCGCGAGCCCCGGCTGTTCGTCAGGCTGGCCACCATGCCCGGCACCATCGAGGACCGCGCCACCGAGCTGCTGACCGCGGAGCTGCAGGCGGAGATCGACCGCGGCGCGCTGCGCACCCGGCTGCCGACCCGCACGCTCGCCCAGGCGATCGTCAGGGTCGCCGACTCCTTCATGTACGCGCACTACCTGGGCGGGAACCGGCCGGAGATCGAGCAGGCCCTGGAGGTCGTGGAGCTGCTGCTGCGCCCCTGCCCGGGCGGCGGGGAATCACCGGGCGCGGCGGGACGCTGAAGAGTAGCCGGGGTGTGGCCGTTTCGCGGCCTTGCTCCCCATGAGAGGCTGAAGTCATTGGACGCATCGTCGAAAGAGGGGCCGTGAGCGACATCCCCCGCCGCGCGGTGACGCGGACCGCGAAGCTGGCGACCCTCCCGCTCGGGTTCGCCGGGCGCACCGCCCTCGGCTTCGGCAAGCGGACCATCGGCCGCCCCGCCGAGGCCGTGGCGCTGGAGGTCCAGCGCCGCACCGCCGAGCAGCTGTTCGCCGTGCTCGGCGAGCTGAAGGGCGGCGCCATGAAGGTCGGGCAGCTGCTGTCGATCTTCGAGGCCGGGCTGCCCGAGGAGGTCGCCGGCCCGTTCCGCGCCAGCCTGACCCGCCTGCAGGAGGCGGCGCCGCCCATGCCCGCCGCCACGACGCACCGCGTCCTCGCCGAGGGCCTCGGGCCGGACTGGCGGGAGATGTTCGCCGAGTTCGACAACCGCCCGGCCGCCGCCGCGTCCATCGGCCAGGTCCACAAGGCCGTCTGGCACGACGGCCGCACCGTCGCGGTCAAGGTCCAGTACCCCGGCGCCGCCCAGGCCCTGATGAGCGACTTCAACCAGATCTCCCGGCTCAGCCGCCTGGTCACGCCGCTGTTCCCCGGCGTGGAGGTCAAGCCGATCGTCGCCGACCTCAAGCGCCGCCTGGAGAAGGAGCTCGACTACGTCGACGAGGCCCGTGCCCAGACCGCCTTCCACGAGGCCTATGCCGACGACCCCGACTTCGTCGTCCCCGCCGTCGTCGCCCAGTCGGGCCACGTGCTGGTCACCGAGTGGCTGGGCGGCACCCCGCTCGCCAAGGTGATCGCCGAGGGCGACCAGGAGAGCCGCGACCGCGCCGGGCTGCTGCTGTTCCGGTTCCTGCTGTCCGGCCCGGTCCGCTGCGAGATGATCCACATCGACCCGCACCCGGGCAACTTCCGGCTGCTGGACGACGGCCGCCTCGGCGTCATGGACTTCGGCGGCGCCGCCCGCGTCCCGGCCGAGCTCCAGTGGTCGATCGGGCGCCTCACGCGCATCGGCACCCTCGGGGACCCCGACGACATCGTGGACGCGCTGTTCGAGGAGGGCTTCCTCGTCGGGGACGCCGAGGTCGACCCCGAGGAGGTCGCCGCCCTCGTCGCCCCGCACGCCGCCCCGTTCGCCGTGGAGCGCTTCCGCTACTCGCGCGGATGGCTGCGCGAGCAGACCGCCCGCGGGCTCGGCCTAGCGTCCGACCTGCGGCCCGGCGCGCTCGCCCGCGCGCTCCGCCTCCCGCCGCAGTACCTCGCCGTCAGCCGCGCCCTGTCCGGCTGCGGCGGCGTCCTCTGCCAGCTGGAGGCCGAGGGCGCCTTCCGCGCCGAGGCCGAACGCTGGCTGCCCGGGTTCGACACCGACACCGACACCGACCCCGATCTGGACGACCAGGCCCAGGTCACCGCCTGAGCCCGGGCGGCGGTCAGCCGAGCGCCTCGGCCTCCTCCTGCTCCACCTGCCGGTTCCAGTCGCGCTTGCCGGACTGCCAGCCGTCCTCGTCGCGGCCGCGCCGCCAGTAGCCGGAGATCGACAGCCGGTCGAGGGGGATGCCGCGCTCGACGCGCAGGTGGCGGCGGAGGGCCTTGACGAGGTCGGCCTCGCCGTGGACGAAGGCGTGCACCTCGCCGTCCGGGAAGTCGAGCTTCTGGACGGCCTCGACCAGCAGGTCGCCGACCTGGCCGCCGCCCCGGTGCAGCCAAACGATCTCCGCGTCGCCGGGCGTGCGCAGGTCCTGCCCCTCCTCAGGTCCGGCGACCTCGACGAACGCGCGGACGGGGGCGCCCTCCGGGACGCGCTCCAGCGAGGCGGCGATCGCGGGCAGGGCGCTCTCGTCGCCGGCGAGCAGGTGCCAGCCGGCGTCCGCGCGGGGCGCGTAGGCGCCGCCCGGTCCGGTGAAGTAGATCTCCTCGCCCGGCCGGGCGCTCGCCGCCCACGGGCCGGCGAGGCCCTTGTCGCCGTGGTGGACGAAGTCGATCGTCAGCTCGCGCGCCCCCCCGTCCCACGCGCGGACGGTGTAGGTGCGGGTGCTCGGCCACTGCTCGCGCGGCATCTCGGCGCGGACCCGCTCCATGTCGAAGGGCTCGGGGTAGGCGACGCCCGGCCGGGGGAACAGCAGCTTCACGTAGTGGTCGGTGAACTCGCCCGCGCCGAACTCCGAGAGCCCGTCACCGCCGAGGACCACGCGGATCATGTGCGGTGTGAGGCGCTCGGTGCGCAGCACCGTCCCCCGGTGGAGCCTGCGTCCCCTGCGTGCCGGTTCCGTCGCCATACGGTCCCCTTCGATGATCCGGATCACCCTTAGGGAACGCTAACCTCTGGCGCATCTGGAATGTTCCCCGGCGCGGGACGGCGGTCAGCCCGCCAGGGCCGGGCGGGTCCGCGCGACCTCGGCGGCGACCGCCTCGAAGGCGGCGTCGGTCTCCTCCCCGGCGAGGACGGTCCCCAGCGTCGACTTCACGATGACGACGCCGTACCGGGGCGAGACCCAGATGAGCTGGCCGCCGAGGCCGTTGGCGGAGAAGCCGCCGTCCTCGCCGAGCCACCACTGCAGGCCGTACCCCTGGTTGAACGGGGCGGACGGCCGCGTCGACTCCGTCACCCAGGAGGCGGGGACGACCTGGCGCCCGTTCGCCCTGCCGCCGTTCAGGTACAGCAGGCCGAACCTCGCGAAATCGCGGTCGGTGGCGTAGTAGCAGCAGTACCCCATGCTGTTGCCGTTGGAGTCGTTGCCCAGGTACGCCTTGGAGGCCATTCCGGCCGGGCCCCAGATCTTCCGCTGGACATAGGAGTGGTACGGGACGCCGGTCGCCTTGGCCACCACCCAGGAGAGGACGAACGAGTTCATGCTCGTGTACTCGAACCTCGTCCCGGGCTGCCATCCGCGCTTGCGCTGCTTGGCCAGCTCGGTCAGCGGGTACCCGAGGCTCGCGGCGACGTGCACGAACGGCACGTCGTAGGTCTCCGTCCACTGGATGCCCGACGACATCCGCAGCAGGTCCCGCAGCGAGACGCCGTTGTACCCCGACCCCTTGAGCTCCGGGACGTACCGGGTGACCGGGTCGTCGATCGAGTCGATGAGGCCCTCGCCGAGCGCGATGCCGACCGCCGCCGAGGTGAACGACTTCGCCATCGACCACGACTGGAACAGGGTGCCGCGGTCGGCGGCGACGTAGCGCTCGAAGACGACGTCGTCGCGGTCCAGGACGACGAATCCCTGCGTCCCGGTGCGGGCGAGGTAGTCGTCGAGGGTGTGCTCGCGGCCTTCGTAGGTGTAGGCGACCTTGAGCGGCCGGTGGGCCTCGTGCAGGCCGACGGGGTCGGACGAGGGGAGCAGGGGGTCGAAGCCGCGCGCCGCCTCGGTGACGCGGGCGGACGGCGCGGGCGGCGGCGCGGGCGCCGGGGGAGCGGCGTGCGCCGGGGGAGCGGCGTGCGCCGGGGGAGCGGCGAGGGCGGCGGTGGCGGCGGCTGCGGCGAGTGCGAGCGTCCAGGGCCTGCGGCGCATCGGACCTCCGTGGGGGGCGGGTTCGGCCGGGGTTCCGCCCCGATGGTGGGCGCCCCGCGCCGCCGCGTCCATGGTGCGGTGCGACGAAATCCGGCGGCGGACATGGCGTCGCGGCACAAAGGCCCGCGGCCTGCGTCCGGTGACCCTCCGAACACGGCCGTCTGCGGTACGTTCGACGGATTCGCGCGTCCACCCAGCCCCCGCGCCGCCGGAGGAACGATGTCCGTGCTCGCCCAGCTGCTCGCCGCCGTCGCCGACGGCTCCGTCGAGATCGTCGACCTGACCGCCCCGCTGTCGGAGCGGACCCCGATCCTGCGGCTGCCGGAGCCGTTCGCCAACACCGTCCCGTTCCGGCTGAGGGAGATCAGCCGGTACGACGACCGCGGCCCCGCCTGGTACTGGAACGACATCGAGACCGGCGAGCACGTCGGCACCCATTTCGACGCCCCGGTGCACTGGGCCACCGGCCGCGACGGGGAGGACGTCTCGCAGGTCCCGCCCGCCCGGCTCGTCGCCCCCGCCGTGGTGCTGGACGCGTCCGAGCGCGCCGCCGCCGACCCCGACTTCCTGCTGGAGATCGACCACGTCCGCGACTGGGAGGGCGAGCACGGCCCGCTCCCGGACGGCGGCTGGCTCCTCTACCGGACGGGCTGGGACGCCCGCGCCGGCGACCAGGACGCCTTCCTCAACGCCGACGAGAGCGGCCCGCACACGCCGGGGATCTCGGCCGAGTGCGCCCGGTGGCTCGCCGAGGAGACGCCCCTGCTCGGGCTCGGCGTGGAGACCGTGGGCACCGACGCGGGCGCCGCCCACGGCTTCGACCCGCCGTTCCCGTGCCACTCCTACTTCCTCGGCGCGGGCAAGTACGGGCTCACCCAGCTGCGCGGCCTCGACCGGCTGCCGGCCCGCGGCGCCGTGCTGCTCGCCTCCCCGCTGCCGATCGTCGGCGGCTCGGGCAGCCCCGCCCGCGTGCTCGCGCTGATCGAGCGATGAACGTCGCCGAGGCCGTCGGGCAGGCCCTCGCGCGGTTCGGCGCCGGCACCGTCTTCGGGGTCGTCGGCAGCGGCAACTTCCACGTGACGAACGCCCTCGTGGCCAACGGCGCCCGGTTCGTCGCGGCCCGCCACGAGGCCGGCGCCGTGACGATGGCCGACGCGTACGCGCGGGTGGGCCGCGGCCTCGGGATCGCGACCGTCCACCAGGGGCCCGGCCTCACCAACGCGGTCACCGGCCTGGCGGAGGCCGCCAAGAGCCGCACGCCGCTGGTGGTGGTCGCGGGCGAGGTGGCCGCCGCGGCGGTCCGCTCCAACTTCCGTGTCGACCAGGCGGCGATCGCCGCCGCGGTGGGCGCCGTCCCCGAGCGGATCCACTCGCCGCAGACCGCCCTGGCCGATGTGGCGCGCGCCTGCCGGACGGCGGTCGCCGAGCGCCGCACCGTGCTGCTCGGGCTGCCGCTGGACGTGCAGGCCGCCGACCTGCCGGAGGCGGCGGCGCGGACGCCCGCGCGGGGCCGGCCGGGGCGGGTGCCGGCGCTGCCGGTGCCGCCGCCCGCCGCGGTCGGCGGCCTCGCCGACGCGCTCCAGGCGGCGGAGCGGCCGGTGTTCGTCGCGGGCCGCGGCGCGCGCCTGTCGGGCGCCCGCGACGCCCTCGCCGGACTCGCCGAACGCTGCGGGGCGCTGCCCGCCACGTCGGCGGTGGCGCGCGGCCTGTTCGCCGGCGACCCCTTCGCCCTGGACGTCAGCGGCGGGTTCGCCACGCCCGCCGCGGCCGAGCTGATCCGCGGCGCGGACCTGGTCGTCGCCTGGGGCTGCTCGCTCACCGGGTGGACGACGCGGCACGGCGCCCTCATCGGCCGGGACGCCGTGGTCGTGCAGGTCGACGTGGAGGCGCACGCGCTCGGCGCGCACCGACCGGTCGACCTCGGCCTGATCGGCGACGCCGCGGAGACCGCGCGGGCCGTCTCCGCCGAGCTCGACGCGCGCGGGCACCGGGCCGCCGGGTACCGCACGCCCGAGGTCGCGGAGCGGCTCGCCCGCGAGGGCCGCTGGCAGGACGTCCCCTACGACGAGCAGCCCGACGACGGCGAGGGCGGCCCCCGCATCGACCCGCGCACGCTGACGATCGCCCTGGACGGGATGCTGCCCCGCGAGCGCACGGTCGCCGTCGACTCCGGCAACTTCATGGGCTACCCGGCGATGTTCCTGGACGTCCCCGATGACGACGGCCTCGTGTTCACGCAGGCCTTCCAGTCGGTCGGGCTCGGTCTGGCCACCGCCATCGGCGCCGCCGCGGCCCGCCCGGACCGGCTCACCGTCGCCGCGCTCGGCGACGGCGGCGCGCTGATGTCGGTCGCGGAACTGGAGACCGCCGTCCGGCTCGGGCTCGGGCTGCTCGTGCTCGTCTACGACGACGAGGCCTACGGGGCCGAGGTGCACCACTTCGGCCCGGGCGGGCATCCGCTCGGCACCGTCACGTTCCCGCCGGCCGACCTGGCCGCGATCGGGCGCGGGTTCGGCTGCGCGGCGGCGACGGTCCGGACCCGCGCCGACCTCGCGGCGGTGGCCGACTGGCTGGCGGGGCCGCGCGACCGGCCGATGGTGGTGGACGCCAAGACCACCCGCCGGTGCCCCTCGTGGTGGCTGGAGGACGCGTTCCGCGGTCATTAGATCACTCTGTGTAGGGACGCCCTCCTTGGGAACGATCACGATCACGGCCCGCTGCGGCCCGCCCACACGCCCGAGGAGGAGAAATGACGCGAGGGCCGAGACTCCCCGAGATCGTCAGGGAGATGTCGGCGGAGTTCGCCGGCACGCTGATCCTGATCCTGTTCGGCGTGGGCGTCGTCGCCCAGGTCGTCGCGGCGAGCGGGCTCGGCGAGCCGCAGAGCCTCGGCGACCACAACAGCATCGCCTGGGCCTGGGGCTTCGGCGTCACGCTCGGCGTGTACGTCGCGGCCCGGATCAGCGGTGGCCACCTCAACCCCGCCGTCACCGTCGCGCTCGCGGTGTTCCAGGGGTTCCCCTGGCGCAAGGTCCTGCCGTTCTGCTTCGCGCAGACGCTCGGCGCCTTCGTGGCCGCGCTGATCGTCCGGTGGGACTACAGCGAGATCCTCGCGAAGTTCGACCCCGGCCACACCTTCAAGACCCAGTTCGTGTTCTCCACCCTGCCGGGCAACGGCTCGCTCCCGGTCGGCACCTGGGGTGCGTTCCGCGACCAGGTGATCGGCACGGCCATCCTGCTGTTCCTCGTCCTCGCCCTCACCGACCCGCGCAACGCGCCGCCGCTGTCCAACCTGGCACCGCTGATCATCGGCCTCGTGGTGGTGGCGATCGGGATGGCGTTCGGCTCCGACGCCGGCTACGCGATCAACCCGGCCCGCGACTTCGGGCCCCGGCTCGCCCAGTACCTGACCGGCTACGACACCGCCTGGCGGGACCAGTACGGCGGGCTGTACTTCTGGGTTCCCATCGCCGCGCCGCTGATCGGAGGCGTGCTCGGCGCCGGCCTGTTCCTCCTGCTCGTCGGGCGCAACCTCCCGGAGGAGGAGGGCGGCCTGCCCACCGAGCCGAAGCCGGAGTACGACGTCACCTGAGGTGCCCGTTCGCGCGGGCGGAAAGGAAGAGTCCATGGCCGACTTCGTCGGAGCGCTCGACCAGGGCACGACCAGCACCCGATTCATGATCTTCGACCACGGCGGCAACGAGATCGCCCGCCACCAGCTCGAACACGAGCAGATCCTGCC
>NZ_JBEUPD010000076.1:0-12423 GCF_040492135.1 Actinomadura sp. NPDC000600
CCCGGACCTTCTCGGCGAGCGCGTCGCCCGCCGCCGGGTCGAGCTTGAGCGCGGCCCCGGGCGTGCCGCCCCGCCGCGGTGAGCCCCACGCGCCCGTCGGCGCTCAGCACGGGCACGGTCAGGGAGCCGCCGTCGCCGGGCAGGGTGCGCAGGCAGCGGCCCCCGTCCAGGTCCCACAGCTGGAGGCCGCCGGTCAGCGCCCGCGACCCGTCGCCGCTGACCCCGAACCGCGCGCCCCGGCCGACGGGGAAGCGGACCGTCCGCAGCGGCAGGCCCGCGAGAGGGTCCACCAGCCGCTGCTCGGTGTCCGACACGGCCAGCGCCACGCGCCCGCCGGGGCCGAGCGCGACGGTCGCCCCCGGCAGCGGCATCGTGCGCACCAGGCCGCCGGTTCCGGTCTCCCAGACGCGGAGCCGCATCGTCGTCGGCTCCCACTTCACGATGTGCGCGCCGTCGCCCGTCACCGCGACGGCGGTCCCGTGGCCGCGGCCGAGGTCCTGCTCGTTCTGGAGCGCGTGCACGCACCGTCCGCCGAGCGTGGCCCACACGCGGACGGTCCCGCCCTCGGTGGCCGACACCAGCAGCGAGCCGTCCTCGGAGAAACCGAGTGAGGCGACCCTGCTGGGATGGTCCTCGAACCGGTGCAGGACGCGCCCCGCGCGGACGTCCCACAGAAGGAGGGCGCCGTCCGCGCCGGCCGAGGCCATGAACCGGCCGCAGGGGCTCAGCGCGACGGCGCCCACCCCGCCGGCGAGCCCGCCCGGATGCGCCGGCAGCGTGTGGAGGCAGCGCCCGGAGGCGAGGTCCCAGAGCCGGACGGTGCCGCCTTCGGAGCCCGGCGGGGGATTGGACGAGTCGTCCCGCCCGCCGCTCACCGCCATGGCCGCGCCCGGGCCGAGCGCGAGCGCGTTGACGCCGTTGGCGTGCCCTTCCAGGACGACCGGCGGCCCTGGTGCGCGCAGGCGCCGGGCGCGTTCCAGCGCGGCGGCGGGCTCGGGGGCGTGCGGCGCCCGCCGGACCGCCGCCTCAAGGAACGCCGTCGCCTCGGCCGGGTCGCCGCGCTCCAGGTGGACGAGGCCGAGCAGGTGGTCGCCGACCCAGTCGCCGTCGTGCGTCGCGCGGACCGCCTCCAGCTCGGCGAGCAGCTCGGCGTCGGTCAGCCGCCCCGCGCGCCAGCGGTGCAGGCCCCGGTCGAACACCGCGTGCGGGTTGTGCGGATCGGTCTCCAGGGCCCGCTCCCACAGCGCCTCCGCCTCGGCGGGGTGCCCGAGGTCGAGCATGGACAGCGCCTGGTTCGACAGGCCGTCGGCGAGCAGCGTGGCGGGACGGGGCCGGGCCCGCGGGTACGGGACGCCGGCGACCTGCGCGTAGACGGCGGCGAGCGCGTCCGCCAGCTCGTCCATCCGGTCCGGCCGCGCGGCCGGGTCGGGCCGGAAGCACGCGCCCAGCAGGGCGGTCAGATCCGGCGGCAGGCCGGTCGCCCGCGCCGCGAACTCCTCGAACGCCCGCCCGCCCAGCGCGCCGAACCGGACCGGCGGGCCCCCGGTGAACATCGACAGGACGCTGAGCGCCCACGACCACACGTCGGTCGCGCGGGTGAGCGGCGTCCGGCGGCCCTCCGCCGCGAGCGCCTGCTCGGGCGAGCAGTACGCCGGGGTCAGCCCGGCGAAGCTGACCAGCGGGTCGGCGTCGGGGCGCCGCACGCCGTCCTCGCCCGCCCGGACGCGGGCCTTCGCCAGGCCGAAGTCGGTCACCTTGGCGGTCCCGTCCCGCGTGAGCATCACGTTGCCGGGCTTGACGTCCTGGTGGACGAGGCCGCTGCGGTGCGCGTGGTCCAGCCCCCAGGCGAACTGGATCGCGACGTCGATGATCCGGGCCGTCGCGCGCCGCGGGTCGGGGTCGCGGAGCCGGCCGTCCCGGACCGCGTCCGCGAGGCTGCCCCCGTCCACCCACTCGGCGAACACCCCGAGCAGCGGGTCGAGCCGGCGTACGTAGGCGCAGCTCACCGTGTGCGGGTGCAGGCCGAGCCCGACCCAGGTCCCCGCCTCGTCCTCGAACGCGCGCAGGTCGTCCGGCGATCCCACCAGCTCCGGACGGGGCACCTTCATCGCCAGCTCGGCGTCCCAGCCGCGGTGCCGCACCCGGTAGACCAGGCCCATCCCGCCGCTCGCCACCACGTCGAGGACCTCGTAGAGGTCGAGCACGACGTCGCCGCGCCGCCACGTCCGCGCGCCCCCAGAGTCGATCATTTCCCGGATCCTACGGATTTGTCGGCGCGCCCCTCTACGGTTGGGCGGCATGGAAGATCAGCTCCCCGGCGAGGACGACCTGGTGATCCCGGACGCCTGGCGGCGTTCGCTGCACGCGCGGCGCGGCGGCGCGCCCGGCCCCAAGATCAAGGTGGACCGCTCGGCGGCGCGGGCCGTCCAGGGCTTCATCGAGCAGACCGGGGCGGTCGAGGCGCTGCTCAAGGGCGGCGAAGGGGAGCCCGAGCTGACCGAGGCGGCGCGGCGGCACCTGGACGGCCGTGCCGATCCGGCCGGGGCGGCGGCGATCGCGGCCGTCACGGTGGTGCGCGTGCACGGCCTGGACGAGAAGAACAGGGCGCACCGGGCGTTCGTCGACGCATGGGTCACCGAGCACGGGGTCGCGTTCGCGGCGTGCGCGCTGGTCGAACTGAGCAGGACGGAGGCGACCAGAGGGGGCGGCGGCACCCGGGTCGGCGCCCGACGCGTCTCGGATGAGGCCAGGTTGCCCAAGATCCCGGATGAGGAGGCGCGCCGCGTCCGCGGGCTGCTGGCCGTCGCGCCCGAGGCCGAGTACGCGGACGCGGTCGAGCGGCTGGCCGCCCTCAGGACCGGCTGGTGCACCCGTTGGCTGGTGTCGTACCTCGTCCCGACGCGGGAGGACTGGGTCGACGAGTGCTGCGCCGTCCCGCCGCCGCCGGCGCGCAACCACACCCTGCTGTGGATGGTGATGTCGGCGCTCGGCAAGCCGGAGCAGCTCGACGCCCCGTATCCGGCGCGCGACCTGTACTGGGGCTGGGCGACCCGGGGGCTGCTGGCCAGCATGGCCGACGGCATCGGCCCCGGCGTCCTGCCCCTCCTGCTCGCCGAGGCGGACGGAGGCAACCTGGCGTCGGACGACCGCAAGCGCATCTTCGAGACGGTCGCGATCCTGCCGACGGACGAGGCGTTCCAGGCGCTGCTCGACCGGCTCGACCGCAAGCACGTCCGGGCCGCCCTCGGGGAGGCCGCCCGCCGGTTCCCGGTGCGGGCGCTGCGGCTGCTGGCCCGCGCGGGCGCCGACGACCTGCTCGCCGCCCACGTCGAGGCCAACGCCGACCTGGTCGCCTCCGCGCTGCCCGGTCTGCCGGACGACGTGGCCGACGCCGTCCGCCGCGCCTCCGCCGCGTCCGCCCGCGTCCCGGCGGCGGCGCCGGACGAACTGCCCGCCGTGCTCACCGACCCGCCGTGGCTGCGTCCGCGCCGCCCCGCCCTGACCGGTCTTGCCGTCCCGGAGCCGCGGCTCGGGTGGCTGGACGGCGAGCGCCAGGAGTGGCTCCAAACCGACCCGGGGATCGGCGAGCCGGACAGCACCGACTGGGAGGCGCTCGTCGAGGGCTACAAGACGGGGAACCACCGCACCGGCGCCGTGCAGTTGATGGTGCACGGGCCGGAGGATCTGATCCGTCCGCTTCTGCCCGATTGGGAGGGCTACGCCGTCCGATGGGCTCACGCGTGGACGCGGCTCCTCGCGGCCCGCTACGAGATGGACGCCCTGCCGGCGGCCATCCGGATGGCCAAGGCGAACCCGGGCTACTCCTCCGCCCCGCTGATGCCCTACCTGGACGGCCGCGTGGCGATGCTGATGGCGGAAGGGCTCGCCAAGCGCGGCGCGCTTCTCGACCCGGCCCGCGAGTGGTTCGGCCGCCACGGGCTCGACGCGGTGCCCTTCCTGGTCCCGGCGGCGCTCGGCAAGAAGGCCAAGGACTGGCGGAACGCCGAGACGGCCCTCCGCCACCTGCTGGACGCGCACGGCCCCGACGCGGTCGCGGCCGCCGCCCGCGACGCCCATGGCGGCGAGGCCGCGGACGCGATCGGGGAACTGCTGTCCCGGCCCGCGGCGGAGACGGGCCTCGACCAGCCCGCCAAGATCGGCGCCTGGGCGGATCCGGCGCCGCTCCCGCAGGTGCTGCTGCGCGGCCGCGACCGCGCCCTTCCCCTGGACGCGGTCAGCCGCCTGATCGAGCTGCTCGCCCTCCCGACCCCCCACGGGATGGACGAGCTGGCGGAGGCGTGCGCGCCGGGCTCGGTGGCCGAGTTCGGGTGGGCGCTGTTCCGGCAGTGGCTCGACGCAGGCAAGCCGTCCAAGGACGCCTGGGCCCTGCGGCAGCTCGGCCGCACCGGCGACGACGAGACCGTCCGGCTCCTCACCCCGGTGATCCGGGCGTGGCCGGGGGAGGGCGGGCACAAGAACGCCGTCAACGGCCTCGGCGTCCTCGCCGAGATCGGCACCGACGTGGCGCTGATGCACCTGCACGGCATCGCCCAGAAGGTGAAGTTCAAAGGCCTCCAGTACGAGGCGCAGGAGCGGATCCGGCAGGTCGCCGAGCGGCTCGGGCTGACCACCGACCAGCTCGCGGACCGGCTCGTCCCCGACTTCGGCCTCGACGCCGACGGCGGCATGGCCCTCGACTACGGGCCGCGCCGCTTCCTCGTCCGGTTCGACGAGCAGCTCAAGCCGTTCGTCGCCGACGAGGACGGGAAGCGCCGCAAGTCCCTCCCCAAGCCCGGCGCCAAGGACGACCCGGAACTCGCGCCCGCCGCCTACAAGGCGTTCGCGGGGCTCAAGAAGGACGTCCGGACCGTCGCCTCCGAGCAGATCCGCAGGCTGGAGCAGGCGATGGTGACGCGGCGCCGCTGGACGCCCGCCGAGTTCGGCGAGCACCTCGTCCGGCACCCGCTCGTCTGGCACGTCGCCCGCCGCCTGGTCTGGCTGGCGGAGGACGGCGGCAGGACCACCGCGTTCCGCATCGCCGAGGACCGGTCGCTCGCCGACGCCGACGACGACGCGTTCACCCTCCCCGAGTCGGCGCGCGTCGGCATCGCCCACCCGCTGGACCTCGGCGGCGCGGCGGAGGCGTGGACGGAGGTGTTCGCCGACTACGAGATCACACAGCCGTTCCCGCAGCTCACCCGCCCGGTCTTCGCGCTGACCGAGCAGGAGGGCGGCAGCGGGCGGCTGAAGCGGTTCGAGGGCCTCAAGCTGCCCTTCGGCGACGTCCTCGGGCTGGTGAAGCTGGGCTGGGAGCGCGGCGCGCCGCTGGACGCCGGGGTCGAACGGTGGATCTACCGGCGCGTCGACGATCAGCAGTACGTCGTCATCGACCTCGATCCCGGCTTCGCGGTCGGCGCGCTCGACGCCACCGGCGACCACCAGGTCCTCGACTACGTGTGGCTCGCCCCGGAACCCGACGACTTCTGGCCCAGCAAGGGGACGCCGCTGACGTTCGGCGAGCTGCACCCCGTCATGGCGTCCGAGATCCTGTCCGACCTGACCGCCCTCGCCGAGAAGGCCGAGAAATGAGCGGCACGACCACCTGAGCGGCGGCTCACCGACCGGAGCGCGCCTCCCGGTGGCCCCGACCCGGGGCCTCCGGGCCTTGGCCGCCGCACGCGCCGTCCAGCACGGCCGCGACGCGGTCCAGCGTGGCGATCGGCGAGGTGTAGGGCAGGCGCAGATGGTGGGAGCAGGTCGCGTCGGCCGCGAAGGACGGTCCGGGTGCGAGTTCGAGCCCGTGCGCGCGGGCCCGGGCCGTCACGAGGTCGGAGCGCACGTCGGTCAGGCGCAACCAGAGCGCGAGCCCTCCCGGAGGGACCGTGAACCGCCAGCGGTCGTCTCCTGCCAGCAGCCCGCTCAGGTGGTCGCGCTGCCGCCGCAGGGCCCTCCGCCGGTGGTCCAGGACCGGCGCGGGGTCGCGGAGGAGCTCGGCGGCGATCATCTGCTGCGTCGGCGCCGCGGACAGCGGCTCGCACAGCGGATGGCGGGCCAGCTCGCCGACCAGCGCGGCCGTTCCGCGGATCCAGCCGACCCGCAGGCCGGCCCAGACCGTCTTGGCCGCCGATCCGATGAGGACGGCGCGGGGTATCCGGTCAAGCGACTCCGGTGCCGCGCGCAGATCGATGTCGCGCATGGTCTCGTCCACCAGGACGGTCACCCGGTGCCGTTCGGCGAGCCGCGCCACGGTGCGCCGGGCGGCGTCCGGCATGAGCGCGCCGGTCGGGTTCTGGAAGTCGGGGACCAGGTAGGCCACCCCGCCCGCCGCGACCCGGAACGCGTCGTCGAGCTGGTCGAGGTCCCAGCCGCCCGTGGTGACCCGGCAGCCGGCCAGGCGGGTTCCGGCGTCCCGGAAGCCGGCCAGCACGGCGGGATAGGTGGGGATCTCCACGGCCGCGGCCCGGGGACGCAGGTGCGCCGTCAGCAGCGCGAGGGCCGCGCGCGCCCCCGCGGTGACCAGTATCTGCTCGGGCCGCGTGACGAGCCCTTCCCCCGTGTAGCGGTCCGCGATCAGTGAGCGCAGCTCCGGCAGCCCGGGGCCGGCCTCCCCGCTCTCGGCCAGGACCGGGCCGGAACGCTCGACCGCTCTCAGCACCGCCTGCTGGTACGCCGTGTGGGGCGCGGCCGGAACCGCCCTTCGCAGGTCGATGACGCCGTCCTCGCCGACGGCCGAGGTCGGGGCGACGCGCATCGCCGCCTCCGGCGGAAGCCGCAGGGTGCTCGCGCTGCCGCGGCGCGTGTCGACCCATCCCTCGGCGCGGAGGATGTCCAGCGCCGCGGTCATGGTGCCCCGGCTCACGCCGAGCGCGGCGGCGGCACGGCGTTCGGCGGGAAGCGGGGAGCCGACCCGCAGCCGGCCGTCCAGGGCGGCGTCGCCGACCGCGTCGGCCAGCGCCCGGGCCAGCGCCACGCCCGGTCTTCGCCACGCGCCCAGCGCCGCGGCCAACTGCAGGTCGGTAGTACGCATTGGTCCAGTTTGCCAGTATTGGACCAGGATTTCGGATGCCGCCCTGGCTACCGTTCCACCCATGCATCCACGCCTCGCCGCTGATCTCGCCGGGCTCGCGGATCTCCTGCGGACGGTCGGCCTAAGCGCGAACGACATCCTCGGCCGCCTGCACGAGCAGCCGGTCGTCCCGCCGCTGCGCCTGCCCGACCCCGAACCGCTCCCCGAGGAGGGAGCCGGGCTGGCGGCGGCGCTCACGGAGTTCACCCGCGAGTGGGCTCCGCTGCTGTCCGCCAGCGCGGGGCCCCGCTACCTGGGCTTCGTCACGGGCGGCGTCACGCCTGCCGCGCTGGCGGGCGACTGGCTGACCGCGGCCGCCGACCAGAACCCCACGTCGGCGCTCGACGGCGCGGGCCCGGAGCTCGAACGCCGGACGGTCGGCTGGCTGCGCGAGCTGTTCGGTCTCGGCGCCGCGCACCAGGGGGCGTTCGTCAGCGGCGCGACCATGTCCAACACGGTGGGCCTGGCCATCGCCCGCGAGTGGCTCGGCGAGCGCACGGGCGTCGACGTGGCGGAGGACGGCGCGGCGGCACTGGGGCGGGTGCGCGTCCTGTCCGGCAGCCCGCATTCGAGCATCGGGAAGGGCCTGTCGCTCCTCGGCCTAGGCCGCGCCTCGCTGGTTCAGGTGCCGGTTCTGCACGGCCGGGAAGCGGTCGATGTCGAGGCGCTGGAGCGGGCTTTGGCCCAGGCCGGCGGCCCGGTGATCGTGGTGGCCAACGCCGGCACGGTCAACACCGTCGACTTCGACGACCTCCGCGCCATCGCCGCGCTGCGGGAACGCCACGATTTCTGGCTCCACGTCGACGCCGCCTTCGGCGCCTTCGCGGCGCTGTCGCCCGGCCACGCGGACCTGGTCGCCGGACTCGACGCCGCCGACTCCATCTGCGTCGACCTGCACAAATGGCTGAACGTCCCCTACGACAGCGCCGTGCAGTTCACCCGCCACCGGCGCCTCCAGACCCGGGTGTTCCAGAACGCCGCCGCCTATCTCGGCCCGCTCGGCGAGACGCCCGACCCCGTCCACCTCACCCCGGAGAACTCCCGCCGCCTGCGCGCCCTCGCCGCCTGGTTCACGCTGCGGGCCTACGGACGGGACGGGCACCGCGAGATCGTCCAGCGGAACATCGCCTGCGCCCACGCCCTTGGCCAGGCCGTCGAGACGATCCCCGGACTGCGCCTGCTGGCACCGGTCCGCCTGAACGTCGTCTGCTTCACGCTGGCAGAGGACCCCACCGCCGAGCGGCTCGCCGACCTCGCCGCCGACCTGAAGGACGAGGCCTTCCTCACCCCGACCACCTATGCCGGGGTACCCGCGCTCCGGGCCGCCTTCAGCAACTGGCGCACCACCGAGCACGACGTCCACCGCCTAACCGAGGCACTGAGGAACGCGCTGGGCCGTCCGGCTCCCGCACCCTAGGCGTCTCGGCAGCTTGACCACCTGCACCGCCATGGGCGATATCCGCCGGGCGGTGCGGTGCGGCGCGGGGAACGGCAGATCGGCGGTGACGAAGCGTGGGGCCGACACCGCCGCCCGAGACCACCCGCCCGCCCCCGGCCGCCTGACATCGCTCCCGCGACCACCAGGCGGCCGGGAACATCTTGTGCCTGAGCACAGCGTCGATCTGATCAGCGGCGAACTTCGCGTCACCACACGGCGCCAGGTAACCGGCACATCCCCGCCCGGCCAGCAAGGATCCTGACGGTGCCCGGGTCGTGATGAGCCGGGCGGGTTTCGGAAGTCTCGTTGAGGTGCTCAAGAGCGACGCCTGATGGGCGTCTGCTACCGGTGCCTTGCCGAATGAGGTCGGCTCTAAAGGCGGGTGGCCGTCTGGATCAGGCCGGCGAGGGCCAGGGAGCGGCTGTGCGGCGGCCAGGCGATCACGGTGGTGACGGTCGGCGCGTCCAGGATCGGCACGAAGGCCAGGTCGCGGCGGAGATGGCTCCGGGCGGTTTCGGGCAGTAGTGCCACCGCCCTGCCCAGCGCGACCAGTTGCAGGAGCTGGGCGTGGTCGTGCACCTCGGGTCCCGGACCGTCGGGGTAGCCGCCGTCGAAGCGCGGCCAGCGCGGCAGCGGAAGGCCGGCGATGTCGGCCATGCGCAGGTCCGTACGGCCTTCGAGGGGATGGCCTTTCGGCAGGATCAGGATCTGGCCCTCGGTGCTCAGCTCCTCGATGTCCAGGCCGGTCGTCGAGTCGAACGGCCTGTGCAGCAGGCCCACGTCGGCACGGCCGTCGCGGAGCAGCCGCTCCTGCTCTCCGATCCCGCACAGCAGGACCTCGACGGCGACCGCGCCGGGCTCGGCGGCGTAGGCGTCCAGGAGTTTCGGCAGCAGTTCACCCGACGCCCCGGCCTTGGTGACCAGCACCAGTTTCGGCTCCTCGGCGGCGGCGCGGCGGGTGCGGCGGGCGGCGGCGTCGACCGCGTCGAGGGCGGCCCGGCCCTCTCTGAGCAGGACCTTTCCGGCCTCGGTGAGTGCGACCGTACGGTTGGTGCGTTCGAAGAGCTGAACGCCCAGGCGGCGTTCCAACTGCTTGATCGCTCGCGAGAGGGGCGGCTGGGCGATCCCGAGGCGCTCGGCGGCGCGGCCGAAATGGAGTTCCTCGGCGACGGCGACGAAGTACCGCAGCTCCCGCGTCTCCATGCTCTCACCGTACCCGGGATCAATACCCGTGGGGTATCGAGTGCTACCCAGGCGGTGTTGGAGTGCTCTCGGCCGTACCGGCCAGGATTCGGGTCATGAGCGAACAGAAGATCACACTGATCACCGGCGCCAACAAGGGAATCGGATACGAGATCGCCCTCGGGCTCGGCGCCCTCGGCCACACCGTCGGCGTGGGGGCCAGGTCCCCGGAGCGGCTCTCGGAGGCCGTCGAGAAACTCCGCGCCGAGGGGGTCGACGCGTTCGCGGTACCCCTCGACGTGACCTCAGACGAGAGCGTCACCGCGGCGGCCTCCCTGCTCTCCGAGCGTTTCGGACGGCTCGACGCGCTGGTCAACAACGCCGGGGTGACCGGCGGGATGCCGCAGACGCCCACGACCGTCGCCCCCGCGACCATGCGAACGGTCGTGGAGACCAACGTGATCGGCGTCGTCCGCGTCACCAACGCCATGCTGCCGCTGCTCAGGCGGTCCGCCGCACCGCGAATCGTGAACATGTCCAGCAGCGTCGGGTCTCTCACCCGCCAGAGTTCCCAGTCCGCCGCGGAGGCCGTAGGCCCGATCTCCGCCGCCTACGCGCCCTCCAAGACCTTCCTCAACGCCGTGACCCTCCAGTACGCCAAGGAACTGCACGACACCGACATCCTGATCAACTCCGCCTGCCCCGGCTACTGCGCCACCGACCTCAACGGCTTCCGCGGCATCCGCACCCCCCAACAAGGCGCCGCCATAGCCATCCACCTGGCCACCCTGCCCGACGACGGCCCGACCGGCTCCTTCTTCGAAGACGCCGGCGTGGTGCCCTGGTAACTCGCCGACCAGCCCGTACGAAACCCGCGTCCCCGATCTGCAGCGGCCCGGGCTTCGGGCGGCGTGCTGACCGGCCGCTGCAGCCGCGACACCGCATGAGCCGGGCGGGTCTTCGGAGTCTCGTTGAGGTGCTGAAGAGCAACGCCTGACGAGGCGGCGGGTCGGGTCAGCGAGGGCGTCCACGAGCATCTTCTTGTCGGTGGCATCAGCCACGACGCGGGTGAAGAAGGCGAAGAACGCCGCCCCGGCGTCGCTGGCGCCTGCCAGCGCCCGGGCCTCGCGCTCGACCTGCCCGCCGAGGCCGCGGACCGCCTGACGGAGGTGTCCCGGTGCACGACGATCGCCCCGGTCAACGGCATGAACGACCCGACCCGCCCCGCCTTCAGCCCCTGAACCGACGCGGGCCGGTTCGCCGTCGTGCATGTTCGCGCCGCCGACGCTGATGACGGTGGCCCATGACGAGCATCCAGGCGAACACGGCGGTGATCGCGGTGAAGAACAGAGTGAGGCCCAGCGCCGAACCCCCGTCCAAGCCGGTGTCGTCCGCAGGCGGCGTCCGGAACGACTGCCACGCCGTCACACCTGCCCAGACGGCCAAAGAACCGAACAGGGCGACGACGGCGCCGAGCACCACCGTGACGCCGACCATGAATCGCCTGCTCTCGGGCCGCTTGATCTGCGGTGCCGGCTCGTGGTCGGCGGGGACGACCTCGTACGGCTCGATCTCGTCTCCGTTCCGGAGGCCGGGGAAGTCGACGCCGACATCGAGCCAGCCGGCCCGCGCCTTGGAGCCGTAGTCGACGGCCACTGTCTGGAGGAGGCCCGGCTCGCGGACATCGCCGATGGTCAGACCGTCGGCCACGACGACCCGATCGCGCAGCACCCGCGCGCGGTGCCCGACGGCCAGTTCCTGCCCTCCGTGGGGAGAACTCGGGACCGGCTGGACACGGGCCGTGGCCACCAAGGCATTCGACCCCGCCAGCAGGACGGTGAGGATCTGCTTGCGTTCCTCGGTTCGCTGCGGGGGCGGAACGTCATATGCCTGGACGACGTCTCCGGGACGCACATCGGGATGGCCCAGGTACAGGGTCCCGGTGCTTCCCTGCAAAAGGTCGTCCTCCGGTCCGCCGTTGCCGTCCGCGAGGGCCAGCAGGCGCAGCGCCTCGGCCACCGGCCGTCCGTCGCGCACGACCCGCACTCGGTCACCGACCGCCAACCTGCCGTCGGTCACGACGGCCCGCGCGACGGGCCCGGCCAGGGGATCGCCGGCGACCTCGCGGACCTCGGCTCGTCCGAGCCCGCGCCGGTGCTCCGGCAAGGGGTCCTGGTACCCCGGAACAAGGTCGGAACCGACCCCCGCGGGCTCCGCGCGGACGTAGGCCTGGATCTGATCGCCCTTGAGGACGTGCCGGTGGCCGATGGCCGGCATGCACCTTTCCAGGATGCCGACCCGTTCCCTGGGCTCCAGCCCAGACCCGATGCCGGCCTTTTTGATCAGGGCGCCGATACGGAGATCCTCGGCGATCACCGTGCCGTGCCGAAGCAGTCGCGCCCGGGCGCCCCGTGCGATCCCGGGCCCTCCCACCACCCTGCCCTTGGGAAGGAGGCCGAGCCCTGGAACGTCCTGGAAACCCGACACGGTCATCAGGCCTAACCGCTTCTCGCCCACCCAGACGCTCTGCATCCTCACGCCCATCCCTTGCGAGGTGATTTCCCAGCGAAACCCCGGATAGGACGTGGCGGTCATAGCGACCGTTCCCGGCGATCACTCGGGACTGGGCGGGATCCCACGGCCTAGGCCGTGTTTAGGAAGTCTTGTCCCAGGTCGGCATGTCGTGTCTGGAGATGAGTGAGGTCTCCGGTAGATGGATCAACGACCAAGAAGACCA
>NZ_JBEUPD010000077.1:0-12307 GCF_040492135.1 Actinomadura sp. NPDC000600
AAGCTCGCCGTCCGCTACGAAGCCACCATCCAGCTCGCTGCCATCAACATCTGGCTACGAGCCCTTGCCAACACCACTTTCTAAACACGGCCTAGGTCAGGAGGGGATGAAGCGCCAGGCGCCGGACTCCTCGCCCGGCTCGTAGGGGGAGTCCAGGCGCTTGGCGACGACGCCGGGCAGCCCCTGCTCGCGCGCCGCGTCCAGGACGGCACCGCCGTCGCCGGGGAACCAGGGGGCAGTCTGCCAGCGCGGCCCCGACAGGCCGAGGCCGTCGAGCCGCTCCCGCCGCTCCCGGTACGGGACGTCCAGCAGCGGATGCCCGTCCAGGTGCAGCACGTCGTAGACCATGTAGGTCTCGCGGCCGTCGAGGACGGCCAGCTCCCCGTCCAGCAGCGCGGGCCGGACGCCGAGCTCCGCTCCGAGCCGGGAGCCGAGCCCGCCGGGGCCGTCCACGTCGCGGCCCCGCCCGTCGGTGAACCGCGTCCGGCCGCCCTCGACATAGGCGGCCATCCGCTTGCCGCCCCATGCGAACTCGAATCCCCACGCCCGCGGGTCGCGGGGCAGGCGGGCCCGCTCCTGCGGCCGCATCGGGCGCAGCGACCCCGGGAGCGGCTCGGCGTCCGGGTCGGCGGGCGGGTCCATCCGGTGGATCATCCAGTTCTTCCCGCGCGTCCTGAACAGCACGTAGCGGCCGGAGACGCGCGAGCCGTGGATGACGACCTTGACCTCGCGCTCGGACCACTTCTCCGTCTCGTAGGTCCCGCGGTCCCAGATCGTCATCCTGCCCGCGCCGTACTCGCCGCGCGGGATCTCGCCCTCGAAGGCGGCGTACTCCAGGGGATGGTCCTCGGTGTGCACGGCGAGGTGGTTGGTCTCCGGGCTCCACGGCAGGCCCTTCGGCACGGCCCACGAGACGAGCACGCCGTCGCGTTCGAGCCGCAGGTCCCAGTGCAGGCTGGTCGCGTGGTGCTCCTGGATGACGAACGTGTCGTCGTTCCCGCGCGGCAGCGCCTTGTCGGCATGCGGGACCGCCGCGTCCTCGGGGACGGGCTCCGGCGTCCGCCCCGGATCCCGCTTGCCCCGGTACTCGGCGAGCCGGTCGCCCTCGCGGGCCGGGGGAGAGGAGCGCTTCGCGGACTTCTTCGGGGTCACGCCCGCTGCATACCCGCGATCAGCGGATGAAGACGGCGTAGTCGGCCAGATCGCCGGTGAGGGAGGGCGGCAGCCCCGCGACGGCGGACAGCTCCTCGGCGGAGAGGAACCCGCCCGTCTCCGCCCGTACCCGCTCGATCCTGTCCGCCAGTTCCGCGGTGATGCCGGGCAGCAGCTCCAGCGCCTCCGCGGGCGCGTGGTTGACGTCGACCAGCCCGCCGTCGTTGTACTGGCGCGGCAGGTCGGGCCGTCCGATGCGCAGCTCCTTGGCGAGGCCCGGGTCGGACGCGGCCAGCTCCCGCGCCTTCTCCCGCAGCAGCCGCTGCCGCTTGACCCGCTCCACGACGGCCTCGTTGTCGACGCCCGACAGCCCGTGCGGGTCGAACACCCCCCGCCGGATGAGGAAGGCGTGCCCGCAGCCCACCACCGCCAGGACGGCCATCAGCATGCCGGCGAACCGCACGTTGCCCCGGTCGTCGGCGGCGGACAGCATGGACAGCAGCAGCGCGAACACCCCGGCGTAGGCGACCGTCGACACCAGCAGGTGCAGGCTCCGCCGCCACAGCAGCGCGGCGGCGAACGTGAACGGCGTCGCGAAGCCGAGGCTCAGGAACGGCAGCGCCGCCCACGTCACGCTCAGCGCCGCCCGCCCCGGCGGCATGGTGTCGGACGGCACCCTCGGCTCGTACGGCGCTGGGGCGTTCATCTCTTGAGAGTCTCCCGGCCGGATGTGGGGCGAATCGGACTCTAGATCGAGGTGTGGGTCACGGGAGGGTGAGGATTTCGTGGCCGTCGTCGGTGACCAGCAGTGTGTGCTCGAACTGCGCCGTGCGCCGACGGTCCTTGGTGACGACCGTCCAGCCGTCCGCCCAGATGTCGTACTCGGGGGTGCCGAGGGTCAGCATCGGCTCGACCGTGAACGTCATGCCCGGCTCGATGACCGTCGTGGCGCCCGGGTCGTCGTAGTGGGGGACGACGAGGCCGGAGTGGAACGTCGTGCCGATCCCGTGCCCGGTGAAGTCGCGCACGACCCCGTACCCGAACCGCTTGGCGTAGGACTCGATGACCCGCCCGATCACGTTCAGCGCCCGGCCGGGCTTGACCGCGCGGATGCCGCGCATCGCCGCCTCGCGGGTGCGCTCCACCAGCAGCCGCGACTCCTCGTCGACGTCCCCGCACAGGAACGTCGCGTCGGTGTCGCCGTGCACGCCGCCGATGTAGGCGGTGATGTCGACGTTGACGATGTCGCCGTCGCGCAGGACCGTGTCGTCCGGGATGCCGTGGCAGATCACCTCGTTGATCGAGGTGCACAGCGACTTGGGGAACCCGCGGTAGCCCAGCGTGGAGGGGTAGGCGCCGTGGTCGAGCATGAACTCGTGGCCGATGGCGTCCAGCTCGTCGGTGGTGACTCCCGGGCGGACGTGCTTGCCGACCTCCTCCAGCGCCTGCGCGGCGATCCTCCCGGCGACCCGCATCCGCTCGATGGTCTCGGGCGACTTGACGTCGGGCTCGCCCGTCCGCGGCCGATTCTTCCCCACGTACTCCGGGCGCGGAATGTTCGAGGGAACCTTGCGCATCGGGGAAACGCGTCCAGGCCGGAGCAACTGCGTCGTCATAGTGATGGAGTGTAGTCAGCGCGGTCCGGGCAACAATCCCGTGCCAGCGCATGATCGAGAGGAGCGCCCATGGCCGGTGACGACGGTGACTGGTGGTTCTGCCTGAAGCACATGAAGGTCGAGCACGGGGCCGGCTGCCCCGGCAAGGACCGGATGGGCCCGTACAAGACCGAGGGCGAGGCCGCGAACGCCCTGGCCATCGCCCGCGAGCGCAACGAGGCGTGGCGCAGGCAGAACGAGGACTGACTAGTCGGGGACCGGGCCGGAGACGGCGTCGAGGAGCCGGGCGAGGCGGCGCCGCAGCCCGCGCGGCGTCCGCGCCGGCTCCCGGCCCGCGGCCGCGCTGACGAGGTGCTGCGCCCCGTCGAACGACATGAGGGCCTCGTCAGGCGGGACGGTCAGTGCCTCGTGGGCGAGGCCGCGCAGCTCCCGGTCGCCGCCCTCCAGCGCGAGGACGGTCGCCCCGGTGCGGCGGGCGTCGTCGACCCGCTCCAGCAGCGGGACGGGCGCCTCGTCCTCGGCGACGACGAACAGCGTCTCGCCGCGCCGCGCCGCCTCCAGCCGCTCCAGCCCGATCCGCAGGTGCGCGGGCGCCCCGGCCGGCGGCTCCCAGCGCACCAGCGTGGGGGCGAGGCCCGGGGCGCCGCCGAGCCGGCTCTCGTCGTCGAGGTGCGCCGCCAGATGCCACGGGTCGCCCCCGGGCGTGCCGACCAGCAGCAGCCCACCGGGGGTCCGGGAGGTGACGCGCAGCGCCCGGCCGAACTCCTCGGTCCGCTCCAGCCAGCCGGTCGTCGACAGGACCTCGCGCAACATCGTCATCTGCTCGGCGTCCACGGGCACCATGGTGCCTCACGCGGCGGCCGGTGCAGGCCCTTTTCCGGAGCCGACCCGGCGGCGGGCGCCCGGACCCGCGCCTGGCAGACTCGGCCGCATGACTGAGCAGCAGAAGACGCCCTACGACCTCCCTGACGCGAGCGGCCTGTCCATCGGCATCCTGGGCGGGACGGGGGACCAGGGCAAGGGCCTCGCGCGCCGGTTCGCGCTCGCCGGGCACCGGGTGACGATCGGGTCGCGCAGGGCCGAGCGCGCCCAGGCCGCCGCCGACGAGCTCGGCGCGGACCTGCCCGTCTCCGGCGCCGAGAACCCGGTCGCGGCCGGCGGGTCCGACGTCGTGATCGTCGCGGTCCCGTGGGAGGGGCACAAGGCCACGCTGGAGTCGCTGCGCGCCGAGCTGGCCGGCAAGATCGTCGTGGACTGCGTGAACCCGCTCGGCTTCGAGAAGGGCAAGGGCGCGTTCGCGCTGCCGGTCGAGGAGGGCAGCGCCGCCGAGCAGGCCGCCGCCGTGCTGCCGGACAGCCGGGTCGTCGCCGCGTTCCACCACGTGTCGGCCAGGCTGCTGCTCGACCCCGAGGTGAACGAGATGGAGCTGGACGTCCTGGTGCTCGGCAACGACCGGGAGGCCACCGACCTCGTCCAGGCCCTCGCCGGGCGGATCCCCGGGATGCGCGGCGTCTACGGCGGGCGGCTGCACAACGCCCACCAGATCGAGGCGTTCACCGCGAACCTCATCTCCATGAACCGCCGCTACAAGGCCCACGCCGGGCTCCGGATCACGGACGTCTGACCGGGGCGGACCGGTACGGTGCCAGGATGATGCCGGAATGAACGGCTCGGACGCCGCGCGGCGGCCGCTCGTCATGCTGCCGTCGTCCAGGACGGGGCCGCTGCGGGCGGTGGCGAAGCGGGTCGGGCTGGCGCTCGTCCTGCTGTTCCTCGTCGTGGCCGTCGTGTACCTCGACCGCGACGGATACCGTGACAGCGGCGGCGGGCGGCTGTCGCTGCTGGACGCCTTCTACTACGCCTCGGTGACCATGTCGACGACCGGGTACGGAGACATCACCCCGGTCAGCGACGGCGCGAGGTTCGTCAACATCGTCTTCATCACGCCCGTGCGGGTGCTGTTCCTCATCGTCCTCGTGGGCACGACCCTCGAGGTGCTGGCGGAGCGCACCCGCGACGACTGGCGAAAGTCCCGCTGGAGGGCACGCGTGCGCGACCACGTCGTGGTGGCCGGTTACGGCACGAAGGGCCGGAGCGCCATCAGGACCCTGCTGAGCACCGGGGTGCCGCCCGAGTCGATCGTGGTCGTGGACCCGGACCCGCGGGTGGTGGCCGAGGCCGCCGAGGCGGGATTCGTCGGCATCGTCGGGGACGCGACCCGCAGCTCGGTGCTGAAGCAGGCGTCCGTCCAGCGCGCCCGCGAGATCGTGGTGGCGAGCGCCCGCGACGACACCGCCGTGCTGATCACCCTGACCGCCCGGCAGCTCAACCCGCGCGCCGGCATCCAGGCGGCGGTGCGCGAGTCGGAGAACGCCCCGCTGCTGCGGCAGTCGGGCGCCGACCACGTGGTGACCTCGTCGGAGGCGGCGGGCCGGCTGCTCGGGGTCTCCACCACGCAGCCGAACGTCGGCGAGGTCATCGAGGACCTGCTGGACCAGGGGAGCGGCCTCGACCTGG
The DNA here is from genome assembly GCF_040492135.1 of Actinomadura sp. NPDC000600. Classification (NCBI taxonomy): domain Bacteria; kingdom Bacillati; phylum Actinomycetota; class Actinomycetes; order Streptosporangiales; family Thermomonosporaceae; genus Actinomadura; species Actinomadura sp. NPDC000600. The sequence continues at coordinate 5,286 of NZ_JBEUPD010000077.1, forward strand.
TGGAGCGCGAGGTCCTCCCGGAGGAGGTCGGCCGTTCGCTCGGCGCGGTCGGCGACCCGGCGCTCGCGGTGGTCCGCGGCGGCCGGCTGCTGCCGTTCGACGACGTCGGCTGCGCCGTCCTCGAACCCGGCGACCTGCTGATCGTGGCGCGGTCCCTCGGCCGGCGCCGCGGCCCGTCCGGGCCCGACGGGTCCGAGGCCCCGGACGACCCGGAGGAGCGGACTTCCTGACGCGGGCGGGAGCGGTTTCGCCCTGCGCCGCGTCCTACTCCTGACATACCATCGGAGTGGCGACAGGCAGGGTGGAGATGAGAGAGAACCGGTCGGCAGACCCGTGGAGCGCGTTCCTGGCCCCTTCCGGGCGGAACGACGCGGTGCGGGCGCCCGGGGCCGCCCCCGCCGGGGAGCCCGGCGTCGCCGGCTACATCGAGCCCGGCGCGGAGGACGCGTGTCGCCGCGTGCTCGCCCAGTTGCGGGCGGCCAACGGCCCGATGTCGCTGGAGCAGATCCACCACGCGACCCGGCTCGGGCTGCTGGAGGTCGCGAGCGCCGTCGACACGCTCCGCGAGCGCGGCCTGGTCGCGGTGGAGCGGGAGATCGACGAGGTCGTCCGGCTGACCGGCGAGTGACCGCGGCCCGATGATCGGATACGTCGTCGCCGTCTCGCTGAGCTGCCTCGTCGGCATCGCCGAGCTGGTCAGCCGGTACCGGGACCGGCCCACCACGCTGGTCCGGGTGCCGAGCACCTGGGCGTACGTGCTGATCAACGGGGGAGCGGGCGCGGGCTCGCTGCTGCTCCTGCACACCTTCGACTGGCGCTTCGGCGTCCAGTCCGCGCACGTCGCGGAGGCGACGCAGGTGCTCGTGGCGAGCCTCGGCTCGATGATGGTGTTCCGCAGCGCGGTGTTCACCGTCCGGGTCGGCGACGAGGACGTCGCGGTCGGGCCGAGCACGCTGCTGACCTCGCTGCTGGCCGCCGCCGACCGGGGCGTCGACCGGATGCAGGCCAAGACCCGCGCGCACGAGGCGGGGGAGATCATGCGGGGCGTCTCGTTCGCCAAGGCGCGGCTGGCGCTGCCGACGTACTGCCTCGGCCTGCTGCAGAACGTGCCCGCCGAGGACCAGGCCGACCTGCGGACGGCCGTGGACGCCCTCGCCGGCAGCGAGATGACCGACGGTCAGATGGCCCTCAACCTGGGGCTGCTGCTGATGAACGTCGCCGGCCCCGACGTGCTGCGCTCCGCCGTGGAGACGCTCCGCGACGAGATCACGGCGGACGACGCGGCCCCGCGCCGCGTCCCGCCGCCGCGCGACGGCCAGGTCCACGAGGGCGGGCGGCCCCGGCCCGAGCCGGTCCGCTCCGACCCCGACCAGTAGCGAACGTCACACCGCGCGGGGAACGGCACACGGCCGCGCCGGTGACGGCGCGGCCGTGCGGGGGTGGGCCCGTTCGGCGCCGATGCTCGCGCGGGCTAGTGGTAGGTGTGCTCGGGCGCCGGGAAGACGCCGCCCACGACCTCGTCGGCGAAGGTGCGGGCCGCCTCGCCGAGCAGGGTGTTCATGTCGGCGAACTTCTTGACGAACTTCGCGGTGTGCGGGGTGAGCCCCGCCATGTCCTGCCAGACGAGGACCTGAGCGTCGGTGTGTCCGCCGCCCCCGATGCCGATCGTCGGGATGGACAGGGACGCGGTGACGCGGGCGGCGAGGTCCTCGGGGACGCATTCGAGGACGACGGAGAACGCGCCCGCGGCCTCCAGGGCCTTGGCGTCGGCCATCAGCTCGTCGCCGTCCTGTCCGCGACCCTGCACCCGGTAGCCGCCGAAGGCGTTCACCGACTGCGGGGTGAGGCCGAGGTGGCCCATCACCGGGATGCCGGCCGCCACCATCGCCTCGGCCTGCGGGAGGACGCGGCGTCCTCCTTCAAGTTTGACGGCGTGCGCGCCGGTCTCCTTGAGGAACCGGGTGGCGGTTCTCAGCGCGTCGGCGACGCCCGTCTGGTACGAGCCGAACGGCAGGTCGGCGACGACCATGGCGCGCTTGGAGCCGCGGACGACGGCCGCGGTGAGCGGGATCAGGTCGTCCACGGTGACGGGGATGGTCGAGTCGTAGCCGTAGACGACCATCGCGGCGGAGTCGCCGACGAGCAGCACGGGGATGCCGGCCTCGTCGAAGACCCGCGCGGTGAGCGCGTCGTAGGCGGTGAGCATCGGCCACTTCTCGTGCCGCTCCTTGGCCGCCGCGATGTCGCGTACGGTGACCCTGCGCCCGCTCGTACCGCCGTAGAGTGCGGTCGGCTGCGCCGGGGATGGGACGGAAGAAGACATGCAGAACCTCCGCTGGTCTTGAGGCGCCACTGTGGCGTACCCAGACGGAATCGATGGTGCCACCTGACCAACGATTCGGGTACCCCTCCCCATTCCGAAAATTTCTTCGCCGGAGCGGGAAGAGATTCCGAAACGATACCGTTGCGTATCGACATGGACCCCCAGACGATCCAGCGGCGCCGGTGGTACATCCTCGGCGTCCTGACCATGAGCCTGCTGGTGGTGGTGCTCGACAACACCATCCTCAACGTCGCGCTCAAGACCATCGCCGACCCCGACAAGGGCCTGGGCGCCACCCAGAGCCAGCTCGAGTGGGCGATCAACTCCTACACGCTCGTCTTCGCCGGCCTGCTGTTCACCTTCGGGGTGGTCGGCGACCGGATCGGCCGCAAGCGCGTGCTCGTCGGCGGCATGGCGGTGTTCGCCCTCGCCTCGCTGGCCTCGGCCTACGCGCAGTCGCCCGAGCAGCTCATCTACGCCCGTGCCCTGATGGGCCTCGGCGGCGCCGCGGTCATGCCGCAGACGCTGTCGATCATCACCAACGTCTTCGAGCCGCACGAGCGCGCCCGCGCCATCGGCATCTGGGCCGGCGCGGTCGGCCTGGGCGTCGCCATCGGCCCGCTCACCGGCGGCCTGCTGCTCGCCCACTTCTGGTGGGGCTCGGTCTTCCTCATCAACGTGCCGGTCATCGCGGTCGGCGTCCTCCTGATGGCGTTCCTGGTCCCCGAGTCGCGCAACCCCGCCCCCGGCCGGCTCGACCCGGTCGGCGTGGTGCTGTCGGTGATCGGCCTGGTCGTCCTGTCGTACGGGATCATCCAGGGCGGCGAGAAGGGCGACTGGCTCCAGTTCCCCGTGCTCGGCCCGATCCTCGCCGGCGCCGCCTTCCTCGCGCTGTTCGTGTGGCACGAGGCCCGCACCGCGTCCCCTGCCTTCGACGTCCGGCTGTTCAAGGACGCGCGGATGTCGGCCGCCGTCGCGTCCATCGCGCTGTGCTTCTTCGCCGCGACCGGCGTGTTCTTCTTCGCCAACTTCTACATGCAGTCGGTGCGCGGCCTGACGCCGCTCCAGTCCGGCGCCATGGTCCTGCCGTTCGCGGTCGCCCAACTCGCCTTCGCGCCGCGCAGCGCCGCGATGGTCCGCCGCTACGGCGCCAAGGCGGTCTGCACCGCCGGGCTGCTGCTGGTCTCCGCCGCGCTGGCGAGCTACCAGTTCGTCGGCGTCCACACCTCCATGTGGATCCTCGGTGCCATCTTCTTCGTGCAGGGCGTCGGGATGGCCAACGTGATGCCGCCCGCCACCGAGTCGGTCATGTCCGCGCTGCCGCGCGAGAAGGCCGGCGCCGGATCGGCCATCAACAACACCGCCCGCCAGGTCGCGGTCGCGATGGGCGTGGCCGTGCTCGGCTCCGTCGTCGCCTCCGTCTACCGCGGCGACCTGCGCGACGAGCTCGCCGCGCTGCCCGCGGGCGCGCGGCAGGCCGCCGCCGAGTCGATCGAGGGCGCGCACGCCGTCGCCGCCCAGATGGGCCCCGCCGGGCAGGGCCTGGTCGGCCCCGCCGACGCCGCCTTCGTGCACGCCATGCACGCCGCGTCCGTCGCCGCGGCCGTGATCTCCTTCCTCGGCGCCCTGGTCGTCCTGAAGTGGATGCCGGGACGCGGTGCCGCGGCGGCGCCCGAGCAGGCGCCGGCGCCGGCCGGGCGGCGCCCGGAGAAGGCAGCCGTGTGACGGGGCCGGTGTGGCAGGGTGAGGGCATCATGACCGGGACCGAGCGGCGGCACGCGGGGCGGCCTCGCAGCGAGCGCGCCGAGAAGGCCATCATCGAGGCCACCCTGGACCTGCTGGCCGAGGAGTCGGGGGTGGCGGGCGTCTCCATCGAGGCGGTCGCCGCCCGCGCCGGCGTCGGCAAGACGACGATCTACCGGCGCTGGCCCAGCAAGGAGGCGCTGATCGTGCACGCGCTCGGCGCCGTGAAGGAGCCGCTGCCCGAGCCGTCCGGCGCGTCCGTCCGCGAGGACCTCACCGAGATCGCGCGGCGCCTCGCGGGCGACCGGCACCGCCGCTACTCCCGGTGCTTCTGGAACGTCGTCGGCGGCGCGGAGAAGCACCCGGAGCTGTACGCCCGCTACCGGCAGGACGTCATCGAGCCGCGGCGCGACGTCGTCCGCAGGGTGATCCAGCGCGGGGTCGACTCGGGGGAGCTGCGCGCCGGCCTCGACGTCGAGGTCGCGATGTCGCTGCTGCTCGGCTCGCTGACCGCCAAGCGGCCCCAGGAGACGTTCCCCGAGGGGTACGCCGAGGCGGTCGTCGACACCCTCTTCGAGGGCATCGGGAGCGCCCGCGAAGGCCGTCCGGAAGCGGACGACGAGCGGTTTTCGGCGCGGTAAGCGCGATCTTCTCCCCTTACCGCTGCGTCATGCCCCATACTGTCGCTGGGTAGTGGTGAGACGACCGGCTGTCTGGAGCGCGTCACGTGAGATCCGTCATGGCGCCGCGAGGCGATGCCCCCGCCACCGATTCGGCGTCCCGGACCCTTGTCCTGGGCATCGACGGTGCCCGGCGAATCGTGCAGTGCGGCCCCAACGCCAAGGCCGTCCTCGGCCGTGCCCCCGAGGACCTGATCGGCCGCCCGGCCACCGACCTGGTCGGCGACGAGGCGAAGGCCGAGCTCGAGACGCTCCTGGAGGCCAACGACGCCGGCCAGGAGCGCAACGGCGTGATGGGCGTGCTGCGCGGCGACGGCGGCGCGTCCGCCGACGCCCTGGTCACCGTGCAGCCGATGCTCGGCGGCGGCCCGGGCACGGCGCCCTCCGCGCTGCTGTTCGTCCGGGTCGAGCTGCCGCCGAGCGAGCGCTACCAGGACCCCGCCCTCATGCGGCGCGCCCTGATGGACGACCCGCTCACCCGGTTCGGCGCGACCCTCGACCTCGACCAGTCCGCCCGCGGCCTCGTCGACGTCGTCGTCCCGCACTTCTGCAACGCCGCCTCCGTGCTGGTCCTGGAGAGCCTGGTCGCCGCCGACGAGGTGCACACCGAGTCCGGCTCGGCGGTGCTGCGCCGCATCGCGGTCACCTCCGACGACGGCAACCCGGCCTGGACCTCCACGTTCCCCGTCGGCGAGGTGCTCGTCTTCCCCGAGGGCACCCCGTACCGGCAGGTGATGGAGACCGCGCGGCCCGTCCACCTGCCGCACATCGAGGTGGACGCCGCGAGCGAGATCGCCCGGCTGTGGCGGCGCGGCCCGGCGGGCGAGCTGCTGTCCAACGTGTCGATGGTGCTGCTGCCCATGATCGCCAGCGACACGCTGCTCGGCTTCATCGCCTGCACCCGCATCCCCGGGTTCCGCAAGTTCGACGCCTACGACGTCGAGATCGGCATGGAGTTCGCCGCCCGCGCCGCCATCGTCATCGACAACGCCCGGCGCTACAGCCGCGAGCGGGCCACCGCGCTCGCGCTGCAGCGCAGCCTGCTGCCGCTGCGGCTGTCCGCGCCGTCCTCCGTCGAGGTCCGGCACCGCTACCTGCCGGGCAGCAAGCTCGTCGAGGTCGGCGGCGACTGGTACGAGTCGATCGCGCTGCCCGGCGCCCGCGTCGCCCTGATCGTCGGCGACGTCGCCGGGCACGGCGTCCGCGCCGCCGTCACCATGGGCCGGCTGCGCACCGCCCTGCACACGCTCGCGAACCTGGAACTGCCGCCCGCCGACGCCCTGCACGTCATGCACGAGCTGATGATCGAGCTGGGCGAGCAGGAGCCGCACTTCGCCACCTGCGTGTACGCGGTCTACGACGCGACCACCGGCACCATCGAGATCGCCTCGGCCGGGCACCTGCCGCCGCTGCTGGCGAGCCCGACCGGCGACAACGAGTACCTGAAGGTCCCGCCCGCCCCGCCGCTCGGCGTCGCGGGCGGCGCCGCCATCGAGAGCCGCGAGTTCACCGTCGAGGACGGCAGCCTCTTCGTCATCTACACCGACGGCCTCGTCGAGAACCGGGGCCGCGACATCGACGACGGCCTCGCCCGCCTCCAGAAGATCTTCGGGCGCGACTCGGTCGACCGCTCCATGGAGGACCTCGCCAAGACCACCCTCGCGGGCGTCTACGCCGACCAGCACCGCGACGACATCGCCGTCCTGATCGCCCGGCTGCGCCGCCTCCCGGCCGACCGCTACTCCTCCTGGACGCTGCCCGCCGACCCGGCCGCCGTCCGCCGCGCCCGCGGCCTCGTCCGCGCCCGCCTGGCGGAATGGGACCTGGAGGACCTCGACTACACCACCGAGCTGCTGGCGTCCGAGCTCATCACCAACGCGCTCCGCTACGCCCCCGGCGCGATCGAGCTGCGCCTCCTGCTGGAGCGCACCCTCGTCGTGGAGGTCCTCGACCGCTCCGCCGCCCTGCCGCGCCTCCGCCGCGCCGAGGACGACGACGAGAACGGCCGCGGCCTGCTGGTGGTCAGCCAGCTGGCCCACCGCTGGGGCAGCCGCCGCACCGCCGCCGGCAAGGTCGTCTGGTGCGAGCAGATCGTCCCCGGCGTAGACCCCGACGCCTCGGAACAGGTCCCCGCCTGGCCCGAAGAGGCCTGGCCCGGCGAACTCCACCACAGAGAGTAAAGGGGGGCGGTGTCTTCCCAGGGGGGCGACCCCCTGGAACCCCCGTTGCGAGCCGGGCGATCCTCACGCCACGGTTTCGGTGTGTTGTGCCCGTGC
>NZ_JBEUPD010000078.1:0-11612 GCF_040492135.1 Actinomadura sp. NPDC000600
AAGGGTCCCGTAGCGCCGGGGCGGCGGGAGGGGGGGGGGGCGCGCCGGCCCCGGCGGCGCGCCCGAGGCGGCGGTTCCGCGCTGCGCCGCCGGGGCCGCGAGCCGAGCCACCGGACGGCGGTGGTCCAGGTCATCGGGGCCGTGCTGGTGCTGTTCGCGGTCTCCTTCGCGCTCTGGTGGTGGAACTCCGCGCCCCGCGACGAGCAGCCGGCGCGGCCGGTGAGCCCGACGATCACGCACTCCCCGGCGCCCGCCCCGACGCCGACGGCCCCGACTCCGACCGCCCCGCAGAAGGACGCCCCGCCCACCGAGATCCCCGAGGTCTAGCAGGGCGAGGCCTTGCGGCCTCGCCGCTGCCGGGGTCAGGCGAGCCGCACCCGCAGTTCGGCGTACGACGGGACGAGGACGCGGCGGGCCGGGCGGCGGGAGACCACCCGGTACGGGCGCCCGGACGACAGCAGGGTCTCCAGCATCCGGGCCACCTGCACGCGCGCCACGGCGGCGCCGAGGCACAGGTGGCGCCCGCCGCCGAACCACAGCTGGCGCGTCTCGGGCACGTACGCGCGGCGGACGTCGAACGGCCCGGCCGCGCCGGTCGCCCGGTAGGTCAGCAGCAGGACCCGGTCGCCCACGCGGAGCCGCCGCCCGCCGACCGCCGCGTCCCGGGCGACGTGCCGTCCGATGACCGGCGCCGGGGCGGCGACGCGCAGCCCCTCGCGCACCGCGTTGCCGGTGAGGGACGGGTCGTCCAGCAGCGCCCGCTGCCCTCCGGTGTCGTGCAGCAGCGCGGCGGTGCGGACGGTCCCGGACGCCCCGGTCTCCGTCCCGGCGATCACCAGCAGGGTCGCCAGGCCGCGGGCGAGCGGCAGGCCGAGGTCCATCTCGCGGCAGCGGCCGAGCAGGGTGTCCGGCCCGGCCGTCCGGTAGGCGCGCGGGACGCCCGCGGTGATCTCGTCCACGATCGCGCGGGCCCGCGCGACGACCGCCGGGTCGAGGTCGGTGGACGCGGTCGTGCCCAGCGCCAGCCGGGCGAGCCGCTCCCCGGCGGCGAAGAGCCCGCGGTGGGCTGCGTCCGCCCGGTCGGCCGGCAGGCCCAGCAGGTCGGCGACCATGCGCCCGGCCAGCACGCGCGCCGCGTCGGCGACGTCCACGCCCGCCCCGGAGGCGAGGCGCGCGGCGAGCGCGGCGTGGGTCCGGCCTTGGGAACGTTCCACCAGGACCTGCGCGGCGTCCTCGGTGAACAGGTCGCGGGCGCGGGTGCGGATCTCGGTGTGCGTGGCCCCGCCGAAGAACCGCGCCATCTCGTCCCCGAACAGCTGCGTCCAGAGGTGGCCGACGCCGCCCTCGCCGTTCATGCCGAAGCTGACGTGGTCGTTGAGGACCTCCCGCGCGAGGACGGGGTCGGTCACCACCCACCCGAGCCTCGGCACGCGCGTGATGGGTCCGGTGTGGCGCGCCGCCTCCAGGAGGGCGAAGAGGCCGGGGTTCGCGGCCCACAGCAGCCGCGCCTCGTTCCGCGCGGCGCTCGCGGTCCCTGTGCTTCTCATCCGCGTGCTCCTGGCCCGCGTGCCCGAGATCTTCGCGCTGGTGGTCTTCGTGCTGGTCACCCGCCGATTCTGGCGGTCGGAGCATCCGGGCGGAAGCGTGAAATCCCTCAAATCGGGCTAAGTGGCAGTACTCACGGCGAACCGGGTACAACGCCCGGTCAGGGATGCGTAGGGTTCCTCTCACCGGGAGCGCCCGCGGTCGGCGAGGCTGGCCGGAGACCGAGCACCAGGAACCGGGGGACCCGAGCCCATGAGAGCCCGCATCACCGCCGTCGCCGCGCACCTGCCGGACCGGACGGTCAGCAGCGCCGAGGTCGAGGCCCGCGTCGCGGCCGAGAGCGCCGGGTACCGTCCGCACCCCACGATCGTGGAGCGGATGACCGGCATCCGCGCCCGGCACGTCATGCGCGACGACGAGCAGGCGTCCGACCTCGCCGTCGCCGCGGCCCGCCGCGTGCTCGCCGACCGCGCGGTCGAGCCCGCCGGCGTCGACCTGCTGGTGTTCGGGTCGGCGTCGCAGGACCTCATCGAGCCCGCGACCGCGCACATCGTCGCCGCCAAGCTCGGTGTGACCTGCCCCGTCTTCGACGTGAAGAACGCCTGCAACAGCTTCCTCAACGGGCTCCAGATGGCGGACGCGCTGATCCGCACCGGCCAGCACGAGCGCGTACTGGTCTGCACGGGCGAGAGCCCGTCCCGCGCGATCCGCTGGAAGGTGCGCGACCGCACCCAGTTCGTGGACGCCTTCGCCGGCTACACCCTCTCCGACGGCGGCGCCGCGATGCTCGTCGAGGCCGCCCCGGACGGCGGGATCTTCTACCGCGACTTCGCCGCCGTCTCCAGCGCCTGGCGGATCGGGACGCTCCCGGCGGGCGGCTCCATGCACCCGCGCGACCCCGAGTACACCTACTTCAGCGGGGACGGCCGCCGGCTGAAGGACGCCTTCCTCGCGACCGGGCCGGAGATCTTCACCACCGCGCTCGCCAAGACCGGGCTGACCTGGGACGACTTCGCGGTCATCGGCGTCCACCAGGTGACGCTGCCGTACCTGGAGACGCTGCGCGCGGTCCTCGGCGTCCCGCCGGACCGGCTCGTCGTCACGCTGCCCGAGCACGGCAACGTCGCGTCCGCGAGCCTGCCGCTGCAGATCGCCACGGCGCTCGCCGAGGGGCGCTGCGGCCCCGGCGACCGGATCGCGCTGATCGGGCTCGCGGGCGGCGTGAGCCTCGGCGTCATGTTCGCGGAGCTGTGATCGTGAACCCGCCGAACCCGATGAACCTCTGGATCGTCGTCCCGGCCTTCAACGAGGAGCGCTCGATCGGCGCGACCCTGCGCCGGCTCGCCGAGCAGACCGACACCGGCTTCACCCTCGTCGTGGTCGACAACGGCAGCACGGACGCCACCGCCACCGTGGTCAAGGAGTTCGCCGCGGACGCCGCGGCGTTCGACGTCCGGATCGTCCACGAGCCGGAGAAGGGGACCGGGGCCGCCGCAGACACCGGCGTCCGGCACGCGATCAGCGCGGGCGCCACGCACGTCGCCCGCACCGACGCGGACTGCCTGCCGCACCCCGGCTGGGTCGCGGCGGTGAAGCGGGCGTTCACCGAGGGCCTGGAGATGGTGTCCGGGCCGCTGCTGCCGCGCACCGACGAGTTCCGCTTGAGATTCTGGGAGCGCCGCCTGCTCCCGGCCGTCATCGACATCGCCGCCCTCTTCGGGCGCTTCCGCCCCGGCAACCAGGACCCGTTCTACCTCGGCCCGTACGTCATGATGCCGGGCTGCAACGTCGCGATCACGGCCGATCTGTACGAGCGGTCGGGCGGCTTCCCACGCACCCGCATCGAGGACGTGCACGAGGACCGCGCGCTGGTCAACCGCGTCCGCTACGTGACCGACGCCTACGGGCTGCGGAAGGACGTCGTCGTGTACGGCTCCGTGCGCAGGCTCCGCGCGTTCGGCCTCGTCAGGACCCTCGGCTGGTACGCCGACCACCGCTACCGCCCCGAGGTCGTGGACATCAGATGAGCGGCGGGGACATCCGATGAACTGGGAGGAGCGGCTCTACCTGACCGCGCACCCGGTCGCCTACCCGTTCCTGCGCGGGGTCGCGCGGCGCGGCCCGATCGTGCGCGTGCCCGGGATCGGCGTGGTCGTCAACGACGCCGTCCTGGCCCGCGAGATCCTCATGGACGGCGAGACGTTCCGCAAGGACGGACCGGGCTCGCCCGGCGAGCTGTGGACGCCCGTCCTGGGGCCGTCGGTCCTGCTCAACATGGAGGGCGACGCGCACCGCGCCCTCCGCCGCCGCCTCACCGACCTGTTCGTCCCGTCCTACACCGAGGACCTGTGCGCCCGCGTGCTCGCCGAGCCCCTGGCCGGGCTGGCGGACCGCCTGCGGCGCGGCGCGACCGTCGACCTGGTGGACGCGGCGCGGGTCATGGCCGGGACCGTGATCGGCGAGGTGATCGGGCTCGAGGGCGGCACCCAGGCCGCCTACCGGGACCTGTTCGAGCAGGGCGAGCGGATCGTCTCGATGGTGTCGCTGCGCACGCGGCGGCTCTCCCCGTCCCAGGTCCGGCGCGCCCGCGCGGTGCTCGACCCGCTCGGCGACATCGCGGCGAAGTCCTACCTGGCGGGGGACGAGTCCACCGTCATGGGGCGGATGCGGGCCCTCGGCCTGTCGGAGGACGAGGCCCGCGGCGCCGCCGGCGCCTTCTTCCTGACCGGCACCGAGACCGTCGCGACGCTGCTGCCGCGCCTGATCGCCCTGCTCGCCGACCACGGGCAGCTCGACCGAGTCGCCCGGGACGGCGCCCTCCTGGACCGGGCCGTCGAGGAGGCGATGCGGGTCACGACGCCGACACCGGTCATGCTGCGCAGCGTGCACCGCCCGGCCGAGGTCGGCGGGGTCGCGATCCGCCCCGGCGAGCGGGTGCTGATCGCCACCCACAACTGCTGCCGCGCCCACGGCCCGTTCGACCTCGACCGCCCGCACCCGCCCGAGCTGCGCCGCCTGTGGTTCGGGGCCGGGCCGCACTTCTGCATCGGCTACCCGCTGGCCATGGCGCAGATCCGCCTGGTCGCCCGGACGCTGCTGGCCGCCGCGCCGCTCACGGTCACGCGCCGGGCCGCCGCCCGGAACGTCCTGATCCCGACGTACCGCCACCTCGCCGTCCGATCCGGGCGCGGACGCGAAGGAGGGGCGGCATGACGCTCGTCCGGTGGCTCCTCGACCAGGCGGCGCGGACGCCCGGCGCCGTCGCCCTGGTCTCCGGGGACGGGGCGGAGCTGACCTACGGCGAGCTGCGGCGGCAGGTGCTCGCCGTCCGGCACGGGCTGCTGTCGGGCGGGCTCGCCGCGGGCGACGGCGTGCTGTTCTCCGTGCGCCCCTCGCCGGAGTCGCTCGTCCTCGCGCTGGGCGTGGTCGCGGCCGGGGGAGTGGTCGTGTTCGCCGACCCGGGGGCCGGGCCCGAGATGTTCACCGCGCGGCTGCGGCTGGCGCGCCCCCGCTGGTCGGCGGCGGAGTCGGTGCTGTACGCGGGCAGCAGGCTCCGGCCCGTCCGGGCGTACGCGCGGCGGCGGGGGCTGCTCCTGCCGAACCTCGCGGACCTGCGGATCCCGGGCGAGGGCCCGATGCGGCACATCCGCGTCGGCCGCCGGCTGCCCGGCGTGCCCCGGAACGCGCTGTCCTTCGCGCGCCTGGCCCGCGGCGAGGCTCCCGAGCCCGACCGCGAACCCGATCCGGACGCGCCCGCCGCCGTGATCTTCACCTCGGGGACGACGGCGGACCCGCGCGCGGTCGTCCACACGCAGGCGTCCCTGGCGGCGGCGCTCGACCTGTTCCGCTCCCGGCTCCCGCTCGGGCCGGGGGACGTCGTCCACACCGACCAGCTCATGCTCGGCCTGCCGACGCTGATCGCGGGCGCGCGCTGGTCGATGCCGCCCCTGTTCTGCGCGCCCGCCGACTTCGCGCGGCTGATGCGCGAGCGGCACGCCACGCACACGTTCTGCGTTCCCGTCCATCTGGCCGAGATCCTGGACGCGTGCCGCGAGCTGCCGCCGTCCGTCCGGTACGTGCTGCTCGGCGCGGCCCCCGCGCCCGCGGCCATCCTCCGGCGGGCGATCGAGGCCGCCCCCTCGGCGGAGGTCCTGTCGGTGTACGCGATGACGGAGATCCTGCCCGTGGCGATCGCGTCCGCGCAGGAGAAGCTCGCCCATGCCGGGCCCGGCGACCTGCTCGGCGCGCCGCTGCCCGGCGTCGGCGCCCGCCTGGCCGGCGACGGGGAGCTGCTGCTGTCCGGCCCCAACCTCTGCCGCGGGTACCTCGGCGCGGACCCCGTCTCCGAGCTGCCGACCGGTGACCTCGCGCGGCTGGACGGCGGCCGCCTCGTCCTGACGGGCCGCAAGAAGGACATGCTGATCCGCGGCAAGTTCAACCTCTACCCCGGCCTGTACGAGCCGGCGATCGCCGCGCTGCCCGACGTGGCCGAGGCCGCCATCGTGGGCGTGCCGGACCCGCGGACGGGGGACGAGGAGGTCGTCCTCGCGGTGGTCGGCCCCCGCGACCTGCCCGCCCGGCTGCGCCGCGCCCTGCCTGATCGGCTGCGCCGCGCCCTGCCGGACGTCATCGACCACGACGCCCTCCCGGACCGCATCGTCGTCCTGGACGACCTCCCCCGCTCCGGACGCACCCGCAAGCTCGACCGGGACCGGCTCCGAGAACTGGTGGTGCGGTGAGGCTGGTGGTGCGGTGAGGATCGCGGTGACGGGCGCCTCGGGGTTCGTCGGCGGCGCGGTGTGCCGGGCGCTCGCGTCCGAGGGCGCCACCGTGTTCGCGTTCGGTCGCCGCCCGGCGGTGGCCGCGGAGCATGTGGGCGGCGCGGCCTACCGCTCATGGGACCTGACACGAGGCCCTCTGCAGGACGCCCCCGCCGTGGACGCCGTCGTCCACTGCGCGGGGAGCGTCACCGACTGGGGACCCGCGGCATCCCTCTTCGCCGCCAACCTCACGGGTACCCACAACGCCTTGGCGAGCTTCTCGGGCACCCGGTTCGTGCACCTCAGCACGGCCAGCGTGTACGACCCGTTCCGTCCGAGCGTCATGGCGCGCGAGGACGAGGCCCCGGTGCGCCGCTACATGAACGCCTACGGCGCGTCGAAGGCCGCCGCCGAACGGCTGGCCATGGAGCGCGGCGCTGTCATCCTCCGTCCCCACGCGGTCTACGGTCCCGGCGACACGACGCTCCTGCCCCGCGTCCTGTCGGCGGTGCGCGGGCCGCTGCTGCCCGCCGTGGGCACCGGGCGCCGGCGCATCAGCCTGACGTCGATCGGGAACCTGGTCCAGGCCTGCGTCCTGGCCGCGACGGGGCCGGTGGCCCCCGGCGTCTTCAACGTGGCGGACGCGGAGCCGGTCGCGATCGACGACGCGTTCCGCGCGATCCTGCGCGAGCGCGGGGTCCGGGCGCGCCCCGTGTACGTCCCGGCCCGCGCCGCCCGCCCGCTCGCCGCCGTCGCCGAGGGGGTGTTCCTGCTGGCCCGCCGTCCCGAACCGCCGAGGCTCACCCGCTACGCCATCAGCCATCTCGCCCTGGAGCGCACCCTCGACATCACCGCCGCCAGGGAGTCCCTCGGCTACGACCCCGACCCGACGTCCTTCGCCGGAGCAGCCGACTGGTGATCGTCAACCCAAGGTTGACGATCCAGGATCGTCAACCTATGGTTGACGCATGACCGAACCGCAGCGCCCGCCCGTCCAGGTCCGCCTCGACGACCTGATCAACGGCATCAAGAAGAGCCACACCGACGCCCTCGAACAGCTGACCAGCGCGGTCCTCGCCGCCGAGCACCTCGGCGAGGTCGCCGACCACCTCATCGGCCACTTCGTGGACCAGGCCCGCCGCTCCGGCGCGTCCTGGACGGAGATCGGCAAGAGCATGGGCGTCAGCAAGCAGGCGGCGCAGAAGCGCTTCGTCCCCAAGGGGGAGAAGTCCGACCTCGACCCCTCCCAGGGCTTCTCCCGCTACACCGATCGCGCCCGGAAGGTCGTCGTGGCCTCCATGAGCCAGGCCCGCGCCGCCGGCCACGCCGAGATCACCCCGGCCCACCTCGTCCTCGCCCTGCTCACCGAGCCCGAGGCGCTCGCCGCCAAGGCGATCCTCGCCCAGGACGTCCTGCTGGACACCGTCCGGCAGGCCGCGACCGCCGCGCTGCCCCCGGGCGGCGAGGAGGTCCCCGAGCTCATCCCCTTCGGCCAGGACGCCAAGAAGGCCCTCGAACTGACGTTCCGCGAGGCCCTGCGGCTCGGCCACAACTACATCGGCACCGAGCACATCCTCCTCGCGCTGCTGGAATTCGAGAACGGCACGGGGCTCCTCTCCGGAGCGGGCGTCGACAAGGCGGCCGCCGAGGCGAACATCACCGCGGCGCTGGAGGCGATCGCCGCCAAGACGGACACGCCGTGAAGCGATGAGTTCCGGCTCCGCGCACGGTCCACCCCGTCATGGAGAAGCTCATCAAGGCCAACGGGGTGGAACTGTGCGCGGAGGCGTTCGGTGACCCGTCCGACCCGCCGATCCTGCTGATCGGCAACACGATGCTCACGTGGCCGGACGACCTGTGCGGGCGCCTCGCCGCGCTGCGCAGGTTCGTCGTCCGCTACGACCTGCGCGACACGGGCCGGTCCGAGTCCGCCGACTCCGGCGCCCCCGGATACACGCTGCGCGACCTCGTCGCCGACGCCGCCGGCGTCCTCGACGCCTTCGGACTGCCGGCCGCGCACGTCGCCGGGTTCGGCACCGGCGGCTGGATCGCCCAGCTCCTCGCCCTCGACCACCCGAAGCGCGTCAGCACCCTCACCCTCGTCGCGACCAGGCCCACTGCCCCCGGACCGGCCGACGCCGACCTGCCCGATCACGCCCCGGAGCTGATGGCCCGCTTCATGAAGCCGCCGCAGGTCGACTGGACGGACCGGGAGTCGGTGGTCGGCTTCCTGGTCGAGAACGCCCGCCACGTGTCGGGCCCGTCCTTCGACGAGGCCGAGGCCCGCGCGAACATCGAGCGCGTCTACGACCGCACGGTGCCGTCAGGCGCCGACCCAGGCAAGGCGCACCGGGCGAACCAGATGGGCACGGTCTTCGCCGCCCTGGACTGCGGCGACCGCTGGCGCGAACGCCTCCCCGAGATCACCGCCCCGACCCTCGTCGTCCACGGAGAGGACGACCCCTTCTTCCCGCTGGGCAACGGCCGGGCGCTGGCCGCCGAGATCCCGTCGGCCGAATTCCTCGTCCTCCCCGGCACGGGCAACGAACTCCCGCGCCGGACCTGGGACACGGTCGTCCCGGCCTTGCTCCGCCACACCTCCTGACGGCGAGAGGTGTCGCGGCGCTGTGTCACGGCACCTTCTTGGCCACCGATTCGGCCAGTTCCGCCGCCATCCAGCACATGCCCGAGGGGTCGCTCGACTGGCCGGTGGCGACCGTGCTCACCTGGGTGGACGATCCATCGTTGTCCCACGTGACCTGGCAGGCGCTCTCGTCGTCGCTGCTGTACGCCCGCATGCCGGGGAGTGCGGTCAGCTTGTCGTGCTCGGCGTCGGTCACGTCGGTCCGGAAGAGGCGCACGGGTTTCGGGGAGTACATCAGGGTCAGCCGGAAGTCCTTGTCGGCCCCGTACTGGGCGGTCTGCCATTCGCAGGTGCGGATGTCCTCCGCGGCGTTCTCGTAGCCGCCCCGTACGCCGGTGGAGATGAGCTGGTTGTCCCGGATGATGCCCTGGTCGATCACATCGCAGGGGTCCTGGGACGCGCTGCCCGGCTTCGGCGTCCCCCCGGCGGCCCGGGCGCCCGGCCCGCTGTCGCCGGTCAGGGCGATCGCCCCCCAGGTGAGGGCGGCGGTGAGGACGACGGTGCCCGCGGCGGCGGGAAGGATGACCCGGGGACGCGTCCACGCGGACGTCCGGGGCCCGGCGGGCCGGGTCGCGACACGCGTGTGGCCGGTGACCGGAGGCGGCGGAGCGGGGGTCCACGGTCCGGGCCACCGGTCGCCGGTCGGCGGCACCGCGGCCTTGCGCTCGGTGATCATCGCGCTGACCCGCTCCGGCAGCCAGTGCCCCTCGTCGGCGGACGGCGCGAACCGCGCCAGGACGTCGCCGACCGACGGCCGGGCGGCGGGGTCCTTGGCCAGGCAGGCGGCGACGAACGGGCGGAGCCGGTCGGGCAGCCGGGACAGGTCCGGCTCCTCATGGATGATCCGGTAGACGACGACCGCGGGACGCCCCCTGCCGTAGGGGGTCTCCCCGGTGGCGGCGTACGCGAGGACGCAGCCGAGCGAGAAGACGTCGGACTCCGGCCCGGCCGCGCGCCCCCGCGCCTGCTCCGGGGACATGAACCCGGGCGTCCCGATGACCGCGGTGGACTTCTGTGCGGCGTCCAGCGCGCGGGCGATGCCGAAGTCGATGACGCGGGGGCCGTCGTCGGCGAGCAGGACGTTGCCGGGTTTGAGGTCGCGGTGCACCAGGCCGGCGCGGTGCACCGCCAGCAGCCCCTCGGCGAGACCGGAGCCGAGGACCTCGACCGCCTGGTAGGGCAGCGGCCCGTTCCCGGCCACGGCCTGCTGCAGCGACGGGCCGGGGATGTAGGCGGTGACCAGCCAGGGGCGCTCGGCGTCCGGGTCGGCGTCGACGACCTCCGCGGTGTAGAAGCCGCCGACCTTGCGCGCGGCCTCCACCTCCTCCACGAACCGGCGACGGAAGTCGGCGTCGGACGAGAGTTCGGGCGCCACGACCTTCACCGCGACGAGGCGCCCGCCGGGGGAGCGGCCGAGGAAGACCTCGCCCATGCCGCCGCGGCCGAGCCGGCCGAGCAGCCGGTAGGGGCCGACCTGCGCCGGGTCTCCGGGGCCCAGGGGCTTCACCGCCGGAGCCTCCAGATCTTGATCACGTCCTTCAACCGCGCGTCGTCGGTGGCGGTGGCGAGCGTGCGGCCGTCCCGGGCGAAGGCCACGCCGCCCACGCCGCCGCGGCCTATGTCCACCGACAGGAGCCGCTTCTTGGAGGACATGTCCCACAGCGTGACCCCGCCGCCGCCCTCCCGGGCGCCGCGCCCCGCGGCGAGGGTCGTGCCGTCGGGGCTGAGGGCCATCGACTGGAAGCCGGACTCGGCGTCCGCGAGGGCGGGGCCCGCCTTCTTGGCCGCGACGTCCCAGACGCCGACGCCGCCGAAGGTCCCGGTGAGGGTCCCGCCGTCCGGAGTGAAGCCGAGACCGCCGACCCCGAAGGCGTCGGCCTTGGCGAGCGGCAGGGTGCCGGCCGGGGAACGGGACGCGACGTCGAAGAGGGCGACACCGCCGCCGAGGTCGCCGTCTCCGTACCCGGCGGCGAGGGTCTTCCCGTCCGGGCTGAAGGCGACGCTCTGCACCGCGGCGGTCGTGCCCGCCTGGGGCCCGTCGAGGACGAAGGTGTGCAGCAGCTTCCCCGCCTTGACGTCCCAAAGGGGCACCTTGCCGAAGCCTTCTCCCCGGCCCGACCCGGAGCCCGCCAGGTAGCGGCCGTCGGGGCTGAACGCCAGGCCGTCCATGACGAACAGGTCGGTGCGGTCGGAGGACTTGAACGTGACGTCGGCGACCGTGCGGCCTGAGCGCAGGTCCCACACCTTGGCCCCGCCGTGGCCGCTCTCAAGGCCGTGCGACGTCATCTGCATCGGCACCATGTAGCCCATGGCGACCAGGCCGTTCCCGCTGACGGCGACGCTCTTCGGAAGCACGCCCTCACCGGCGCTCAGCGTGGTCACCTTCGCGTGGGTGTTCGCGTCCCACACCGTCAGGTTCTCCTTCCTGAACACCCCCACGAGATAGGCGCCGTCCGGGCTGTAGACGACGTCCCGGAGGCTCTCCGCCGTGCCCGTCTCGATGCTCGCCACCGGGTCGAGCCGGGCGGCGTTCTTCGTTCCGCCCGCCACGGCCGCGGCCGGGCCGTCGCCCGAGCCGGACGAGAGCACCACCGCGGTCGCCGCCGCGACCGCCACCACGACGGCCGCGCCGACGGCGGCCAGCAGGCCCCGGCGGCGCCAGA
>NZ_JBEUPD010000079.1:0-9645 GCF_040492135.1 Actinomadura sp. NPDC000600
CCACCTCCTGCGGCAGCTCGGGCAGTCGGTGGCCCTGGCGATGGAGGCGCTGCGCTCCTACACCGAGGAGCACCTGATCTCGCTGACCCTGATGGGGGTCCGTCCTCCCGCGGGAGGTGTCGTGCGGCACTGGGGGACTCCGACTCGGCGGGGGCGGACGAAGATCTCCCCATTTGTACCCTGTAACCGGGGAGCGGGACAGCGGAACGGCGATCTTCGCCGTCAGCGGCACGTCCCGAGCGTCCCGGTCCGCGCGATGCGCCGGGACGAGTCGCCCACCATGATCTTGTAGCAGCCGGGGGCGACCTTCCACGCCTTCGCCGCCTGGTTCCAGTAGGCGAGCGAGCGCGGCGACAGCGGGAACGTCACCTTCGCGCTCTGCCCGGGCCCGAGGGCGACCTTGGCGTACCCCTTGAGCTGCTTGGGCGGCTGCGGGACCTCCACTCCCGGCGACGGCATGCCGATGTAGAGCTGCGGCACGGCCACGCCGGCGCGCCGGCCGGTGTTGGTGACCGTCACCCGCACGGCCTTGGACGTCACGGACAGCCCGCCGTAGGCGAACGTCGTGTAGGACAAGCCGTGCCCGAACGGGAACCGCGGCGCGATGCCCTTCGCGTCGTAGTGCCGGTAGCCGACCATGACGCCCTCGGAGAACGTGGCGCTCTTGCCGAGACCGGGGTACTGCGCCGGGTTCCCGGACGCGGGCGCGTCGTTCTCGCTGACGGGGAACGTCACGGGGAGCCGCCCGCCGGGGTCCACGTCCCCGTAGAGGACGCGCGCCAGGGCGTCCCCCGCCTCCTGGCCCGGGTACCAGGCCTCGACGATGCCCCTCACCTGCCCGGCCCAGGGCGTCAGCACGGGCCCGCCCGTGTTCAGCACGACGATCGTGTTGGGATTGGCCTTGGCGACCTCGGAGATCAGCCCGTCCTGGTCGCCTCTGAGCGGGTCGCCGCACTGCAGCGTCAGGCACGACTTGTCGAAGAACTCGCCCTGGCTGTCGGTCGCGAACACGATGGCGAGGTCCGCGCCGCGGGCCGCCTCGGCGGCGCCTCCGCGGTCGTCGCCGTCGTGGTAGGTGACCTTGGTTCCGGCCCCCGCGCGGCGGGCGATCCCGTCCTGCGCGCTCACGGTCCCGAACGGGACGACCTTGGCCGAGCCGAAGCCGCTCGGGCTCTGCCGGGCGGCCCGGCCGATCAGCGCGATCGACCTCGGGGCCGCGAGCGGCAGGACGCCGTCGTTCTTCAGCAGCGTGATCCCGCCCTCCGCGATGGCCCGCGCCGCGTTCCGGCTGCCCGTCCGGTCGATGCGGGTGAGGTCGTTGGGGTACGCCTGCCGGTCGAACACGCCGAACCGGAACATCGTCCGCAGGATGTTGCGCACGTGCGCGTCGATCGTCGCCTGCGCGACCTTCCTCTGCGCGACGGCCGACTTCAGCAGGAGCGCGTTGTACCTCCTGCCCATCGGCAGTTCCATGTCGAGGCCGCCGTTCGCGGCGCCGGCGGCGTCCTGCGCGGCGGTGTGGTCGGACGGCACGAACCCCGTGAACCCCCACTCCGACCGCAGGATCCCGTTGAGGACGGCGCCGTCCTGGCAGGCCCACCGGCCGTTCAGCCGGCCGAACCCGCACATCACCGTCGCGGCGCCCGCGTCCTTCACCGCGGCCTCGAACGGCGGCAGGTAGATCTCGCGGAGCGTGCGCGGGTCGACGTTCATGCCGAGCGACAGCCGGTCGGTCTCCTGCGTGTAGACGGCCATGTGCTTGACCGAGGTCATCACGCCCTGCGCCTGCGCGCCCTGGATCCACGGCACGCCGAGGGTCGCCGACAGGTAGGGGTCCTCGCCGAAGCCCTCGAACGTCCGGCCGTTGCGGGGCGTGCGCAGGACGTCCACCGTCGGGCCGAAGACCAGGTCGTTGCCCCGGTGCCGCGCCTCCCACCCGACCGTCCCGCCGTACAGCCGCGCGGCCTTCGGGTCGAAGGCCGCGGCGAGCGCGATCGGCGCGGGCAGCGCCGTCGCCTTGCCCTGCCGGACGCCGGCCGGCCCGTCGGCCATGAGGACCGGCGGGACGCCGAGCCGGGGGATCCCGCCGGCGGTGTCGGCGTGGGCGTCCTCGGAGAACCCGCCGAGCGGCCCGCCGAACGGGTCGTCCGCCGCCAGCAGCGCGATCTTCTCGTCGGCGGTCAGCCGCGGCAGCAGCAGCGCCGCCCGCCGGTCGGGCGCCAGCGCGGCGCCGCACCACGGCCGCGAGGCCGGGTCGCCGCAGCGCCCGGCCGCCGCCCGCGCCTCGCCGGGCGCGGAGGCCGCGGTCAGCACCGCCGTCAGCGCCAGCGCGGAGGCGACCGCGAGCGCCCCCGGCAGCCCGCGCCCGGGTTTCGTCCCCCTCATCCGCCCGCCCCGTCCTCGTGCTGGACCCGCAGGGCGTTCAGCGCGAAGGCGACCATGTGGTAATGGCCGATCAGCATCACCAGCTCGATCAGCTCGCGCTCCCCGAAGCGCGTCGACAGCTCGGTCCACGTCGCGTCGCCGATCGTGCCGTGCTCGTGCAGCTCGTCCGCGGCGGCCAGCACCATGCGGTCGCCGCCGCTCCAGCCGTGCTCGTCCGGATCCTTCCGGAGCGCGGCGATCTCGTCCTCGGTGAGCCCCGCGTCCAGCGCGACCCGCCGGTGGTGGTCCCACTCGTACTCGCAGGAGCGGTGGTGCGCCGTCCGCAGGATCGCCAGCTCGCGGTCGCGGGCGCCCAGCGTCCCGTTCATCAGCAGCATCGAGCCGAGCCCGATCCACGACCGGAACAGCTCCGGGTGCCGGGCGAGCGTGGTGATGACGTTCAGCGGGCCGATCGTCTCGGTCACGGCCTTGACCACGTCGTCCCACTCCTGCTCGGGGAGCGGGTCGACGCGCGGGACGCGTTCTCCTGGGGTGGCGGCGCACATGGCGACCTTTCTGCCACCAATTGGTGGGAAAGTTCTAGTGCGCCGCGAAAACTTGGCCGGATCGTGTCACGGGGGGGCCGCCGAACCTCACCGGGACGACCGCGCCGCACCGGGACCGCCGTGCCGGAAGCGGCTCAGGTGCTGCGCGTGGTGGCCGCCACCGCGAGGTCCGCCAGCGCCTCCCGGGCGTCCTCGGTGATGGGGGCCGCCGCCAGGGCCTGCTCCGCCTCGGTGAGGTAGCTCTTGATCATGGCCTCGCACGCGGCCAGGCCCCCGGTCTCCTCGATGATCGCGCGCAGCTCGTCCACGCCGGGGCGGTCCAGCGCGGGGTCGCCGAGCCGGCGCTCCAGGGCCGCGGCCTGGGCCGCGCTCGCCCGCTCCAGGGTGAGCGCGACCAGGACGGTGCGCTTGCCCTCGCGCAGGTCGTCGCCGGCGGGCTTGCCGGTCTCGGCCGGGTCGCCGAACACGCCGAGCACGTCGTCGCGGAGCTGGAAGGCGATGCCGAGCGGCAGGCCGTAGCCGGTGAGCGAGGCCGCCACGTCCGGGCGTGCGCCGGCCAGCGCCGCGCCGAGGTGCAGCGGCCGCTCGATCGTGTACTTGGCGCTCTTGTACTCCACCACGCGCAGCGCCGTGGCGACGTTCGCCTGGCGGCGCGCCCCCTCCAGCATGTCGAGGTACTGGCCGCACATGACCTCGGTGCGCATGAGGTCGTACACCGCCCGGCCGCGCAGCCGGCTGGCACCGTCCAGCCCGGAGGTCTCGAACATCTCGCTCGACCAGGCCAGGCACAGGTCGCCCAGCAGGATGGCGGCGCCGCCGCCGAACGACTCGGCGTCGCCGGGCCACCCCTGCGCGCGGTGCAGCGCCTCGAACCGCCGGTGGGCGGACGGCTGGCCGCGCCGGGTGTCGCTGGAGTCCATCACGTCGTCGTGGACCAGCGCGCTCGCCTGTAGCAGCTCCAGGGACGCGGCGGCGGCCACGATGCCGGGCCCGTCCTCGCCGCCCGCCGCGCGCCACCCCCAG
The DNA here is from genome assembly GCF_040492135.1 of Actinomadura sp. NPDC000600. Classification (NCBI taxonomy): domain Bacteria; kingdom Bacillati; phylum Actinomycetota; class Actinomycetes; order Streptosporangiales; family Thermomonosporaceae; genus Actinomadura; species Actinomadura sp. NPDC000600. The sequence continues at coordinate 3,954 of NZ_JBEUPD010000079.1, forward strand.
TAGCAGAAGGCGGGCCGCAGCCGCTTCCCGCCGCCGAGAAGGGCGTCCAGGGCGGCCAGCAGCGGCTCGAGGTCGTCGCTGATGGCGCGCAGGGCGGGGCGCCGGCGGTCGACGAAGGCCAGCAGCGCCTCGTCGACCTCCTTGCGGATCTGGCTGGTCGACATGCCGAGATCGTATCCAGCTGGGTGCTTTCCACCCTCCATCAAGAACGTGAGATGTCACTAGATCTTCGGGAATACGGACATAACGCCCGTCCGGTGTGGCGAGCATCACGCGGATCGGCTGTCGGGCGCCGCCGCCCGCTCCCTCCGCACGCAGAGTGCTTCCGCAGGGCGCTTCTGTAGGCTTGGGGGATGCGACGCGTACGCCCTGACAGGCCCCCCACCGTCCGAGAACTGCTCGCCTCGGGCGAGCGCTCGTTCTCGTTCGAGTTCTTCCCGCCCAAGACCGACAAGGGCGCGCGGAACCTGTGGCGTACGATCCGCGAGCTGGAGTCGCTGCACCCGACGTTCGTGTCGGTGACCTACGGCGCGGGCGGCGGCACCCGCGACACGACCGTCGACATCGTCGAGCGCATCGCCACCGACACCACCCTCACCCCGGTCGCGCACTTCACCGCCGTGAACCACTCCCAGGCCGAGCTGCGCAACCTGGTCGGCCGGTTCGCTGCCGCCGGCGTCCGCAACGTCCTCGCGCTGCGCGGCGACCCCCCCGGCGACCCGATGGGGGAGTGGGTCAAGCACCCCGACGGCGTCGAGTACGCCGCCGAGCTGGTCCAGATGATCCGCTCCTACGGCGACTTCTGCGTCGGCGTGGCCGCGTTCCCCTACAAGCACCCGCGCTCGCCCGACATCGAGAGCGACACCCGCTACTTCGTGGACAAGTGCCGGGCCGGCGCCGACTACGCGATCACCCAGATGTTCTTCCGCGCCGAGGACTACTTCCGGCTGCGCGACCGCGTCGCCGCCGCCGGCTGCGACGTGCCGATCCTGCCCGGCATCATGCCGGTCACCCAGCTCAGCACGATCGAGCGGTCCGAGCAGCTGTCGGGCGCGCCCTTCCCGCCCGAGGTGCGGGCCCGGTTCGAGGCCGTCGCGGACGACCCGGAGGCCGTCCGCCGGCTCGGCATCGAGCACGCCGCCGAACTGTGCGGGGAGCTCCTCGACCAGGACGCGCCGGGGATCCACTTCATCACGTTCAACAAGTCCACGGCGACGCGCGAGGTCTACTCGCTGCTGGACGGCGCCGGGTACGGCGCCAGCGGCAGGGTCCCGCCCATGACCGCGTAGCGGGGCCCGCCGCCCGGGAACTCGAAGTCGGTCAGCAGGTCGACCATGCCGACCGAGCGGTAGAGGTGGCGGGCCGGTGTCTCCGGCCGCCTGTCGAGCGTCGACAGCACGACCGTGCGCTCCGTCCGCCCGCCGCACAGCGCGTTGAGCAGCGCCCGGCCGAGGCCCTTGCCCTGCGCCTGCGGATGGACGTGCAGCTCGGCGACCTCGAAGGCGTCCTCCAGCCACGTGTCGGCGTGCTCGGGCCCCTCCCGGTCGGCCAGCGCCTGGTAGACGACGTCGTGCCACCACTGGCCGCGCGCCCCGTGGAACCCGTAGGCGAACCCCTGGACGGGCGCCGGCATGACGGGCAGCGCGCCCCGCCGCTCGACCACGAATGCGCGGAACCCCGGATACGAGGCGTGCCGTTCCATGATGGTGTGCCGGCCCGGGAGCTGCTCGTTCGGCGGCTCCATCGCGGCCGCGTACACGTCCAGCATGGGGCTCAGCCTGCGTAGGAAGGCGCGTTCGTCGATCTCGCGCAGCTTCGGGTCCCTCACCCGACAGAGACTAGACCCGCGTGACGGTCCGCTGGGTGGCGGAGAGCCGATCGTAGAGGTCCCAGAGGATCCGGTCGGCGGCCTTGCGCAGCGTCCCGCGGTTCGCGTCGAGCTGCCCGCCCCACTCCCGCGCCTCCGGGCCGAGCCACGCGTCCGTCCCACCGAGCGTCCGCGCGGGCGCGTCCAGCGCCTGCCGGAGCCGGTCGATGCTGCCGTAGGCGTCCGCGTACGCCTGGTAGAGCTGCTGGTACTCCGGATTGGGCTGCTCGGCGGGCGACAGCCGGGCCGCCGCGGCGCCGCTGATCGGCGGGGGCAGGCTGCCGGGGGGCGGTGGAGCGGCCATGGCGACCTCTCAGGCGGTGTCGGTCTTTCAGGCGGTGGCGGCGGACGGGTGCAGGTCGAGCCTGGCGACGGCCTCGCGCGTGCGGGCGCTCATGTCGGCGCCCAGGAGCACCTGGACGGCGACGGGACGGATCCCGGCGCGGTCGGCCTCGGCCAGGAAGGCGCGCAGCCACTTCACGTCCATCGGCAGGTGGTGGCTGGCCATGCCGAGGGACTGCTGGACGGCCGTCAGCCTCGCGCGGTCCCCCTGGGCGGCCTTCAGCAGCTCGGCGGCGGCCGCCGGGCCGAGCCGCTCGTACAGCTTCTCGGTGTAGTCGGGGTCGCCGGCGTCGGCCTTCAGGTGCCTCCACACCGAGTCCGGGACGGGCCGGCCCTCCTGGACGGCCGTCGTCACGGCCACCGCGTCGGCCCTGGCGGCGCGGGCGGCGGCGGGCCGGTCGGGGAAGTTCCCGATGTCACCGGCGCCGTGCGGGGTCGGCTGCGGCACCGCCTTGGCGGGCGGGGTCCGGTGCGGCGGCGCCTTCACGGGACGCGGCGTCCCGACCGGGCCGCCTCCGGTCTTCCGCGGCGAGGGGGCCGGGGCGGGCGCCGGCGGTACGTCGACGCCCCCGCCGGGAGAGGGATGGGTGACCGCGAAGTTGTACCGCCGCGTCAGCATCCCGAGCTGCTCGACGGCCCACCGCGCCACCTCGTCGGCCTGCCGGTACCCGGCCGCGGACACCCCGGGCGGCGGGCGGTGGCCGTTCAGCCAGCCCTGGATCGCGTTCTGCGCGTCCTGGAGCTGCCTGATCACCTGGTTGAGCGCGGGCGGGTCGATCCCCCGGAACTCCGGGTCGCGCGCCGCCGGACCCGTCCGCATCTGCGCCGCCATCACCCCTCCGGAGGCCGTCCTTCGCCGTATCCCGACTCCCCAGAATCACACCGGTGTCACTGGCTGTCGAGGGCCTTGCGCACCGATTCGGCATCGCGCGCCACGACGGCGCTCTCGCCCGTCAGGACGATCGGACGCTGGATCAGCACCGGGTTCGCCACCATGACCTCGATCCAGCGGGCCCGGTCGCGCTCCATGTCCTTCAGCCCGAGCTCCTTGGCGACCGGCTCGTTCAACCGCGCCACGTCCCAGGGCTCGGCGCCGATCCGGGTGAGGACCTCGTCCAGCTCCTGCGCCGTGGGCGGCCGGTCGAGGTAGCGGCGTTCGGTGTACTCCACGCCCGCCTCGTCCAGCGCGGACTTGGCGGCGCGGCTCTTCGAGCAGCGCGGGTTGTGCCACAGTTCCATCACTCCGCCTCTCCGTATCTTCACCTGCGCGTCACATCGCCTGCGTCACTCCGGCGGTGTCACTTCAGCCGGGTCACTCCACCTCCGCGGGAGTCCCGCCGGTGATCCTCAGCAGTTCGCCGTACGAGGTGGGGAAGACGGTGTGCGGGTGCCCGCCCGCCGCCCACACCTCGTCGTACCGGTCCAGCCAGACGTCCACCAGCGTGCGGATCGGCGCCGGGTGGCCGACCGGCGCGACGCCCCCGATGGGCTGGCCCGTCGACTCCCGGACGAACTCCGGCGTCGCCCGCCGCACCTTCGCCGCGCCGACGAGCGCCGCGACCTTCACCGTGTCGACGCGGTGCGCGCCGCTGGTCAGCACCAGCAGCGGCGACCCGTCGGCGTCGAACACCAGGCTGTTGGCGATCGCGCCGACCTCGCAGCCCAGCTGCTCCGCGGCGGCCCGCGCCGTCGGCGCGGAGTCGGGAAGCTCGACGACGGCCCCGGCCGCGCCCAGGTCGAGCAGAGCCTTCGCGACGATTTCGGCATTCGGATGCATGGGTAGAACTTTAAGGTCAGCGCATGCGAGGGAGACCGATCGACGTGCGGAAAAGCGCGGTTCTGCTCATAGCGGCCGTCGTCCTGACGGGCTGCAACGACATCGACGCGGCGGCTCCCGCCCCGTCGAAGGGGTCGCCGGAGGGGACGCCGTCCAAAGCGCCGGCGACGCCCCGCCCCAGCCCCACGCACCGGAAGCTGAAACCGGGCGCCAAGGGGGCGGACGTGAAGGCGCTCCAGCGCCGCCTCAAGGAACTGCACTACGACCCGGGCAAGGCGGACGGGAAGTACGGGCCGTCCACGGAGACGGCCGTGTGGGCGTTCCAGGCGGTGAACCGGCTCAAGCAGAAGAGCACGCTCACCGCGTCGTTCTGGAAGGCCCTGGACGCTCCCAAGGAGCCCCGTCCGATGGCCAAGAAGCGCGAGAAGAACCGCGTCGACGTGGATCTGAAGCGCCAGTACCTCGTCCTCTACAAGAACGGCGCGCCGCGGCTCATCACGCACGTCTCGTCGGGCTCGGGGGAGTACTACTGCGCCAAGGACCGCGGCGCGACCGTGGCGCGCTGCCGCTACGCCACGACCAGCACGGGCGACTTCCGGACGGGGCGCCGCGCCTCCGGGTGGGAGACCTCGCCCCTGGGGCAGCTCTACAACCCCATCTACTTCAACGGCGGCATCGCCTTCCACGGTGCGCTGGACGTGCCCAAGTACCCCGCGTCGCACGGCTGCGTCCGCATGCCGATGCACATCGCCGAGTACTTCCCCGACCTGGTCGGTACGGGCGTCCCCGTGCACGTCAGGAGGCCTGGCTAGCCGCCTGCGGGGCCTGCCGACGGACCCGCCGAGCCGGGGGACGCGACGTGCATTCGAACACGTTGACGAATCGCCGTCAGGACGGTTTACTGTGAAGCGCGTCGAACTTATGTTCGATGTGGTGCGGGACTCGCGGCCCGCACCAGGGCGACGTCCCCGCCGATCGCGGTGTTTCGGCGGGACGGACGGCCGGGCGGAGTGAGGGGAAGCTCTCCGCCCGGCCGGCCCGAGCCCCGGAAGGAGGCAGACATGTCCGGAACGATGACCGCACGCGGAATCCACTCCGCAGCCCAGTCCGTCCCGTCCCCGAGTCCTCGCCCACGCCACCGCCCGATGCCCGCGCCGCGCCCGGCGCACACGGCCGTCGGGCAGTTGCACGCCGCCCGCATGGGCCTCGCCGAGGCGGCCGAGGCCACCTCGCCCGCCGTCCGCTACGTGTGCGCCCACCTGGCGGCGCTGCGCGCGGCGGCCGCCGTCCTGGCGTCCAAGGAGCCCCTGGAGACCCACCGCCGCGGCCGTCCGCGCAGCGTCTGGGTCCTGCTGCCCGAGGCCGAGCCCGCGCTGCGCGAGTGGGCCGCCTTCTTCGCCGCCGGCGCCGACAAGCGCGCCGCCGCCGAGGCGGGCCTGCCGCGTGCCGTCACCCCGCGCGAGGCCGAGGAGCTCCTGCACGACGCGGAGGTCTTCGTCACCCTCGTCGAGGACACCCTCGGCGTCGACGGGCAGCCCACCCTGCCCGTCCCCGAAGCCGGCTGAGCCACCTCGGAGGCCGTCCCACTCCCTCCCCTCGGGACGGCCCCCCGCCGGAGGCCGGGGACGCCGCCGCGCCATGGGGAGCGGCGTCCCCCGCCACCCCCCGCCCCCACGGGTCATCGGTCCCAACGCGCCCGCGGGCCC
>NZ_JBEUPD010000080.1:0-8575 GCF_040492135.1 Actinomadura sp. NPDC000600
CTGGAACGCCACGCCGCACGCACCACCGAGGGCCTCTGGACACGCCTGTGCCAGCGCATCTGCGCACTCAACGCCGCCATCTGGCACAACTGGCTGATCGGCGCCCCGATCAAGCGATCACTGACCGCCTACGACCACTGACCGCCACACCCAACAACCCCCATCAACGATCTAGCCCGGCGGCCCCGGCGGCCCCGGCGGCGCCCGCACCGGCCCGGTGCGGGCGCCGCCGCGTTCACGGCCTGCGGGTGGGGTTGACCGCGTCCTCTTCGGCGGCCCTCATCGGCGCGGGGCGCTCCTCGTCGTGCTCCCCGCGGGCCTCCCGCTCGTACTCGGTGATGCCCAGGCCGTCCCGGCTCTCCTCGGGCTCCTCGATCCGCAGGTCCTCGGGAGGGTCGTTCACGTACTCCTCGGTCAGGGCGATCTGCTCGTCCTGGGTGTTGTCGCCCATGTCGTCCATGTCCTCGCGGAAGTCGCGGGACTCACCCGGCTCGCGTGCCCTCATGACTCCTCCCCTGTCCGTCTCGGTTTCGCTGATCGGACCGGTATCCCCGAAGACCGGCGCCCTACTCGCGGTCGCGGACGGCGACGAGCCCGCCGACGACGCCCACGTACGCGGTCCCGTCCGGGCCGATGGTGACGGGCGCCCAACTGTTGTCGAACCACTTGCCCGTTCCGGTGAGCACCTTGTAGGCCGTCCGGCCCGTGTGGACGTCCACCGCGGTGAGGTACCAGGCGTCGATGAGGTCCTTTCGCGGCTCCTTCGTGTAGAGGTACAGCAGCCCGGCGGGCACGGAGACCTTGGCGACGGTCGACGGCGAGCGCTCCGTGCTCGTCCAGACGGTCTCGCAGCCCGTCCCGTCCGGTCTCACGTCCACGCGGCTCGCCCCGCCCGTCGACGACCCGCCCGGCGGCAGTTCGAAGAAGTTGCGGTAGCCGTAGTTGTTCTCCACGAACAGGCTGCGGCCGTAGCCGATGAGCGAGTTGTCCGTCGCGCTCGCCCCGCTGCCGAACACGGGCACCTGGCACACGAGCCCGCCGTCCTCGGCGCGCCGGACGATCACGTGCATGCGGTCGTCGGCGTTGTCGGTGATGGCCACGTAGCCGTCGCCGAAGAACGTGGGGGTCGTCCCGGAGCCCTGGTCGATCTGGCCGGGCTTGCGCCCGCTGCCCCTGTCGTACGGCTCGCGCCACACGATCCGCGGCGTTCCGTCCGCGTCCGCCCGCATCTGGTAGAGCGCGTGGTCGGACACGACCGAGACGCCGTTCTCGGCGGCCGCGAACGAGTTCTGTATCGTCTCGCCCTCCAGCCGCGCCATCCGGACCTTCCCGGACTCCGGATCCACCGTGCCGACGCGGCCGCCCTTCGTGACCCACCAGATGAGGCCGCCCCAGTCGGGCCCGACCGCGGTGACCGGGTCGCATTCCCCCTTCGGCCACGGGTTCGTCCAGGTCGCGCAGTCGTGGGGGAGGTGCGCGCCGAGGTCCCAGTCGTCGGTGACCGTGAAGCGCCATCGGCCGTCCGGGCCCCTCTCGTGCGCGAAACGGCGCAGGTGGAAGGCCGAGTCCGCCAGCACGGCGCGGTCCTGCGGGTCCAGGTAGTAGTAGGCCCCGCCCGAGGTGTCGGTGAACACCTTGTCGAGGCTCAGCGAGAACACCGCCTGGACGGTGGACGGCCTCGGCGGCAGCTCGTAGGTCGCGAGGTCCTTCAGCGTCCCCGGATCGATGAGCCGCAGCACGAGGTTCTGCCCGCGCGTGCACTGCGCGACGATCAGCCCCGTCCGGCGGGCGAACGTCACCGTCGAGCACAGGCCCGGCAGGCCGCCGCCCTTGGCCTCGTCCCGCACCTGCGGATCGCGGCCCAGGGGGCCCAGGAACGGATAGGTGTCGGAGGCGTAGCTGTCGGCGTGCATGGACGAGGTTCCGACCGGTCCCTGGTGCGGGTTGGCCGGGACGGGCCGGCCCGCGAGCGGCGCGGGCGCGGCCGGCGCGCCGACGTACGCCGGGACGAGCCCCGTCCCGGGGCCGTCGGGGATCGGGTCGGCCGCCGCCGGGACCGCCGCGCCCACCAGGGCGGCGGCGAGGAGGACGGCGAGCAGGGGTCTGCGCATGGAGGGCTCCCTTGACCGGACAGGGTGGCCCCGGTCGCGCCCTCCGGGACGACCACCGCGTAAAAGAGTGATCGTCCGGCGCCCCCCGATGGTTACGATCCGGGGCATGGGCGTACAAGCTGTGATCTTCGACTGGGGCGGCACGCTGACCCCCTGGCACGACCTCGAACTCGCCGACATGTGGCGCGCGATCTGCGCCGCCCACCTCCCCCCGGAATCCTTGGAGGAGGCCGTCGCCGCCCTCGTCGCCGCCGAGGACGAGCTGTGGCGCCGCGGCACCGAGGAGCACCGCAGCGCCACGCTCGCCGAGGCGTTCGCGATGGCGGGGCTGGAGCCGACCGAGGCCCTGCTCGACACCCACTTCGAGACGTGGACCCCGCACACCCACACCGACCCCGCCGTCCCCGGCCTGTTCAACGCCCTCCGCGAGCGCGGCATCAAGATCGGCGTGCTGTCCAACACCATCTGGACGCGCGACTGGCACGAGCGCGTCTTCGCCCGCGACGACGTCCTCGACCTGCTCGACGGCGCCGTCTACTCCAGCGAGATCCCCTGGACCAAGCCGCACGCCGAGGCGTTCCGCGCCGCCATGGACGCCGTCGGCGCCACCGACCCCGGCTCCTGCGTCTTCGTCGGCGACCGCCCGTTCGACGACATCCACGGCGCCAAGTCCGCCGGTCTGCGGGCCGTGCAGATCTGGCACCAGACCACCCACGCCTTCGAGCGCCCCGGCCTCACCCCGCCCGACGCCCTCATCCACGAACTGGACGAGCTGCTCCCGCACGTGGAGCGGTGGCACTCAGCCTGACGGCTTCGCGGCCACGATCAGGTCGCGGGAGATGGCCTGGTCGACGCGGTGGCGGAAGCCGCGGTAGGCGTCCGAGTCCCGGACGTCCAGGCCGCTGGAGGCGAGGATCTCCGCGAGCTGCTCGCGGCGGCCGACGAAGGTGTTCCAGGAGATGCCGATGGCGCCGCCCGGACGCAGCAGCCGCACCCACTCGGGGACGGCCGCCGCCAGCAGCTCCACGGGGCTGCGCGACAGCTGCGGCTTTCCCCTGCGGCCGGGCTGCGCGCCCTTGGCGCGGCTCCCGTGCTGGACGCCGTAGGGGGCGTCCGTCACGATCAGGTCGAACGACGCCGGGCGGAAGAACCGCCCGGCGCCCAGGGAGTCGGCGTTCACGACGGTGATCTCCATCGTCTCGCCGCTCTTGTAGCGCTCCTTGGACGCGCCGAGCGTCACGTGCAGGCGCCGTCCGAGGACGGCCTTCTCGCGGCGCACGTTGGCGACCTCGGCCTGGTGCTTGACCCGGTTGTTCTTCAGCCAGGTCTTGATGAAGGCCGCGTAGGCGTCGAAGTCCTTGCCGTCGACGTCCATCCCCGCCGCGTCCAGCCCGTACATCATTGCCTGGTTGAGCGTCGTGCCCCGCCCGCACATGGGGTCGAAGACGCGGGGGCGCCCGGTGACCAGGTCCATGGGGGAGTCGGTCGCCATCGCCGTGACGTTCAGCAGCAGCTTGGTGAAGTACTCGTTCGTCTTGCCCGAGTACTTCTGGATGGTGAGCAGGTCGCTGCCGAACAGGTCGAGGGGCTGGAGCCCGACCGGGCGGAGCAGCTCGCCCTCGATCTGGAACAGCGCGTAGAGCGACGACAGGTTCGACAGGAGGCGGACGTCCTGGTCCGTCAGGGCGTCGGCGGAGAACGTGACGTACGGGACGCCGCCGATCGCGGTCTCCTCGATGTCGCGGACGCGCCCGCCCAGGGCCCGTTCGCTGAACACCGCCAGCTCCGCTTTCACCAGGTCGGCGGCGGACTGTGCATAGACCCGGTTGTGCGAAGGGGAGACGAGAAGGCCGTACGCGGTCATTTGGTGGACCCTACTGGACCCGGAGAGGAGAGACCGCCGGGACGGGGGTCCGGCGGTCTCCGTGCGGCCTGTGACGGCCGCTTCTCCCTCGTCAGGCGGCTCGCGCGGGCCGATCCTCGGCCTTGCCGTCCGCCTCCGCGGGCGGCTCCGGAGCGGGACCGTGCGAGGCGGCGGGCAGGGCCCGCGCCTCCCGGGCGGCCGGAAGCTCCGCCGCGTCCGGGCCCTCCACCGGTGGAAGGTCCGGGAGGTGCCGCGCGGCGGCGTTCAGCAGTTCCGCGACGCGGCTCTTGAGGCTGGCCAGATCGGACCGCGCCACGTCCGCCTGCGCCTGGGCCCTGCGCGCCTGGCGCCGCGCGGCGTCGCGCTCGGCGGCCAGCCGCGTCAGTTGCTCGTGGTAAGCGGCCCGCAGGTCGTCGAGGGCGCTCGTCCCGCCCGTCTGCGGAGTCGTGGTCACGTGGGCTCCCTCCCCCGAAGTCATCCCGTGGCAACAGGACTAACGACACCGAACGGGCCCTTCGTTCCCACCGTGCCGAAGATCACTCACCGGGTTCGGGACGCGGGGACAGGGCCGCCGGCGGCAGCCCCGGGAACGCCTCGGAGGGCGCCGCGGCCCCCGCCCTGGACCGCCAGCGCGCCGCCCACGCCATGGCCCGCTGCGCGCTGTCGGCGGCGAAGGCGCGCAGGTCGGGGGAGGAGACGCCCGCGAGACCGATGTAGGCGGGGACGAGGTCGCCCTCCAGCGCCGCCGCGAGCTGGGCCGCGCTGCGGACCGAGGTGACCCTCACGGGCAGCCGGTAGGAGGCCGCCGCGGGGACCGGCGCCGCCGACAGGATGGAGACCAGTTCGTCGCGCCGGGCGCGATGGGCGTTCCACAGGTCCTTCGCGGTCTGGTGGAGGGGGCCCCGCAGCCTGGCCCCGAGCACCCCGTACCCGTACACGGCCGCGTGCTCGGCGGACAGCGCGGCCTGCAGGGCCTCGGCGTCCGACCTGGCCCGGACGGGCGGCGCCGCGCCGCTGACGGTCATGGCGTGGCCGGCCTCGCAGGCGCCGATGCTCGCCAGCAGCTGGGCGAGCGCCGGACCGGCCTTGGCGGCGTCGGTCATGCGCGCCCGCGCGGCCCGGTCCTCCAGGTCGCGCAGGGCGGCGAGCCCCGCGGTGCCCGCGGGGACGGGCGCGGCGCTGGGGGAGGGGATCGCGCCGCCCTCGTCGGCCCGATCGCCCGAGCCGGGGACGTAGTGCCGCCTCAGAACGGCCAGATGCTCGCGGTGACGGGCGAGGACCGGGTCCAGCCGGCCGGCCAGCGAGGCGTTCGCCGACCGCGCCGCCTCGTACGAGGCGATCAGGTTCTGCTCGGACGCGATCGCGCCCACGAGCGTCGGCACGTCCTTGCGCGGGGCGGCCGCCTCCGCCGCGCAGGAGGCCAGCCACGGCAGCACCGGCACCGCGGCGCCTCCCAGCAGCACGGCGCGGCCCAGCAGCGCGCGGCGTGACAGCGCCTGCGTCGAGCGTGACATCGCTTGCCCCGGCGGCGGTGCGGCCTCTGGCAAAGGAAGTCTCCTCACCCGGTGGCGGAGATGGCGGCGGCCCGCGGCGGCGGCGGTCCCCGGACGCGCCCATCGGGCCAGCTCAAGCATTCCATATCCGCCGCGCCGGAGAGCCGCCGTAAAGACCGCCGCGGTCCCCGGCTGTCGATAGTCTTGAGGTGTCGGCGGACGAGCGGCGATCCCGCCGCCGCGGGCGGCGGTACGGATCGCAGGCGGCACAACAGGAGGAGGACCCATGAGCGTCGAGTCCCGTGGCGGCCGCGCTCAGGGGAGGCGCGGCCGATCGGATGAGGCGGCCCCGGCGCGCGAGGGCGCGCGCCCGGTGCGCGACACCGCCCGGCCCGGCCGCGACGCGGCCGCCGCGGCCCTCACCCGGCTGCTCGCCCCCGCGGTGACCGAGGCGGGCTACGACCTGGAGGAGGTCGACGTGCGGCCCGCGGGCCGCCGCCGGCTCGTCCGGGTCGTCGTCGACGCCGACGGCGGGATCAGCCTCGACGACATCGCCCGGCTGAGCGAGACGACCTCCGAGCTGCTCGACGGGTCCGACGTCATGGGGTCCTCGCCCTACGTGCTGGAGGTGACCTCGCCGGGCGTCGACCGCCCCCTCACCGAGCCGCGGCACTGGCGCCGCGCCGTCGGCCGGCTGGTCGTCGCCCCGCTGACCGAGGGAGGCCAGATCGAGGGCCGCGTGGTGGCGGCCGACGACGAGGCCGTCGAGATCGACGTCGTCCGGAAGCGCCGGGGCAAGGGAGCCGGGGCGGGCGGCGGGAAGTCCGCCGGGCCGGAGACCGTGCGGCGCCGGTTCGGTCTCGGCGAGCTGGGGCGCGGCCGTGTGCAGGTGGAGTTCAAGCCTTCGTCGCCGGCCGAGGAAACGCGTTCTCCGGCGGAGCCGGACTAGAGGGGGGAACTCTCGTGGACATCGACATGACCGCCCTACGGGGCCTGGAGAGCGAGAAGGACATCTCGCTCGACGTGGCCGTCAAGGCCATCGAAGACGCCCTGCTGATCGCCTACCACCGGACGGAGGGCGCGGCGCCGAAGGCGCGCGTCGAACTCGACCGGCAGAGCGGCCACGTGACCGTGTGGGCGACCGAGACCGACGACGAGGGCAACGCCGTCGGCGAGTACGACGACACCCCGACCGGGTTCGGCCGCATCGCCGCGACCACCGCCAAGCAGGTGATCCTCCAGCGCCTCCGCGACGCCGAGGACGAGCTGACCTTCGGCGAGTACGCCGGCCGCGAGGGCGACATCGTCAGCGGCATCATCCAGCAGGGCAAGGACCCGCGGAACGTGCTGGTCGACCTCGGCAAGATCGAGGCGATCCTGCCGCCGCAGGAGCAGGTGCCCGGCGAGCGCTACGAGCACGGCGAGCGGCTGCGCGCGTACGTGGTGCAGGTCCGCAAGGGCCACCGCGGCCCCTCGGTGCAGCTGTCGCGCACGCACCCGAACCTCGTCCGCAAGCTGTTCGCGCTGGAGGTCCCCGAGATCGCCGACGGCACGGTGGAGATCGCCGCGATCGCCCGGGAGGCCGGCCACCGCACCAAGATCGCCGTGCGGTCGCGCAAGTCCGGGGTGAACGCCAAGGGGGCCTGCATCGGCCCGCTCGGCAGCCGGGTCCGCAACGTGATGGGCGAGCTGCACGGCGAGAAGATCGACATCGTGGACTGGTCGGAGGACCCCGCGGAGTTCGTCGGGAATGCCCTGTCCCCGGCGCGTGTTTCGAGTGTCGAGGTGGTCGACGCCGACGCCCGGGTCGCCCGGGTGGTGGTGCCCGACTACCAACTGTCCCTCGCCATCGGCAAGGAGGGGCAGAACGCCCGGCTAGCCGCGCGGCTCACCGGCTGGCGGATCGACATCCGGTCCGACACCGAGCCCGTACAGACGCCCCCGAACAGCGCCGGACCCGGCGAATCTGGATCTTCTGCGTCAGGAGAACATGCGACAGGCCCCGCCGACGCCTCGGCGCGGTAGACTCATGGGACGTGGCCGGGCGGCCCCTGTTCGCACGTGCGTGGGTTGCCGGGTTCGCACGGTCAAGTCCGACTTGCTGCGCCTCGTGGCGGTCGAGGGCGTCATCGTCCCCGATCCTCGCGGGCGGCTGCCGGGACGGGGTGCGCATCTGCATCCCGATCCGGAGTGTCTCGCACTCGCAGAGCGGCGTCGGGCGTTCCCGCGGGCGTTCCGCCTGCCGGGCCCGCTCGACGCCGGCCCGCTGCGGGAGCGACTTGCGGCCCTCGCCGCGCGGCAGCAGGATGGCCGAATGGTAAGCGACGTCTAGTCGGAAGCAGGTCGAGATTGCTATGAGCGCTCGATGAGCACGCCGCGATGAGTACGGCAAGTTAGCGACGGTCCGGAGGCCGCACCCCCGGACCGAGTAGGGAGTGCAGTGGCGAAGGTCCGGGTTTATGAACTCGCCAAGGAGTTCGGTGTAGAGAGCAAGGTCGTCATGGCCAAGCTCCAGGAAATGGGCGAGTTCGTACGGTCGGCGTCCTCAACGATTGAGGCGCCGGTCGTTCGCAGGCTGACAGAAGCCTTCTCAAATTCTTCTTCCGCCCCCAAGCAGGGCGACCGACGGGCCGCGGGCAAGAAGCCCGCTCCGCGCCCGTCCGCACCGCCGCGTCCGGGTTCGTCCGGCGGCGGTGGTTCCGATTCTCAGGGCGCGCGTCCTGGGCCCCGTCCGGGCCCGCGGCCGTCCGTGCCCAGGCCGGGCCCCGGTGGTCCCGGTGGCCAGAGCGGCCCCAGCGGCCCCAGCGCCCCCGGTAGTCCCGGTGGCCAGGGCGGCGCGCCCAAGCCCGGCCCTCAGCCGGCGCCGCGGCCCGTCCCGCCCGCGCCGAGCATGCCGGTGAACGCGCCCGCGGCGCAGGGCCCGAGCGCCCCGCCCGCGTCCGGTCCCGGTACCGGGGCGGGCAACCGCGCACCCGGCGGCCCGAAGCCGGGCCCCCGCGCGCCGAAGCCCGGATCCGGCGCGCGTCCCAGATGGACGGCCCCCATGCCGCCCTCGCCCAGTTCGCACAGCAGCTCGTACGGCCCGAACCGTCGTGGGTACATCCGGC
>NZ_JBEUPD010000081.1:0-8481 GCF_040492135.1 Actinomadura sp. NPDC000600
CTCGTCCACCTCCGCCGCGAAAGGAGCGATCTTGGCCTCGGCCAGCTCACGCACCGTACGCCGCAGCAGCTCATGCTCCTCGGACGGCGCGTACGCGGGAAAGTCGCTCATCGTTCCTCCAGGGTGCGGGCGGTGCGGGCCGATACTTTGACGGCCAATATTTGGACGCCAAATTAAGCGAGCGGGCGGGCGCCGTCAAGGCGGGTCACCGGTGGTCAGGGCGGTCCCAGGTGGCGCAGCAGCCGGACGAGCGCCGGGTTGTCGTTGCCGCGCCGCCAGGCCAGGCTCAGCTCGACGGGAGCCGGATCGGGCAGGTCGACCGCCCGGAACGTCAGGCCCGCGTAGCGCAGCCGCGCCGCCGCCGCGGGCACGAGGGCGAGGCCCCAGCCGCAGTTGACCAGCGCGAGGACGCTGTGCACCTGGCTGAGGTACTGCGCGTACACGGGCGAGACGCGGGCCTGCCGGAACAGGCTGATCAGCAGTTCGTGGAAGTAGCGCGCCTCGACGGGCGAGTACATGATGAACCGCCGCCCGTCGAAGTCGGCGAGGGAGAGCGGGCCGTCCCCCTCCGCGAGGGGATGGCCGCTCGGGACCGCCGCGAGCAGCGCCTCGCGGTCGGCGCGGCGCTCCTCCAGGTCGGGGTCGCTCACCGGGGGCCGGACCAGCCCGAGGTCGAGACCGCCCTCGGCGAGGGCGCGCACCTGGTCGCGGGTCACCATCTCCCGCAGCACGATCTCGACGTCCGGCAGGGCCGTCCGCGCGGCCTCCAGGACCCGGCCGAGCGTGGCGTAGGCGCTCGCGGCCGTGAAGCCCAGTGTGACCGTCCCGGCCTCCCCCGCCGACACCTGCCGGACGGACGTCGCGGCCTGGTCGGCCTGCTGGAGCAGCCTGCGGGCCTCGACGAGGAACGCGCGCCCGGCCGGGGTGAGGCGCACCGACCGGTTCGTCCGGTCGAACAGCCGCACCTTCAGCTCGTTCTCCAGCAGCTGGATCTGGCGGCTGAGCGGCGGCTGCGTCATGCGCAGCCGCGCGGCCGCGCGGCCGAAGTGCAGTTCCTCGGCGACGGCCACGAAGTTCGCGAGCTGGGTGAGCGTGAACATCGATTCATTCCGGGTATCAGTGGATGCGTTTTCTATGTTGGACCTGGATCGATCGGCCATCCTAGCCTCGGGGCATGATGCAGAGCGCGCCCGACGAGACCGCCCGGAGGCTCGGGTCCGGGCTCCTGTCGTTCCCCGTCACCCACTTCCGCGACGACCTGTCCTTCGACGAGGACGCCTACCGGGAGAACATCGCCCGCCTCGGCGAGTACGACGTGGCCGGGCTGTTCGCCGCGGGCGGGACGGGCGAGTTCTTCTCGCTGACGCCGGACGAGGTGGGCTGGGTCGTGCGCGCGGCGGTCGCGGAGGCGCCGGACGGCGTCCCGGTGATCGCGCCCGCGGGATACGGGACGGCGGCGGCCGTGCGGATGGCCGAGGACGCCGAGCGCGCGGGCGCCGACGGGGTGCTGCTGTTCCCGCCCTACCTGACCGAGGCGCCGCAGGAGGGCCTGGCCGCGCACGTCCGGGCCGTGTGCGCGGCGACCGGCCTCGGCGTGACGGTCTACAGCCGCGCCAACGCCGTCTACCAGGACGCGACGGTCGCCGGGCTGGCCGACGCGTGCCCGAACCTCGTCGGGTTCAAGGACGGGGTCGGCGACCTGGAGCTGATGACGCGGATCCGGTCCCGGCTCGGCGACCGCCTCGTCTACATCGGCGGGCTGCCGACCGCCGAGACGTTCGCGCTCCCCTACCGGGAGATGGGCGTGACGACGTACTCGTCGGCGATCTTCAACTTCGCCCCGGAGTTCGCGCTCGCCTTCCACGCCGCCGTCCGGGCCGGAGACCGGGACGCGGTCCAGCGGCGGCTGGCGGAGTTCGTCCTGCCGTACTGCGACATCCGGAACCGCCGCAAGGGCTACGCGGTGAGCATCGTCAAGGCGGGCATGCGGGTCGCCGGGCACCCCGCGGGCCCCGTCCGCCCGCCCCTGACGGACCTGACCGAGGACGAGACCGCCCGGCTCGCGGAGCTCGTGAAGCGGGTGGGCTGAGATGGCGGGCGCCGCTGCGGAGGCGGTCCTCGACCGGATCGCCTGGGTCGAGCTGTCGTCGGTCACGCTGCCGCTCGCCGCACCGGTCAGCGACGCCAAGGTGCTCACCGGGCGGCAGCGGCCGATGACCGAGGTGGTGCTCCTGTTCGCCGAGATCGGCACCGAGGGCGGCCACGAGGGCATCGGCTTCGGGTACGCCAAGCGCGCCGGCGGCCCCGGCCAGTTCGCGCACGCCGCCGAGATCGCCCCCGCCGTCATCGGCGAGGACCCGAGCGACATCGGCAGGATCGCGGCGATGCTGGAGTGGGCGGGCGCCTCGGCGGGGCGCGGCGGCCTCGCCGCGCAGGCGATCGCCGCCGTCGACATCGCGCTGTGGGACCTCAAGGCCAGGCGCGCGGGCCTGCCGCTCGCCAAGCTCCTCGGCGCGCACCGCGACTCCGTCCGCTGCTACGACACCACGGGCGGGTTCCTGAGCACGCCGCTGGAGGAGGTCCTCGCCAACGCGGCCGCGGCCGCCCGGGCCGGGATCGGCGGCGTCAAGATCAAGATCGGGCATCCCGACCCCGCCGAGGACCTGCGCCGCGTCGCCGCGGTCCGGGAGCGGCTCGGCGACGGGTTCCCGCTGATGGTGGACGCCAACCAGCAATGGGACCGGCCCACCGCGCGCCGGATGGGCCGCGCGCTCGAGGAGTTCGGCCTCACCTGGATCGAGGAGCCGCTGGACGCCCACGACGCCGAGGGGCACGCCGCGCTGGTCCGCGCGCTCGACACCCCCGTCGCCACCGGGGAGATGCTCACCAGCGTCGCCGAGCACCGCGAGATCGTCGACCGGGGCGCCGCGGACGTCCTCCAGCCGGACGCCCCGCGCATCGGCGGCATCACGAACTTCCTCAAGGTCGCCGCGCTCGCGGAGGACCGGCGCCTCCTGCTCGCCCCGCACTTCGCGATGGAGATCCACCTGCACCTGGCCGCCGCGTACCCGTCCGAGCCGTGGGTGGAGCACTTCGACTGGCTCGGCCCGCTGTTCGAGGAGAAGCCCGCGATCGAGGGCGGGCGGATGCACGTCCCGGCCCGTCCCGGCCTCGGCATCACGCTCAGCGAGCGGGCCCGCGCCTGGACGACGCGGCGGACCCTCGTGGGCGCCCGTCCCTGACACGCGCCCCGCTCACCGCCGGACGAGCTGCTGGAGCAGGACTCGAACCTGCATGACGTGATCCAGAGTCACGCATCCTGCCATTGGACGATCCAGCACGGGTGCCCGCCGGCGGGCGGTGGCGTCCGCCCGCCGCGGGCACGGGAAGGACCGGCCGGGGGTCGTTACTCCCGCCGGTCCAGTCCAGAGCCGCACCCGGGGATCGAACCCGGTTCTGCTGGGTGGAAGCCAGCCGCCTCACCATTTAGGCCTGTGCGACGTGCGGAGCCGAATGATTCCGCTTTGAGGACCGTGGATCGGGCCGGACTCGAACCGGCATCCCCCCGCTTGCAAGGCGGGTGCTCTCCCATTGAGCTACTGACCCGTGTAGAACTTCGATAGGCGATGAATGACGACCTGCGACGAGGAACGAGAAAGGCCGCCGGGATTTCTCCCTGGCGGCCTCCGGCGGAGCCTGACGGCTCTATCCAGAGGCGTTCCGGGCGAAGGCGAGACCTCGGCCGGCCCCGGCCCCGAAGGGCTGCGGCGCCTGCTGCGCGATGGTCGCGACCATGGTCACCGCTCCTTCCCGTTCACTTCCGTCGAGTTCGATACCCCTATGGTGCGGGACGCCGGGCAGGCGTGCAACGCATTTTCCACGCGCTCGCCCCGGGCCATTCCTGAGGAGCGGCCCGGGGCGAAGCGGATATGCGTCACACCGCCCCGCGGCGGGTGCGGGCGCGGCCGCGACCGGGGGTCAGCAACCGCCCAAGAACGCGGAACGGCAGGGTCACGACGCTGACGATCGTCCCGACAATGGCGCTGATCGCTGCGCTGATGCGGCGCATCTGTCTTCACTCCTTCGGTTCGTCCTGACGAACCGATACCCCGCTGAGGAGTTTTACACCGGCTTTGCTCCGACGATGACGGTGGCATGGAAATCGCCGGACTCCGCGACCGTCGCCGCGAGGCCGCCGCGCCGCACGGCCTCGACGGCGCCGGCGACCTGCCGCTCGCTCGTCTCGAACAGCAGATGCCCGCCGGGGGCCAGCCACCGCGACGCCTCGGCGGTGACGCGGCGCAGGACGTCGAGGCCGTCCGCGCCGCCGTCGAGCGACGAGCGCGGCTCGTGGTCGCGCGCCTCCGCCGGCAGGAGCGCGACGTCCCCGGTCGGGACGTAGGGGACGTTCGCGAGGAGCACGTCGACCCGGCCGCGCAGCGCGTCCGGGACGGGATCGAAGAGGTCGCCCTCGTAGGCCTCGCCGCCGTACGGGGCGATGTTGCCGCGGGCGCAGCGCACCGCCGCGGGTTCGATGTCGGCGGCGTGCAGGGCGCACTCGTCGAGGCCGGAGGCGAGCGCGGCCCCGAGGGCGCCGGACCCGCAGCACAGGTCGAGGATCACGGGCCGGGGCGGCGCGAGGGCGTGGGCCCGGCGGACGAGGAACTCGGTGCGGCGGCGGGGCACGAAGACCCCGGGCCCGACGGCGATCCGCAGCCCGCAGAACATCGCCCAGCCGAGGACGTGTTCGAGCGGCTCGCCGGCCGCGCGCCGTTCCACCATCGCGCTGGTCTCGCCGGGGGTGCGGGCGGTGGAGAGGATGAGGCGGGCCTCGTCCTCGGCGAAAACGCAGCCTGCGGCGCGGAGCCGGGAGACGATGCCGGGTTCGGTGAGGGGTGCTGTCATAGGAGTCCGCAACTTTATCCCGGCCGCGCCGCTCCCACGCGTTCGCCGCATGGCCTGCCCGGCGCGACAATGGAGCGTCGTCCAGAAGCCGGGGGTCAGGGGTGTCGGACAGAGCGGACCTGAGGGCCGACTGCGCCAGCTGTTTCGGGCTGTGCTGCGTGGCGCTGCCGTTCGCCAGGTCGGCCGACTTCGCGATGGACAAGGACGCGGGCGAGCCCTGCCGCAACCTCCTGGCCGACTTCCGCTGCGGCATCCACGCGGACCTGCGGCGGCGCGGCTTCCCGGGCTGCACGGTCTTCGACTGCTTCGGCGCCGGCCAGAAGGTGTCGCAGCTGACCTTCTCCGGCCGCGACTGGCGCGGCGATCCGGACGTCGCGCGCCGCATGTTCGCCGTGTTCCCGGTCATGCGGCAGCTCCACGAGCTGCTCCGGTACCTCGACGAGGCCGCGGCGCTGCCGTCCTCCGGGCCGATCCGCGACGACCTGCGGCGGGCCTTCGAGGAGATCGACCGCCTCACCCGGGGCGGGCCCGGCGAGCTGGCCGAGATGGACGTCCGGGCGGTCCGGGAGAGCGCGGGCGGCCTGCTGTCGCGGGCCAGCGTGCTCGCGCGGGCCGGTCTGTCCGGACGCGGCAAGGACCGGCGGGGCGCGGACCTCCTGGGCGCGAAGCTGAAGGGCGCCGACCTGCGCGGGGCCGACATGCGCGGCGCGTACCTGATCGCCGCCGACCTGCGGGGCGCCGACCTGCGGGCGGCCGACCTGATCGGGGCGGACCTGCGGGACGCCGACCTGCGGGGGGCCGACCTCACCGGGTGCCTCTTCCTGACCCAGGCGCAGCTCGATTCGGCGCGGGGCGACGCGGCGACCCGCCTGCCGGAGTCGCTCGCGCGGCCCGCGCACTGGCCGGCGCCCGCGGCCTGATCTTGTTTAGCCGCCCGGTCTGGGGGCATTTTCGCCCGTCAAAGGGCATTTTTCCGCAGCGCACGTCGGGGGGTCGCGTGGTGCGGGTCACATGGTGGGGCACGGGCGCCGCGGCGTTCGTGCTGCTGGTCCTCGGGGCCGGGCTTCCCCTGCTCGACCGGGTCCTCGGACTCCGCGGGCAGCCGCTGGCGCCCGGCACGGTCGTGTCGGTCGGGACGGAGCGCGGCGGCGTCCGCCCGGTGACGTTCTCGGTCACCTCGTCCGGCTGGGCCCTGAACCGGGGCGACACGTCCCTCTCCAACGGCGCCGAACTGTTCAGCGGCGACGTGGTCTTCGACCTCAACGTGGTGGTCCCGCTGGGATCGGCCGACGCGCGGGCCCTGTGGGGCGGCCTCGGCCGGATCGTCGCCGCGGGCGGGCACGCGCGCCTCGGGACCGGGCCCGTCCCGGTCACCACCGCGCAGGGCGTGACGGGGCTGACGGGACGGCTCGCCGGGCGCGAGCGCGTCGGCACGGCGACCGTCCTCGCCAAGGGGACGCTCGGCGCGTCGGTCACGGCCACCGGCCCGCCGCACGCCTTCCGGAAGGCGGTGCCGCAGGTCGAGGCGATGGTGCGGACGATCAGGATCGCGGCGCCATGGGGCTGACCCGCGGGGACCTCGCGCACCGTCCCGCGTTCTGGCTGTGGGCGGCGGCGTGCCTGCTCGGCGCCTGGATCGCGCTCCGCGGGATCGGCGCGCACGCCGCGGCCTTCCCCGCGGGCGCGATCACCGGGCTCGTCCTGCTCGCGCCGGCGCTGGCCGCGGGCGTGTGGCTGCTGCGGCGGCTGCACCCGGTCCGCTCGCCGCCGCTCGGCTACGCGCTGGTCGCGGTGGCGTGGGGCGGGCTGGCCGCGTTCGGGACGGCGCTGCCCGCCAACGCCGCGTTCCAGGCGATCGTCGGGAAGACGGCGGGGCCGGGCTTCAACGCGGCGTGGGGCGCGTCGATCGCCGCGCCGGTCGACGAGGAGATCCTGAAGCTGCTCGGCGTCGCGGTCGTGGCGCTGATGGCGCCGGCGGCGGTCCGCGGGCCGCTCGACGGGTGGGGCTACGGCGCGCTGGCCGGGTTGGGCTTCCAGTTCGCGGAGAACTTCCTGTACGTCCTCAACACGATCGTGCTGACCGGCGCCACCCACGACGCGAACGCGGCGTTCTTCTCCTTCGGGAGCCGGGTGGTCGGCGGGGCGTGGTGGAGCCACTGGGCCATGACCGCGGTGGGCGGCGCGGGCCTCGGCTGCCTGATCGGGCGGTTCTCCAAGGCGCACGTGGCCGCCGCGGTGGGCGCGTTCGTCCTCGCCATGGCGCTGCACTCCTGGTGGGACGCCCCCGTCCTGTCCGGGCTGATGCTGATGCCGGTGAAGGGCGCGCCGATCCTGCTGGCCGCGGTCGTCGCCTACCGGCTGGCCAGGCGCCGCTACCTCTCGCACTTCCGGCGGACGGTGCACGCGGAGACCGCGGGCGGCGTCCTCGTGCCGGGCGAGGGCCACGTGCTCGCGTTCCGCAAGTGGCGCAGGAAGGAGCAGTGGGGCGTGCCGGTCGGCGAGGCGCGGCGGCTGCTCGCACGGCTCCGGGCCGCCGAGCTCGCCCTCATCGAGGACGGCCTCGGCGGCCTGGAGCGGGACCCGCTGGCCGCCGAGCGGCTGCGCACCGACATCCGCGCCCTGCGCGACGACCTCAAGGCGTCCGGCGCGAACGTGCGCGTGGTGTGAGGGCCAGGACGGCCGCGCACACGACCGCGCAGACGGCGGCGGCGGTGAACAGCGCGTAGGCCGGGTCGCCGGCGCCTCCCCCGGAGCCGACCGGCGCGAACGCGCCCATGATCGCGACGCCGAGGGTGGCGCCGAGCTGCCGGACGGCGTTCAGCAGGCCGCCCGCCGCGCCGGCCGTGCCCTCGGGGGCGGCCGCGACGACCATGGTCGCGAGGGCCGGCAGGGCGAACGACACGCCGAATCCGGTGCACAGCAGCCCGGCGACGAGCGGCGGATAGGAGGCGCCGCCGAGCAGCACGGCCCCGAACAGCACTCCCCCGGCGGTCAGCAGGCCGAGCCCGGCGAGGACGGGGCGGCGCGGCCCGGTCCGCGCGACGATCCGCCCGGTGAGGAGCGGGTTGAACGCGAACGGCAGCGTCATCGGCAGGAACGCCAGGCCGGTCTGGAACGGCGTCAGGGACAGGGTCCGCTGGAACACCAGCGGCAGCACGAACAGCACGCCGGTCATGACGAAGTTGACCGCGGCGCCGGCGGCCAGCGCGGCGGGCATCCCGGGCGCCCGCACCACCGCCGGGACCAGGACCGGCGCCGCGCTCCCGCGCTCGCGGACCGCGAACGCCGCGCCGGCCGCGAGCGCTCCGGCCGCCGAGGCGGCCGCGTGGACGCCCCCGCCGCTCCCCAGCGCGATGAGGGCGTCGGTCAGCAGTCCCAGCGCCGCGCACGCGAGGAGCTGCGCCGCCGGGTCGAGGCCGCGGGACCCGCGCGGGCAGCGCACGGCCCGTCCCGCCGCGAGCGCGAGGACGGCGGCGGCGAGCGGGACGTTGATCAGGAAGATCGCGCGCCAGCCGGCGAGGCCGACCAGCGCGCCGCCCGCGACGGGTCCGGCCGCGAGCGCGGCGCCGCTGGTCG
>NZ_JBEUPD010000082.1:0-6702 GCF_040492135.1 Actinomadura sp. NPDC000600
GCGGCGGGGCGGGGTCCGGGCGCGGCGGCGTCTCCCGCACGGCCGCGGCCAGCCGCTCCGCGACGCGGCGGACGCCGTCCGGCACCTCGGCGAGCCGCCAGGCGTTCCCCCGGATCTCCAGGAACGCCTCCGCCGCCGCGAGCAGCGCCGCGACGGGGTCGCCGGAGACGGGGCCGAGCCGCGTTCCGGCCAGCAGGAGGCCGCTGGGGGTGTGCGCCGCGTCGGCCTCCAGCGCGGCCGTGTCGCCGGTGCCGTCGTCGAGCGCGAACAGGAACCGGCCCGGCAGCCGGGCCAGCCCCGGACGCCCGCGGAGCGCCTCGTCCAGCGCCGTGACCAGCGGGTCCGTCGCGAGGGCGCCGCGCGGGCCGCGCCCGCCGAGCGGGGACGCGACGATGTTGCGCACCCGCTCGTGCGTCGCCGACGGGAGCAGCCCGGCCGCCTCCAGCCGGGCCGCGAGGGCCGCCGGATCGCGGACGCCGCGCACCTGGAGGTTGCCGCGGGACGTGAGTTCGATCACGTCCCGCCCCAGCTCGCGGGCGGCGGCGCCGAGCACCGCGAGCTGCGCGGCGGACACCGCGCCGCCCGGGACGCGGACGCGCGCCAGCGGCCCGTCGGCGGCGTCGTGGGTGCGCAGCGCCCCGGGGCACGCGTCGGCGCGGGCTCTGACATTCGGCACGGGGAGGATGTTAACCACAGTTTGCAGGGCGACCGCGCTGCCGTACTCTTCTGCCCAGGCGATGGCAATGGGAGGAAGCCGGTGCGAATCCGGCGCGGTCCCGCCACTGTGACCGGGGAGCGAACCCCGCTGTAGGCCACTGTCCGCGAGGACGGGAAGGCCGGGGCGAGCGTCGATCCGGGAGCCAGGAGACTCCTGCCGTCGCGACAACCCGCTACCGGGGCGAGGACCCCAGGGGGAGGATGCTCCGTGTCCGAGCACGGCCGCACGGTCCTGCTGCTGTCGACGTCCGACACCGACCTGCTGAGCGCCCGGGCGTCCGGCGCCGACTACCGCCTGGGCAACCCGGCGCGGCTCACCGTCGAGGACCTCCCGGACCTGACCGAGGGCGCCGACCTCGTCGTGGTGCGGCTGCTCGGCGGGCGCCGCGCCTGGGAGGACGGCCTCGACGCGCTGCTCGCGGGCCCGCGCCCGGTCGTCGTCCTCGGCGGCGAGCAGGCGCCCGACGCCGAGCTGATGGAGCTGTCCACGGTCAGCGGCGGCGCGTGCGCCGAGGCGCACGCCTACCTCGCCCACGGCGGCCCCGCCAACCTCGCCGAACTGCACGCGTTCCTGTCCGACACCGTGCTGCTGACCGGGCGCGGCTTCGCGCCGCCGGCCCCGGCGCCGGCCTGGGGGCGGCTCGACCGCGCCGCCCGCGACGGCGCCGGGCCCGTGGTCGGCGTGCTCTACTACCGCGCCCACCACATGGCGGGCAACACCGCGTTCGTCGAGGCGCTGTGCACGGCCGTCGAGGACGCGGGCGGGCGCGCCATGCCGGTGTTCTGCTCGTCGCTGCGCACCGCCGAGCCCGAGCTGCTCGACACGCTGCGCCGGGCGGACGCGCTGGTGGTGACCGTGCTCGCGGCGGGCGGGTCGCGGCCCGCGACGGCCGGGGCGGGCGGCGACGACGAGGCGTGGGACGTGGGCGCCCTCGCCGCGCTGGACGTCCCGATTCTCCAGGGCCTCTGCCTCACCACGAGTCGGGCCGCCTGGGAGGCCAGCGACGACGGGCTGTCCCCGCTGGACGCGGCGTCGCAGGTCGCGATCCCCGAGTTCGACGGCCGGATCATCACGGTCCCGTTCTCGTTCAAGGAGGTCGACGAGGACGGGCTCACCGTCTACGCGGCCGACCCCGAGCGGGCCGCGCGGGTCGCCGGCATCGCCGTCCGGCACGCCGGGCTCCGGCACACCCCCGCCGCCGAGCGCCGCGTCGTGGTGATGCTGTCGGCGTACCCGACCAAGCACGCCCGCGTCGGGAACGCCGTCGGCCTCGACACCCCGGCCAGCACCGTCCGGCTGCTCGCCCGGCTCCGCGACGCGGGCTACGACCTGGGCGAGGGCTTCCCCGGCGTCGACGAGCAGGACGGCGACGCCCTCGTCCACGCGCTCATCGCGGCGGGCGGCCAGGACGAGGACTGGCTCACCGAGGAGCAGCTCGCGGGCAACCCCGTGCGCATCTCCGCCGCGGCCTACGAGCGCTGGTACCGCACCCTGCCCGCCGACCTGCGCGCAGGCATGGAGCGGCACTGGGGCCCGCCGCCCGGGGAGCTGTTCGTCCAGGACGGCGGCATCGTCCTCGCCGCCCTGCGCGCCGGCAACGCCGTCGTCATGGTGCAGCCGCCGCGCGGCTTCGGCCAGAACCCCATCGCGATCTACCACGACCCCGACCTGCCGCCCAGCCACCACTACCTGGCCGCGTACCGGTGGCTGTCGGACGAGTTCGGCGCGCACGCGATCGTCCACGTCGGCAAGCACGGCAACCTGGAGTGGCTGCCGGGCAAGGCGGCGGGCATGTCGGCCTCGTGCGGCACCGACGCTGCGCTCGGCGACGTCCCGCTGGTCTACCCGTTCCTCGTCAACGACCCCGGCGAGGGCACGCAGGCCAAACGCCGCGCGCACGCCGTCCTCGTGGACCACATGGTCCCGCCGATGGCCCGCGCCGAGACCTACGGCGACATCGCCCGCCTCGAACAGCTCCTCGACGAGCACGCGACGATCGCCGCGATGGACCCGGCGAAGCTGCCCGCGATCCGCGCCCAGATCTGGACGCTCATCCAGGCCGCCAAGCTCGACCACGACCTCGGCCTGGACGACCGCCCGCACGACACCGAGTTCGACGACTTCCTCCTGCACGTCGACGGGTGGCTGTGCGAGGTGAAGGACGCGCAGATCCGCGACGGCCTGCACGTCCTCGGCCAGGCGCCCGCCGGCGCCACCCGCGTCGACCTCGTGCTGGCCATGCTCCGCGCGCGCCAGATGTGGTCGGGGCGCGAGACGCTGCCCGGCCTGCGGGAGGCGCTCGGCCTCAGCGAGGACGGCGGCGAAGGCCGCGCCGACGTGGACGCCGCCGAGACCGCCGCCCGCGCCCTCGTCCAGGCCATGGAGGACGCCGGCTGGGCCGCGGACGCCGCCCGCGAGGTCGCCGGGGACGTCCCGGCGGACCGCCGCGACGCGGTGGCGCGGGTCCTGGAGTTCGCCGCCGCCGAGATCGTCCCGCGCCTGGCCCGGACGACCGACGAACTCGACCACGTCCTGCACGCCTTGGACGGCGGCTACATCCCGGCGGGCCCGAGCGGGTCGCCGCTGCGCGGCCTCGTCAACGTCCTGCCGACCGGCCGCAACTTCTACTCGGTCGACCCGCGCGCCGTCCCGAGCCGCCTCGCCTGGGAGACCGGGCAGGCGATGGCCGACTCGCTCCTGGAGCGCTACCGCGCCGACCACGGGGAGTGGCCGCGCTCGGTCGGGCTGTCGGTGTGGGGGACGAGCGCGATGCGCACGGCGGGCGACGACGTGGCCGAGGTCCTCGCGCTGCTCGGCGTCCGCCCCGCCTGGGACGAGGCGTCCCGCCGCGTCACGGCGCTGGAGCCGGTCCCGCTCGCCGAGCTGGGCCGGCCGCGCATCGACGTGACCGTCCGCATCAGCGGCTTCTTCCGCGACGCGTTCCCGCACGTCGTCGCCATGCTGGACGACGCGGTCCGGCTCGTCGCCGGGCTGGACGAACCGGACGCCGACAATTACGTCCGCGCGCATGTGCGGGCCGACCGGGAGCGGCACGGCGACGAGCGCCGCGCCACGATGCGCGTGTTCGGGTCCGCGCCGGGCGCCTACGGGGCCGGGCTGCTGCCGCTCATCGACAGCCGCAACTGGCGCGACGACGCCGACCTCGCGGAGGTGTACGCGGTGTGGGGCGGCCACGCCTACGGCCGCGACCTCGACGGCGTGCCCGCCCGCGCCGACATGGAGAGCGCCTACCGGCGGATCGCCGTCGCCGCCAAGAACGTCGACACCCGCGAGCACGACATCGCCGACTCCGACGACTATTTCCAGTACCACGGCGGCATGATCGCCACCGTCCGCGCGCTGACCGGCCGGGCGCCGGAGGCCTACGTCGGCGACAGCACCCGCCCGGACGCCGTCCGCACCCGCACCCTCTCGGAGGAGACCGCGCGGATCTTCCGGGCCCGCGTCGTCAACCCGCGGTGGCTGGCGGCGATGCGCCGGCACGGCTACAAGGGCGCGTTCGAGCTGGCCGCGACCGTGGACTACCTGTTCGGCTACGACGCCACCACCGGCGTCATGGCCGACTGGATGTACGACCGGCTCACCGCCGCCTACGTCCTGGACGAGGAGAACCGCGCGTTCATGGCGGAGTCGAACCCGTGGGCGCTGCACGGCATCGCCGAGCGGCTGCTGGAGGCGGCCGAACGCGGCATGTGGGAGCACCCCGACCCGGAGATCCTCCAAGGGCTGCAGGAGGTCTACCTCAAGGCGGAGGGCGACCTGGAGGACGACACCAGCCGCTGAGCCGCCTCCGGGGAACCCGCCCAGTGGAGGTGCAGGTACGAGGCGGTGATCCGCTCGTCGCCGTAGCCGTCGCGGCCGTCCCGCCACCGGAACAGCGGCCCGGCCTCCGTGTCCAGCGCGGTCCGGTGGAACTCGTGCCCGCGGAACCGCTCGCCCGGACGGGTCAGCGGCGACTCCGCCACCGCGACCGCCTCCCGGTAGCCGAGCGTCAGCCGGGACGTCATCCGCGCCCGTCCCGGCACCCGCCCGCACATCGCCCGGCCGTCGAGTTCCTCGCACAGATAAAGGAGCCCCGCGCACTCGGCGGCGATCGGGCCGGGGAACGCCGCCACCTCCGCGAGCATCGGCGCGTTGGCGGCCAGTTCGGCGGCGTGCACCTCCGGGAAGCCGCCGCCGACGACGAGCGCGCCGGCCCCGTCCGGCAGGGCCTCGTCGCGCAGCGGGTCGAAGACGGCCACCTCGGCGCCCGCCGCGCGCAGCAGCTCCACGTGCTCGGCATAGGAGAAGGTGAACGCCGCCCCGCCCGCCACCGCGACGACCGGGCCGCCCTCGACCGGCGTCACATGGTCCGACGGGTCCCAGGCGGGCCCCGGCAGCGGGGGAGCGGTGGCCGCCAGCCGGAGCAGTGCGTCCAGGTCGCAGGAGTGCTCCACCAGCGCGCCGAGCCGCTCCACCGCCCGGACGGCCTCCGCGCCCCGCTCGGCCGCCGGGATGAGCCCGAGGTGGCGGGACGGGGTGGCGACCGCGTCGTCCCGCCGGATCGCGCCGAGCACCGGCACGCCCGTCGCCTCCAGCGCGCTCCGGCACAGCTCCTCGTGCCGCTGCGAGCCCACCCGGTTCAGGACGACGCCGCCGATCCGCACGCCCGGCTCGAACGTCGCGAACCCGTGCACGAGCGCCGCGACCGACCGGCTCTGCCGCGCGGCGTCCACGACCAGCACCACCGGCGCCGCGAGCAGCTCCGCGACATGCGCCGTGGAGGCGAACCCCGTGTCGCCCTGCCCGTCGAACAGGCCCATCACGCCCTCGACCACCGCCACGTCGCAGCCGGCGGCGCCGTGCAGGAACAGCGGCGCCACCCGCTCCTCGCCCGCGAGCCACGGGTCGAGGTTGCGGCCCGGCCGCCCCGCCGCGAGGGCGTGGTAGCCGGGGTCGATGTAGTCGGGGCCGACCTTGTGCGGCGACACCGCCAGGCCGCGCGCCCGCAGCGCCGCCATCAGCCCGGTCGCCACGGTCGTCTTGCCGCTGCCGGACGCCGGCGCGGCCACGACCAGCCGGGGGATCACCACTCGATGCCCCGCTGCCCCTTCTGCCCGGCGTCCATCGGATGCCGGACCTTGCCCATCTCCGTCACCAGGTCGGCGGCCTCGACCAGCCGCGCGGGCGCGTCCCGCCCGGTGACGACGACGTGCTGGGTCCCGGGGCGCGCGGTGAGGGTCTCGACCACGTCGTCCAGGTCGAGCCAGCCCCACTTGAGCGGGTAGGTGAACTCGTCGAGCACATAGAAACGGTACGTCTCGGCGGCCAGGTCCCGCTTGATCTGCGCCCAGCCCTCGCGGGCGTCCGCCGCGTGGTCCTCCTCGGTGCCGGGGCGCTGGATCCACGACCAGCCCTCGCCCATCTTGTGCCAGGCGACCGGGCCGCCCTCGCCGCTCGCCCCGAGCACCCGCAGCGCGCGCTCCTCGCCGATGCGCCACTTCGCCGACTTCACGAACTGGAACACCCCGATCGGCCAGCCCTGGTTCCACGCCCGCAGCGCCATCCCGAACGCCGCCGTCGATTTCCCCTTCCCCGGGCCGGTGTGGACCATCAGCAGTGGCCGGTTGCGGCGCTGCCGGGTGGTGAGGCCGTCGTCGGGGACGGACACGGGCTTTCCCTGGGGCATCTCAGGCCGCCTTTCCTGCGTCGCGCCCGCGGTGGGCGCGCACGATCCCGTCGAGGTCGCCGAGCGGGACGAGCCGCGCCCCGAGCCGGGCGGCGAGCCGTCCCGCCAGGCCGAGCCTGACCGGACCGTCCTCGCAGTCCACGACGATCCCGGCCGTGCCCGCCAGCAGCCCGGCGGCCCGGTCCACGTCGCCGCCCGCGGTCGCGCGCCCGTCGGTGACGACCACGAGCAGCGGGCGCCGCGCCGGGTCGCGCAGCCGCTCGGCGCTTGTCGTCGCCGGGTCTCACGTTCGTGC
>NZ_JBEUPD010000083.1:0-3495 GCF_040492135.1 Actinomadura sp. NPDC000600
GCGTCCGGCAGCGGGCTGTCGCCGGCGCCGTAGTACAGGTCGTTCAGCCGCTTGACCTGGGCGGTCAGCTCGGCGATGCGCTCTCCAACGTCCACCCCTCGATTAAACGCGACGGCACCGACAACCGGCCGCAGCAGGAGATCTGGTCGGTCTTCTGCGCGGCAACCCGGGGACCACACCATGAGATGAGCTCGTCGCTTCCGAGGCCGCCCCGAGTGGGCCGAAAGTGACCGAATCCGGCAATCGCCCGGCTCGTGGAGCGGGGGAGGGCAGGATGCGGTGTTGTGGCGGTGCGGGGCGCGAAAAGGCGATGGACAGCAGCGACGATCGCAGGGGCGGCGGTCGTCGGCGGGCTTGTGTGGGGGTTCCTGACGCCAGGCAAGGACCAAGATCCGGTAGAGCGGGCGAGCTGGTATGCCGGCATCGCCGGGGCGCTGGTCGCGGTGGTGCTGACCTTTCGGTGGGTGTGGCTGTGGCACGCCGAGCGCAAAGCCGTACAGCAGGAAGCCGACGCGGAGCAGGCAGCCAAGTCTGAGCAGGAAGCGCAGACCGAGCGGACCCTGCGGCTGTATCTGCAGCAGTTGCGGGACCGATGCCAGCGGGTGGAGCTGGAACGGCTAATGCCCGACCAGGACGAGCATCCAGTGATGCTGCTGAGCGAGGTGTTCGTCTCCCAGCTGGTACGGGACAATCCACCGCCGTCAGAACTGCTGGAGCTGCCGCGCGAGGTGCTGTTGAGGCTGGCCGGGACCGGTGCGCTAGAGGCACCAGCGGAGTTGCCCGAGGGCGTGGACCAGGTGCGCCTGGAGCAGGCGCGACTGGCCTACCGCGACCGGCCCACCCGACCAGTACTGGCGGCGGTGGCCGCCGCGGCCGCCGGAGTGGTGGTGCTGGGCGACCCCGGAGCAGGCAAGTCGACGCTAACGCGGTACCTGATGCTGGCGCTGGCCGCCGACGCCCTGAACACCGCCCCCGAAGCTGCTACCGGTTCTGGAGCACGTGGGGGACCGGTGCTGGCCGGGGACCTGGCCGGGCGGCTACCGCTCCTGGTGGAGCTGAGGCAGTTCGCCGACGCGCGGTGGCGGGACGCCGATTTCCTGGACTTCTGGAACCACCTCTACCAGAGCGAGGGCTTCGGCCTGCCTCGCGAGCTCCTTCAGCAGCGCCTCACCGACGGGCGGGTGCTCGTAGTGTTCGACGGCCTGGACGAAATCTTCGAGGCCAAACACCGCAACCAGATCGCCCGCCGAATCCAGTGGTTCGCCCGCAGCTACCCCCAAGCCCGGGTCGTGGTGACCTCACGCGTGATCGGCTACGACCGAGCGGTATTCGACCGCGCCGGATTTACAACCCTGATGCTCCAAGACCTGACCCGCCAACAGATCACCCAATTCGTCACCGCCTGGTTCCAGCGCAGCTGCCCCGATCCGACGGAAGCGCTCCGATTGCGCAACCGAGTGCTGAAAGCGGTCAAGAACGCCCCGGCGGTGGCGGAGTTGGCGGGCAACCCGATGTTGCTGACCATCCTGTCGATCATCGCCCGCCGCCGCGAGCTACCGCGCGACCGCCGCCGCGTCTACCAGCACGCGGTGCACCTGCTGATCGACCAATGGGACGTCAACAAGGAACTCGCCGACCAGCACCCCGACATGCCACACCTGACTCTGGAAGACAAGCTGGGCATGCTCCACGAGGTCGCACGGCGGATGCAAGACGGCCCAGCCGGGTTGGCTGGCAACCACCTTCCCGGCGACGACCTCACCACCCTCTTCCGCGCCTACCTGGCCCGTGAACTGCGCCTATCCGACGAACGCGCCGTGCAGGCCGCCCGCACCATGCTCGCCCAGCTACGCGACCGCAACTTCATCCTGGCCAGCTATGGCGCTGGCCTGTACGGCTTCGTCCACCGTGCCTTCCTGGAATACCTGGCCGCCAACGACATCAGCCAGCGCTTCGCCGACCACGAACTCACCGAAGAAGAACTCATCTCCGTCTACACCACTCACCGGGCCGAGCCTGCTTGGACCGAGGTTCTCCTCCTTCTGGCCAGAATGATTCCCCCACGATTCGCGGCAGCTGTCATCGATCGGCTACTGGAAGCCGACCTCGGCTGGCGCATCCACTCCACACCACCGCATCACCTGTTGCTGGCTCTGCGCATCGCGGCTGAGATCGAACGCGGCCCCGAACTCGCGGCCCGAGGCCGCACCCTCACCCTCACCTTTATCGGGCTCTTCCAAAACACCTCCGGGGGCCCACAACCGAACTGGGAAGCAGACATTCATGGAGGGCTCGCCCCCCTTCTCAACACCTCACCGGGGGGGTGGGTGCTCGACCACGGCCTGCTACGGCGCTGGTACGCCTCAAGGCCTGGTTTCAGAGACAAAGGTCGCTTTGTAATGCGCTTTTTGGCAACACCGGCTCAACCCAAGGCGGACCTCATGAACGCCGCACTTCATGACGAGGAGCGGGACGTGCGGAGGGCTGCGTTGCAGGCGTTGGGTGCAGGGTGGGCTGGTGACCCAGAGACTTATGCATGGCTCCGCGACCTCGCCACCCACGCCCGGGCCGCCGACCTGCGAAGAGCTGCACTAGACGCAGTAGGCGCGGGTTGGGCGGGGGATCCGGAAGCTCTGAGCCTTCTGCGCGACCGCGCCACCGAGGATGAGAACGCCACCGTGCGGCGGGCTGCAGTGCAGGCGATAGGCGCGGGTTGGCTGGGCGACCCGGAGGCTCTGAGCTTCCTGCGCGACCGCGCCACCCACGACCAGGACACCCTTGTGCGGTGGTTCGCGGTGGATGCGATAGGTGCGGGTTGGCCGGGCGCCCCAGATACGCTCGACTTTCTCCGCGACCGCATCCACGACCACAACGCCGAGGTGCGGCAGACGGCGGCGGGGGTGATAGCTCCAGGATGGACGGGTTACCCCGAGACCTTCGTGTGGCTGCGCGATCGCGCCACCGAGGATGAGAACACCGCCGTGCGGCGGGCCGCAGTGCAGGCGATAGGCGCGGGTTGGCCGGGCGACCCGGAGGCTCTGAGCCTTCTGCGCGACCGCGCCACCGAGGATGAGAACGCCACCGTGCGGCGGGCCGCAGTGCAGGCTATAGGCGCGGGTTGGCCGGGCGATCCGCAGGCTCTGAGCCTCCTGCGCGACCGCGCCACCCACGACCAGGACACCGAGGTACAAGGGATCGCGCTGCGCTGGGTTGGCGCGGGGTGGGCCGATGATTCGGAAGCCTTCGCATGGCTTTGCGGCCGCGCCACCGAGGATGAAAACGCCACCGTGCGGCGGGCCGCAGTGCAGGCTATAGGCGCGGGTTGGCCGGGCGATCTGCAGGCTCTGGACCTTCTGCGCGACCGCGCCACCCACGACGAGGCTCATGGTGTACGGGCGACCGCGCTGCGCTGGGTTGGCGCGGGGTGGGCCGATGATTCGGAAGCCTTCGCATGGCTTTGCGGCCGCGCCACCGAGGATGAAAACGCCACCGTGC
>NZ_JBEUPD010000083.1:3595-6512 GCF_040492135.1 Actinomadura sp. NPDC000600
GGCGGGCTGCAGTGCAGGCGATAGGTGCGGGCTGGCCGGGAGCCCCGGGGGCTCTGAGCTTCCTGCGCGACCGCGCCACCCACGACCAGGACACCGACGTGTGGGAGACGGCGATATGGGCGGTAGCTTCGGGCTGGACCAGTTACTCCGGGACCTTCGTGTGGCTGTGCGACCGCGCCACCGAGGATGAGAACGCCACCGTGCGGCGGGCCGCAGTGCAGGCGATAGGCGCGGGTTGGGCGGGGGATCCGGAGGCTCTGAGCTTTCTAC
The DNA here is from genome assembly GCF_040492135.1 of Actinomadura sp. NPDC000600. Lineage (NCBI taxonomy): Bacteria > Bacillati > Actinomycetota > Actinomycetes > Streptosporangiales > Thermomonosporaceae > Actinomadura > Actinomadura sp. NPDC000600. The sequence goes on from NZ_JBEUPD010000083.1 coordinate 3,866, forward strand.
GCGACCGCGCCACCCACGATCCGCACGACATCGTGCGGCAGGTCGCAGTGCAGACAGTGGGGATGAGTTGGCCGAGCGATCCGGATGCGCTGGACCTTCTACACGACCGTGCAATCCATGACGAAGCGCGCGATGTACGGGCGATCGCAGAGACGATTGTCACGTATCTCGGATAAGTGATCTCGCTAAACGGTGGCTCAATAATCGTGCGGGTTCAGTTGAGCACGGAGCCGGGACTCGTGGGCTACAGGCCGCCAGCCATCTCGGCGCCAGACGCCTCGACGAAGACACAGGCAAGGTCCCCCCGCGATAACTCCCGCTTGCCAACGATCATGGCAATCCGCAGGGGCGAGTTGCCATGATCGTTGGCGACCGACACCGCCACGTATATAAACCGGTGCCTTCGATATCAGGCAGAATGTGCATTCTGACTGATTTGGGAAATTCCTTGGGATTGAAATCTGGAATGGTGTGCGCTCGCCTAAAATCAGAGCAACTCGACACATAATCTGTCAGATTAATGGCTAGCCGCAACCTCGACACGCCCTGCGAGTGGGCGCCTGCAATATCTTCTGACCGGAGGGTCCGGGGCAGGGGGAAGATGATGCTGGACTTAATTATAGCGAGCCCATCATGCTGAGGCGATGCCTGTCACCGGCTCGAAAGCGGCTTCGACGGCGTTGTTGGGAAAACGTTGTTCGTCGGGTGTACCGCACACCGCTGCCTTTCCAGCGAGCAGTCCGGTTTACCTTGACCGGCATCACTTCGCACAGGCGGTCGCGGTGCATCACCGACTCCCCGTTCGTTGCCGCTGGCGGGGCCAACTCGGACGCGCCAGGGAGTGACATGCCCAAGGCAAGACCGGAGCGGCTTATCAAAGAGTCCGGGCAGAGGCCTGGCACCTCCGGCTACCGTGGGTTAGTGCGGTCGTGGCAGCGGGGGCGTTAACTGTGGGAGATCGCAACGGACTTGATCTTCCTTGAAGTGCGCTGTGGTGAAGCAAAAGACGCTGCCTGACCTGCGACTTTGTTAAGAGGCAGCTTCCCCTGGGCTTGATTGATCGTGTTCACACCGAAGAGGCCACTGGTTCGAACCCAGTATCGCCCACGTTTTGCCAGGTCAGAGGCTTGCTCGAACGATGAGCAGGCCTCTTTGGCGTTGTCGCAGCCCCGAAGAGGTCACGGGTTTCGGTCCAGCAGCGCGCAACCTCGCTCCCGCAGGGCGGCTTCTTGGACTCCGGGGTTGGCCACTGGTGCCCCGGTGGGAGCAATTTGGGAGATCATCCCTCTCCCACCGCGAACGAGGCCACAAGAAGACCGCACTACCAGTCACTCTGCGCGGTCGAAGTCGAGCTGAGTGCTCGCCGCATGTCTGCTCAGGAACCACGAGCCGGGGTGGAGCTGGAGTCTGCCTTGCGGCATGCCCGACAGGCCAGTGTGCGGGGAGCCTGCGTCCTGCTTTGGCAGGGTGCAGGTAGCAGGTCAGCTGGATCGTCTGAAGGTGTCGCTGCTGCAACGTCGAACCGTCTGACCCGTCCCGGGGAAGGCCCGCTGGTACGGCGCGGCCTTCACCGGCTCCGGCTTTGCGGTCATCCGCGCATGCCGGGACGTCCTGCTGGGTGCAGACCCGCCGGTCGCCGTGCTCGAACGAGCGTCCGCTGCCTCGCGAAGACCCGCGAGGCCGTCACCGCCACCGTGCATCCGGGCGGCACCGTCGTCACCTGCGACGGCGGCGATATCCGCTGGCGGAACCGGCCGGCCATCGGTCCAACGCTGTCCTCACCGCCCCCCGCTCCGGCTTGAACGACGAGAAGCAGCGCTGGATACCAGTGGCCCTTGCCTACGCTCCCGCCCATTCTCGCGGAGAGCAGTACAGAGCGGAGGTGAACAATTTAATGATCTACAACGTAAAGGTTTCGCCCAGTCCCGCGGCACTGCGATTCTGTTTGGTGGACACGGCTGCGGACGAGTTGGCGGTTGCGGTGGCTACCGGCCAGCGGGCCGGGCGTTCGCCCGTTCGTGGCGCAGATGCTCGGAAATCTCCGCTTCGGGCGCGCGGTCTGCAGCACCGCCTTGGTGGCACTGGGCAAGCCCGTCGGCCCACCGTCGACCCCTGCCCGGACCCGCTGGATCAGCTCGACGGAGGCCCGGACATCCAGCCAGCCCGACCGCTCGTCGTCGCTCGCAGATTCTCTCCCGGGCGGGGGCAACGGCCCCAGCCTTCAGGGTCACCACCCCACCCACACGATCTTTAGGACAGTCCCTCGGCCACGCTGAGGACATCGAGGAGGTCCTGAAGCGTGATGGTGGGGCCCCAGAGGTGGATGTCGTAGGGTGGGCGGTCATCGCCCGGGATGAGGTGGCGGCGTGCCACGTCGGACCGATGCCAGCACAGATGGAACGGAGGGGCGGCGCCCCATGGGCCGCGCAGGCACTCTTAAAGCGCCTGGGGGTTCCAGCCGAAGTAACCGCCAGGGCAGTTGATGGCCTTGCCGAGGGCACAGTAGGAGTCCTCCAGGTCGGTGATGTAGCGGCTGTCGAGGTCGTAGGTGCGGTCACGTCCAGCGGAGTGGTGTATGAGTTGGCCTCCGCGTGATCCTGTTTCTGCAGGTTAAGCGGTGAGTTCCTGGTTGTCGATCTTGGGGTCG
>NZ_JBEUPD010000084.1:0-5738 GCF_040492135.1 Actinomadura sp. NPDC000600
CCCGAGACAGGCAGACCCCGCCGCGCCGGAGTGTCCTCCTTCGGCATCAGCGGCACCAACGCCCACCTCATCCTCGAACAAGCACCCCCAACCGACCCCGAACCCGAACCCACCCAAGACCACAACACAGACACCACCCCGATCCCATGGATCCTGTCCGGAGCAACGGACACCGCACTACGGGCACAAGCCGCCCGGCTCCATGAGTTCGCCGAAGAGCAACCGGATCTGGCCCCTGCGGACGCTGCGTTCTCGCTCGCGAACACGCGGGCACAGCTCCCCGTCCGCGCGGTGGTGGTCGCGGAGGACCGGCCAAGCGCGCTGACCGGCCTGGCGGCGCTCACTGAGGGCGCTCCGTCGCCCTCGGTGGTGACCGGAACGCCGGGCGACCCGGGACGGACGGTCTTCGTCTATCCCGGCCAGGGCTCGCAGTGGACGGGCATGGGCGTGGAGTTGATGGACGCCTCACCGGTGTTCGCGCGGGCCATCGAACGGTGCGGGCAGGCGCTCGCTCCGCACGTGGACTGGTCCCTGTCCGAGACACTGAGGTCCGGCACCGGCCTGGACCAGGTGGACGTCGTCCAGCCGGCGCTGTTCTCCGTCATGGTCGCCCTGACCGAGCAGTGGCGATCCTTGGGCGTCGCCCCTGATGCGGTGCTCGGCCACTCCCAGGGCGAGATCGTCGCGGCCTGGGCGGCCGGCGCACTCACACTCGACAACGCCGCCATGGTCGTCGCCCTGCGCAGCCGCGCACTCCGCGCTCTCGCCGGCGCCGGCGGGATGGTGTCGGTGCCCCTTCCGGCCGCGCGCGTCCGGGAGCGCATCACGGACTGGCCGGGACGCGTCGACGTCGCGGCGGTCAACGGGCCCGAGGCCACCGTCGTCGCCGGAGAGCCCGGCGCGCTGGAGGAGCTGCTCGCCGCCTGCGCCGCCGACGGCGTGCAGGCACGCCGGATCGCGGTGGACTACGCCTCGCACACGGCCCAGGTGGAGTCGATCCGCGACGACCTGGTCGCCGCCTTGTCGGGCATCGTCCCCCGCTCCTGCGATACCGCCTTCTATTCGACGGTCACCGGCGCCCGGATCGACGGTTCGGAACTGGACGCCTCGTACTGGTACCGCAACCTGCGCCACACTGTCGAGCTCGAACGGTCGACCGCGGCGCTGCACGAGGACGGCCACCGTACCTTCATCGAGGTCAGCCCGCATCCGGTGCTGACCGTCGCGGTACAGCAGACCCTCGACGCGGGCGCGGACCGCTTCCGCGGCGCCCTGGCCCTCGGCACCCTGCGCCGCGACGACGGCGGGCAGGCGCGGTTCCTGACGTCGGCGGCGCAAGCATGGATCCATGGGCGAGCCGTGGACTGGGGGGCGGCGATTCCGGGCGGACGGCCCGTCGACCTGCCGACGTACGCGTTCCAGCGCCGCCGCTACTGGCTGGCGCCCGGCCCCGGCACAGCCGGGGCGCGAGCCGGTGGCCTGGCGCCGGGGGGTCACCCCGTCCTGACCGCGGCGGTCACCGTCGCCGACCAGGACACCGTGCTGCTCACCGGGCGGCTGTCGGCGCGCACCCATCCGTGGACGGCCGAGCACACCGTCACCGGGACGGTGCTGCTCCCCGGCACCGCGTTCCTGGACCTGGCGTTGCACGCCGGGCATTACACCGGCCTGTCCCACGTGCGCGAGCTGACCCTGCACACGCCGCTCGTCCTGGACGACGGCCACGCCGTCCAACTGCAGGTGGCGGTGCAGCCGCCGGACGAGCGGGGCAGCCGCCAGGTCACGGTGCACTCACGTCCGGACACCGACGAGCACGAGCCGCCGTGGACCCGGCACGCGACCGGGGAGTTGACCGAGGCGCCGCAGGCCGCACCCGCCGCGGCCGACCCGGCGGCCTGGCCGCCCGAGGGCTCGGAGCCACTCGCCATCAGCGGCCTGTACGAGCAGTTGGCCGAGCACGGCTACCTGTACGGTCCTACCTTCCAGGGCCTCGCCGGCGCCTGGCGAGGGGCCGGCGGCCAGGTGCACGGCGACATCCGGCTCCCAGAGGACATCGGGGCCGACGGGTACGGCATCCACCCGGCGTTGCTGGACGCCGCACTCCACCCGCTGCTGCTGACGGCGATGGAGGACACCGAGCCCGACGCGCCGGTGCGGCTCCCCTTCGCGTGGACGGGCGTCACGCTCCACGCGACGGGCGCCACCGAGGTCCGCGCCACCCTCACCGTCGACGGCGACCATGCCTCGGTGGTGTTGACCGATCCGGCCGGCGAACCGGTCCTGACCGCCGACGGCCTGGTGTCGCGCCCGCTGTCCACGGACATCGCGGCACCTGGCGCGCCTCATCGCGACTCGCTCTTCCACGTGGACTGGGCACCGATCGCCCTGCCCGAGGACGTGCCGTCAGGTGACTTCTCCATCCTGGGCGCCGGGGACCCGCTCCTGGCCGACGCGCTGCAAGACGCCGGTCACTTCGTGCAGACCGGCGGCGCGCTCATCACGGGGTCCCCAGGAGCACAGAACGTCGTCGTCCTCGCTCCACCCGAGCGGAACACGCCCGCGGAGGCTCGTGCCGCTGCGGCGGAGGCCCTGCACTTCCTCCAGGAGCATCTGACCGCTGATCCCGACGGGACGAGCCACCTCACCGTCGTCACGTGCGGTGCGATCGCGACCGGGCCCGGCGATCCGCTCTCCGGGCCGGCGCACAGCGCCGTCTGGGGTCTGGTGCGGTCCGCGCAGTCCGAGTATCCCGCCCGGTTCACCCTCGTCGACCTGGACGGCGATCCGGCGTCCGGACGCGCGCTCCCGGCGGCCCTCGCCGCGGGCGAACCGCAGATCGCCTTCCGCGCGGGCACGGCGCTCGCGCCGCGGCTGACCCGCACCGCGGGCGACGACACGCTGCTGCCGGAACCCGCGGGCGGCGCATGGCGGCTCGCCGCCGCGGCCACCGGCACACTGGAGGACCTGACGCTGGCCGAGGTTCCCGCGCCCTCCGGCCTGGCACCTGGCGACGTCCAGGTCGACCTGCGCGCCGGCGGCGTCAACTTCCGGGACGTCGTCGTCGCCCTCGGGATGCTCGACGACCCGCGGCCGATCGGCGGAGAGGGAGCGGGCATCGTCACCGCCGTGGGCTCCGCCGTCACCGACCTGGCCCCCGGAGACCGCGTCATGGGCCTGTTCACCGCCGGGACCGGACCCGTCACCACCGCCGACCGGCGGCTGGTCGCGCGGGTGCCCGACGGCTGGACCTTCGCCGAGGCCGCGTCCGTGCCCAGCGTGTTCCTCACCGCCTACTTCGGTCTGGTGGACCTCGCCGGGGCCAGGGCCGGCGAACGGCTGCTGGTGCACGCGGCCGCCGGCGGCGTCGGCTCCGCCGCGCTGCAGCTCGCCCGGCACCTCGGCCTGGAGGTCTACGGGACGGCCGGCCCCGGCAAGCACGCGACGCTGCGTGCCGCGGGCCTGCCCGAAGAACGCATCGCCTCCTCCCGGACCCTGGGATTCGAAGAGAAGTTCCTGGACGCCACCGGAGGCCGCGGCGTCGACATCGTCCTCAACGCGCTCGCACACGAGTTCGTCGACGCCTCTCTGCGGCTGCTGCCGGGAGGCGGGCGGTTCCTGGAGATGGGCAAGACCGATCGTCGCGACCCTGACGAGGTGGCCGCGCTGCACCCGGGCGTGCTGTACCGGGCGTTCGACCTGGAAGAGGCCGGGCCGGACCGCATCCACGAAATCCTCACCGAACTGCTGGCACTCTTCGAGCAGGGCACGCTGCGCCCCCTGCCGCTCGCCGCCTGGGACGTGCGCCGCTCCCCCGAGGCGTTCCGGCACCTGAGCCAGGGCCACAACATCGGAAAGGTCGTGCTGACACTGCCGGCGCCACTCGACCCGGACGGCACCGTCCTGATCACCGGCGGCACCGGCACGCTGGGCGGCCTGGCGGCGCGGCACCTGGCCGCCCGGCACGGGGTCCGGCACCTGCTGCTGGCCGGCCGGCGCGGCCCGGACGCCCCCGGCGCCGCCGAACTGGCCGCCGAGCTGGCGGAGCTGGGCGCCGAACCGGTCATCGCCGCGTGCGACGTCTCCGACGAGGGGGCGCTGCGGGACCTGGTGGCCTCGATTCCCCAGGATCGTCCGCTGACCGCCGTCCTGCACGCCGCCGGGACATTGGACGACGCGACGCTCGCGGCGCAGTCGGCCGAGCGGATCGACGCCGTCTTCGCCGCCAAGGCCGACGCCGCCTGGAATCTGCACCGTCTCACCGCCGGGATGGACCTGGCCGCGTTCGTCCTGTTCTCCTCCGCCGCCGGCACGCTCGGCGGCCTCGGCCAGGCCAACTACGCCGCCGCCAACGCCTACCTGGACGCCCTCGCCCACCGGCGCCGCGCGGACGGCCTGCCCGCCACCAGCCTGGCCTGGGGTTACTGGGCCGAGGAGAGCGGCCTGACCGGGGGCCTCACCGACGGCGACCGGGCCCGCTTCGCCCGCGCGGGGATGATCCCGATCAGTACCGAGGAGGGCCTGGCGCTCCTGGACGCCACGCTCGTCCACCCCTACCCGCACCTGGTGCCCGCCCGGCTCGACCTGGCGGCGCTACGGGAGATGCGTCCGACCCCGCCGCTGCTCAAGCGCCTGCTGCCGGCTTCCCGCCGTGCCGCGGCCACCGCGGCACGCGGGCCCGCGCCGGCCGGCGGGCCGGCCGGGGAACTGGCCTCGCTCGGGCGAGCCGAGCGCCTCGAACGGCTCCTCGTCCTCGTCCGCGCGCACGCCGCCACCGTCCTCGGCCATGACGGCCCCGACGCGATCAGCGCCGCCCGGCCGTTCAACGAGACCGGGTTCGACTCCCTCACCAGCATCGAGCTGCGCAACCGGCTGAACACGGCCACGGGGCTCCAGCTCCCGGCCACGCTGCTGTTCGACCACCCGACCCCGGAGATCCTCGCCGGACACCTGCACACCCTCCTGCTCGGCGAAGCCGAGGAACCGGCACAGGCCAGCGGCGGCACGGCCGCCGCCCCGGCCGACGAGCCGATCGCCATCGTGGCGATGAGCTGCCGCTACCCGGGCGGCGCGCGGACCCCCGAGGCCCTGTGGCGGCTCGTCGCCGACGGCACCGACGCCATCTCCACGTTCCCGCAGGACCGCGGCTGGGACCTGGACCGCCTGTTCGGCACGGCCGACGACGCCGGCACCAGTTACGCCCGCGAGGGCGGCTTCGTCTACGACGCGGGCGACTTCGACCCCGCGCTGTTCAACATGAGCCCGCGCGAGGCCCTGGCGACCGACCCGCAGCAGCGACTGCTGCTGGAGGCGGCATGGGAGGCGTTCGAACGCGCCGGCATCGACCCCGCCTCCCTGCGCGGCACCCAGACCGCGGTGTTCACCGGCGCCTCACCCGGCGAGTACCTCTCCGAGGCCCCCGACGAGCTCGAAGGCTTCTTCACCACCGGCAGCTCAGGCGCCGTCGTGTCCGGGCGGGTCGCCTACACCTTCGGCCTGGAAGGCCCCGCCGTCACCGTCGACACCGCCTGCTCCTCCTCCCTGGTGGCTCTGCACCTCGCCTGCCAGGCGCTGCGGTCGGGCGAATGCTCGCTCGCCCTGGCGGGCGGCGTGGCGGTGATGGCCGCGCCGTCGCCGTTCGTGGTCTTCAGTCGTCAGCGGGGGTTGGCGGTGGATGGGCGGTGTAAGGCGTTCGGGGCGTCGGCGGATGGGACGGGGTGGTCGGAGGGGGTGGGTCTGGT
>NZ_JBEUPD010000085.1:0-5476 GCF_040492135.1 Actinomadura sp. NPDC000600
GCCCCCGCCGCCCCCCGCGGGTCGGCCCCCCCCCCCCCCCACCCCCCGCGGCGCCCCGCAACTGCGGGGGCCCCCCCCGCCCCCACCCACCAGGAGACCGACCATGACCGACTTCGACGGACGCCTGACCGAGGGGACCGTGAACCTGGTCCAGGACCCCAACGGCGGTGGCTGGTCCGCCCACTGCGCTGAGCCCGGTTGCGACTGGGCCGACTTCGCCGGACCGCTCGGCTTCCAGGGCCTCGTGGCCATCGCTCGCCGACACACGCACTGACCGCACGTCAAAGCCCCGCCGGATCACCGGCGGGGCTCTCTTCGGCCCTCCAAGTCACACCAGCCCCAAGGGGCGTCGGGAGTGGCGGAGGGAACCTCTGGCCCGATTGGTGCCAGGATTCCCACCAGACCAAAGAGCAACGGGCCGGACTTCGCACCTCCGACCCGTCCGCTCCCAGACTCGCGCCCCTTAGCCGGGCGAGACAGGAACGTTGCTCGTGCCCAGAGTACGGAGCGATGCCGAGGCATTGCCAGATCGGCCCGCCGGGCCCCGCTGCCACTGCGGGACCGCAATTGCCCACACACCGGGCAAACGGCCGCGTATCTACTGCTCAGACCGCTGCCGGATGGCAGCGAAGCGGGCGATCGCGCGTGTGACGCGAGATGCCGCCCGAGGCAAAAGCGAACACCTTGGGAAAGAAACAACAGAGTTTCCCGCACCCCTCCGACCTGCGGTTTCTCCGGACGGGGTGGATGGGGAGAGCCCGAGAGGCGACAGCCTCTCGGAAGTAGGAAGCACGTCGCGGAGCGACGCTGCCCGACTGCGGAAAGCCGCCCGGTACAGCCGCCGCCGGACGCTGTGGCGGATCAGCGGGGACGCCGCGTGCAAGGGCTGCGGCCGCGCCCTGATGGACCCTGCCTCCGGCGTAATCGTCGCCCAGACGGCGGCCGGAACGTCCGTGGTCCTGGGCCTGATGCGGTGCGGGCGGATCTGGCTCTGCCCGGTCTGCGCCGCCACGATCCGGCACAAGCGGGCCGAGGAGATCACCGCCGCCGTGGTCGAGTGGATCAAGCGCGGGGGGACCGCCTACCTGGTCACCTTCACGGCCCGCCATGGGCACACGGACCGGCTCGCGGACCTCATGGACGCCCTCCAGGGCACCCGGAAGACGCCGGACAGCCCCCGGCGGCCGGGCGCCTACCAGCGACTGATCACGGGCGGCACGTGGGCCGGACGCCGGGCCAAGGACGGGCACCGGGCCGCCGACCGCGAGGGCATCCGAGACCGGATCGGGTACGTCGGCATGATCCGCGCGACCGAAGTCACCGTGGGGCAGATCAACGGCTGGCACCCGCACATCCACGCGATCGTCCTGGTCGGCGGCCGGACCGAGGGGGAGCGGTCCGCGAAGCAGATCGTCGCCACCTTCGAGCCGACCGGCGCCGCGCTCGACGAGTGGCAGGGGCACTGGCGGTCCGTGTGGACCGCCGCCCTGCGCAAGGTCAACCCCGCCTTCACGCCCGACGACCGGCACGGCGTCGACTTCAAGCGGCTGGAGACCGAGCGCGACGCCAACGACCTCGCCGAGTACATCGCCAAGACCCAGGACGGGAAGGCGCCCGCCCTCGAACTCGCCCGCGCCGACCTCAAGACGGCGACCGGCGGGAACGTCGCCCCGTTCGAACTCCTCGGACGGATCGGGGACCTGACCGGCGGCATGACCGAGGACGACGCCGCCGGGGTCGGCTCGCTGGAGTGGAACCTCTCGCGCTGGCACGAGTACGAGCGGGCAACCCGGGGACGCCGGGCCATCGAATGGACCCGCTACCTGCGGCAGATGCTCGGGCTCGACGGCGGCGACACCGAGGCCGACGACCTCGATCTGCTCCTGGCGGCCGACGCCGACGGCGGGGAGCTGCGGGCCGGGGTCGCCGTGACCGAGGACGGATGGCACGCGGTCACCCGCCGCGCCCTCGACCTCGAGGCGACCCGGGCCGCCGAAGGCAAGGACGGCAACGAGGATTCGGCGGCCGTGGGCGAACGGGTGCGGGAGGTCCTGGCGCTGGCCGACGCGGCCGACACAGTGGTGGTGCTCACGGCGGGGGAGGTGGCCGAGGCGTACGCCGACATGCTCGCCGCCCTCGCCCAGCGCCGCGAGGAAGCAACTGCACGCCGACGGCGAGAGCAGGACGACGACCAGGACGACGACGCCGACGACCGCCAGGAGCGGGCCGCCCGGCACATCGCCCGGCTCGCAAGTGGGCCCACTTCGCACTAACTCGCTCCCCCCCGCCGTACGTCATCCCGGTGACGTACGGCGGGGGTCGGTGACGTACGCGGCGACGGCGGCCGGGGTCGAAGCCGCGGGAGTAATCCTGGGATTACTCGCCCGGGGTCGGCCCCGCCGGCACTTCGTGCAGGCGGTACCAGCCCGACCCGAGCACGCGCCGGCACGCCTGGTCGATGTCGGACCGGAGTTCGAGGTACGCGGCTTGCAGGTCCAGGAAGGGGACGTCCATGCGAGTGTCCGTTCGAGTGGCGGCTTGCGCCCGATGCTAGTCGCGGTTGATCGGCGATCGCAGGTGCACGCGGTCGATCTTGACGGCTGGCGAGAGGTGCGGGGAGGATCTGACCGACGCGGTCCACACGTGGCACCGCGATGCTGTTGTGGGCACAATCGTGCCGGTTGGTAGGATCGATCCACTAGTTCTAGAAATAATTTTGTTTAACATTAAAGAGGAGAAATTACATATGGGCAGCAGCCATCACCATCATCACCACAGCCAGGATCCGGGGGACGAAAACCTCTATTTCCAGTCGGTGAGCGGCGGCCCGGACCTCGCCCACCACACCGCCCGCACCCGGCTCGGGCCCTGGCTCGGTTCGGTCCCCGGCCCGGCGACGGGAGGGGCCACCACGGCCGCCGGGGGTGTCGAGATGGACCTGACCTGGCACGGCGGCGCGGACATCGATCCCGCCCGGCCCGGCAGCGAGCCGGTGGTGCAGGCCCTGTGCGGGCTGATGCACCTCCACGGGCAGGAGGCGGGACGACCGCGCCGGCTCGGGCTGGAAGCGGCCTCGGCCGCGGCCGGAGTGCTGGCCGGCCAGGGCGTCCTCGCCGCTCACGTGGGGCGCGCCCGTGGCATCCCGGTCGACGCCGTGGAGACCTCCGTGCTGCGCGCCGGCACGTTACTCGCCGGCCAGTACACCGCCGAGGCCACCTCCCCCGACCCGTGGGGACCCTCGGTCAAGGGGGACGGCGGCCCGCCGCCGTTCCGCAGCGCCGACGGACCCCTCTTCGAGATCGAGACCTTCGACCCCGCCCGCTGGCTCGCGTTCTGGCGCGACCTCGGCGTGGACACCGCCGTACTGGGCCGCGCCTGGACCGCCTTCCAGCACCGCTACCTCAAGGGCCACTGCCTGCTGCCCGCCGCACTGCACACGGCCGCGGCCGGCACGCCCTGGCCGCGGATCGTCGCGGCCGCTCAGGAGCACGGGCTCAGCCTGTCGGCGCTGCGCGGCTACCGGGACGTACTGGCCGAGCCGGGCTGGTCGCCGGGCCAGCCCCGGCTGGCCCCGCTGCCCGCGCCCCGCGGTGGCAGACCGGCCGCCGCACCGCAGCGCGCCGTGGCGGGCCGCGCCGGGGACCTTCCGCTGGCCGGGATCCGGGTGGTCGAGGCGACCAGCCGGGTCCAAGGGCCGCTCGCCGGGCAGCTGTTGACCATGCTCGGGGCCGACGTGACCTGGGTCGAGCCGCCCCAGGGCGACGCGAGCGGGATGGGCGCCCTGTACCACCGCGGCAAGCGGCGTACGGGCCTCGACCTGAGCCGTCCGGCCGGCCGGGACGCGCTGCGCGAACTCATCGCGGAGACGGATGTCTTCCTGCACAACTGGCGCCCCGGAAAGGCCGCCGAGTGGGGCTTCGCCGCCGGGGAACTGGCCCGGACGAACCCCCGGCTGGTCTTCGGCGAGGCGTCGGGATGGGGCCCGCACCTCGACCGGCGCGAGGTGATCGGCACCGAATTCATGGTGCAGGCCTACGCCGGGGTGAGCGAGGGCAACACCCCGCGGCACGAGCGCCCGGCCACGACACGGGTGCTGCTGTGCGAGATGTTCGGTGCGCTGGTGGCCTGCGAAGGGGTGCTGGCCGGTCTGTACCGGCGGGAGCTGTCGGGCCACGGCTGGACGGCCGAGTCCTCGCTGCTGACCGGCGCCATGGCGCTCCAGTCCCATGTCGTCCTCGGCCGGGCCACCGGCGACGAACCCGGGCGCAGCGACGGCCGGCCGGTGTGGGGCGCGATCGACGAGCCGGCCGGGACCGCGGACGGGTACCTCATGGTTAGCGCCGACGACGACCCCGCCTACCAGGCGCTGTGCGAGGTGCTGGAGGTGCCTCCCGGCCGGCGCGGCGAGCGGGACGGCCGGCTGACCGCACGCCTGCGCGAGGCCCCGGCGGCGCAGTGGGAGAAGCTGCTGACCGAGGCCGGTGTGCCGGCCGCCGCGGTCTGCCGGGACCTGTCCGATCCGCCGCGGGACCCGCGCCTCGCCCCGCTCTTCGAGCCGTTCGCCGGTGGCGGGCAGGCGCCTGTCGCGCCCTGGCTCTTTCACTGAAAGCTTGATATCGAATTCCTGCAGGTCCCCGGGGATCGGTCTTGCCTTGCTCGTCGGTGATGTACTTCACCAGCTCCGCGAAGTCGCTCTTCTTGATGGAGCGCATGGGGACGTGCTTGGCAATCACGCGCACCCCCCGGCCGTTTTAGCGGCTAAAAAAGTCATGGCTCTGCCCTCGGGCGGACCACGCCCATCATGACCTTGCCAAGCTCGTCCTGCTTCTCTTCGATCTTCGCCAGCAGGGCGAGGATCGTGGCATCACCGAACCGCGCCGTGCGCGGGTCGTCGGTGAGCCAGAGTTTCAGCAGGCCGCCCAGGCGGCCCAGGTCGCCATTGATGCGGGCCAGCTCGCGGACGTGCTCATAGTCCACGACGCCCGTGATTTTGTAGCCCTGGCCGACGGCCAGCAGGTAGGCCGACAGGCTCATGCCGGCCGCCGCCGCCTTTTCCTCAATCGCTCTTCGTTCGTCTGGAAGGCAGTACACCTTGATAGGTGGGCTGCCCTTCCTGGTTGGCTTGGTTTCATCAGCCATCCGCTTGCCCTCATCTGTTACGCCGGCGGTAGCCGGCCAGCCTCGCAGAGCAGGATTCCCGTTGAGCACCGCCAGGTGCGAATAAGGGACAGTGAAGAAGGAACACCCGCTCGCGGGTGGGCCTACTTCACCTATCCTGCCCGGCTGACGCCGTTGGATACACCAAGGAAAGTCTACACGAACCCTTTGGCAAAATCCTGTATATCGTGCGAAAAAGGATGGATATACCGAAAAAATCGCTATAATGACCCCGAAGCAGGGTTATGCAGCGGAAAAGATCCGTCGACCTGCAGCCCGGGGGATCCACTAGTTCTAGAAGCTCTGCATTAATGAATCG
>NZ_JBEUPD010000086.1:0-5356 GCF_040492135.1 Actinomadura sp. NPDC000600
GTGATGGTCCACGGCGCGGGCGCCGCGCAGGCGCTGCTGCGGGCCGGGGAGCTGGACGAGCTCGAACTACGCGCCTCTCAATCCGGGCGGGTGGGCCCGGTCAGACGGACTTGCGGTACAGCTCCGCGACCATGAAGGCCAGGTCCAGCGACTGGCCTCGGTTGAGCCGCGGGTCGCAGGCCGTCTCGTAGCGCTGGTGCAGGTCGGTCTCGGCGAGCCCCTGCCCGCCGCCGACGCACTCGGTCACGTCGTCGCCGGTGAACTCGATGTGGATGCCGCCCGGGTGCGTGCCGAGCGCCCGGTGGACCTCGAAGAACCCGGCGACCTCGTCGAGGACGTCGTCCAGCCGCCGGGTCTTGTGCCCGCTCGGCGCCTCGAACGTGTTGCCGTGCATGGGGTCGCAGATCCACGCGACCGGGGCCCCGCTCTGGTTCACCTTCTCGATCAGCGGCGGCAGCGCCTCGCGGATGCGGCCCGCCCCCATCCGGGTGATGAAGGTGAGCCGGCCCGGCTCGCCGTCGGGGTTCAGCCGCTTGATCAGGGCCAGCGCGTCGTCGGCCGAGGTCGTCGGGCCGAGCTTCACCCCGATCGGGTTGCGGATGTGGCGCAGGAACTCCACGTGCGCGCCGTCCAGCTGCCGGGTCCGCTCGCCGATCCACAGGAAGTGCGCGGACACGTCGTAGGGCAGGCCGCTCAGGTGGTCGATGCGGGTCAGCGCGCGCTCGTACTCCAGGAGCAGCGCCTCGTGGCTGGAGTAGAACTCCACCCCGTGGAACTCGTCGGGGTTGACTCCGCACGCCTTCATGAACGTCAGCGCCCGGTCGATCTCGCCCGCCAGCTGCTCGTAGCGGCGGCCCGCCGGGCTCTGCGCGACGAAGTCCTGGTTCCAGGCGTGCACTTGGCGCAGGTCGGCGTAGCCGCCCTTGGTGAACGCCCGGCACAGGTTCAGCGTCACCGCCGAGCAGTGGTACGCCTTGAGCAGGCGGTTCGGGTCGTTGCGCCGCGAGGCGGCGTCGAAGCCGAACCCGTTCACCGCGTCGCCCCGGTAGGCGGGGAGCTCCAGGCCGCCGCGCACCTCCACGGGCTTGGAGCGCGGCTTGGCGTACTGGCCCGCCATCCGGCCGATCTTCACGACGGGGACGCTCGCCGCGTAGGTGAGGACGACCGCCATCTGGAGCAGAGTCTTCAGCTTGTTCTTCACCGCGTCGGCGTTCGACCCCTCGAACGTCTCGGCGCAGTCGCCGCCCTGCAGGACGAACGCCTCACCGCGGGCGACGTCGGCGAGTTGAGCCTTCAACTGGTCGCATTCGCCGGCGAAGACGAGCGGCGGCTGCGCCGCCAGCTCGGCGGCCACCGCGCGTACCTCGGCCGGGTCGTCCCAATCGGGCTGCTGGAGGGCGGGGAGGGCGCGCCACGCGTCGAGGTCCCCGATGACGGCGGAAGTGCTCACCCCGAAAGGCTATGGCACCGCCCGCGCTCCGCGGACGGGAAGCCCCGTACGGCCCCCGGCGAACGCGACCGGGCGGCCCCGTTCGGGGCCGCCCGGTCAAGGTCATGCGGCGGGAGGGCGGACGTCGTCAGGCCGCCCGGGTTCCGGCGGCGGCCGGTTCGGGAGCGTTGCCGGGACCGCCGGCCAGCGTCCGGCGGCCGCTGAGGTCCGTCTCGGTCGCCAGCTGGCGCAGCCGCCGCAGCGAACGGTCGGTGATCTGGCGGACCCGGTTGTGGCTCAGGCCGTACCGGGCGCCGATCTGCGCGTACGACAGCGGCTGGCCGTTGTCCATCCCGAACCGGGCCCGCAGGATCGCGGACTCGCGCTCGGGAAGCCGGTCGAGCAGCCGGCCGAGGCCCTCGATGTCGTCCAGCGCGAGGATCTCGGTCTCCGGGGTGACGGCGTCCGGGTCCTCCAGCAGGTCGCCCATCGGCGTCTCGCCGGCGTCGTCGACGGTCGCGTCCAGGCTCGCCGGGTCGCGCCGCCAGCGCAGCAGTTCGTCGACGTGCTCGGCCTCGGCGCCGAGGCTGCCCGCGAGCTCCTCGCGGGTCGGCTCCCTGCCGAGCTCGCGGCCGAGCTGGCGCTCCGCGCGCCGCAGCCGCGACAGCTCCTCCTCCACGTGGACGGGCAGCCGGATCGTGCGGGCGGTGTGGCTGAGCCCGCGGCCGATCGCCTGCCGGATCCACCAGGTCGCGTACGTGGAGAACTTGAAGCCGCGGCGGTAGTCGAACTTCTCCACCGCGCGCATCAGCCCCAGGTTCCCCTCCTGGATGAGGTCTATGAGGGGCAACGAGTCGGTCGGGTACTTCCGGGCGATCGAGACCACCAGCCGCAGGTTGGCCTCGACGAAGCGCTGCTTCGCGCGCAGCCCCGCCGCGGCCAGCTCCTCCAGCTCCTCGCGGGACGCGCCCTCGGGCACCCTTCCCTCTTCGAGCAGCTGTTCGGCGTACAGGCCCCCTTCGATCGCCTTGGCCAGATCGACCTCCTCCTGCGCGTCGAGCAGGGGAGTACGGCCGATCCGGTCGAGGTACGCCCCGACTAGATCCTTGTCGGGGACTTCGACCCTGTCGCCCTTGGTACGGGTTCCAGCCATCCTGACCCTTCTCCGGTGCGATCTCCCTAGGAGGAGAACGCTAATTACCGCTCTGTGATTCCCGGGTGGGGAATACTGCGAGGCTGTAAGCCGCTCTACGTCGTGATACCCCGACTGAGGAGAAACCGACATGGCGACGGTCACACTGACCGCTGAGAACTTCGACGAGGTGGCTCAGGCCGACGGCATCGTGCTCGTCGACTTCTGGGCCGAGTGGTGCGGGCCGTGCAAGAGGTTCGCTCCCGTGTTCGAGCGGTCGGCGGGCAAGCACGAGGACATCGTCTTCGGCAAGGTGGACACCGACGCCGAGCCCGAGCTGTCGGAGCGGTTCGGGATCAGGTCCATCCCCACGCTGATGGCGATCCGCGACGGCATGATCGTCTTTGCGGAGCCGGGCGCGCTGCCCGAGTCGGTGCTGGAGAACGTGATCGAGCAGGTCCGCGGCCTGGACATGGAGGACGTCCGCAAGCGGGCGAAGGCCTGACCCGCGCCCGCCAGGTTGCGGGCACGAGGCGCCCAGCGGGCGCCCGGGCGGCGCGAGGGCAAAGAAGCGGACGGCGCCGCCCGCCGGCCGGGGCGCATGGTCGATGATGGACGGATGCTCGCCGATGTCGTCCGATACCTGGTGTGCCCCGTGTGCGGAGCCGGCCTCGAACTGGTCGACCGCGGACTGCGCTGTCCGGCCGGGCACGCCTTCGACATCGCGCGGCAGGGATACGCGAACCTGCTGCCGGGCAACGCCCGCCCGGGAACGGCCGACACGCCCGAGATGGTCCGTGCGAGGGACGAGTTCCTGACGGCGGGCCACTTCACGGCCCTCGCGGACCGGCTCGCCTGGAACGTCTCGCGCGCCGACCCGGCTTTCGTCCTGGACGCGGGCGCGGGAACCGGGCACTACCTGGGCCGCGTCCTCGACCGGGCGCCCGAGGCCGTCGGCCTCGCGCTGGACATCTCCAAGCACGCGGCCCGCCGCGCCGCCAAAGCGCATCCGCGCTGCGGGGCCGTCGTCGCGGACCTCTGGCGCCCGTTCCCGATCCGCGACGGCGCCGCCGACACCGTCGTGAACGTCTTCGCTCCGCGCAACGCCGCCGAGTTCCACCGCGTGCTCCGCGACGACGGGCTGCTGTTCACGGTGACGCCCTCACCCCGGCATCTCGGCACGGTCGTGGAAGCCCTCGGCCTCCTCTCGATCGACAAGCACAAGACCGAGCGCATGGACGCCGCGCTCGCGGGCTACTTCAAGCTGGACTCGCGCCAGGAGCTCGAGACCGAGGCCGTGCTGACGCACGGCGAGGTGATCACGCTCGTCGGGATGGGACCGAGCGCGCACCACGTCCCGGAGGAGCGGCTCAGGGAGCGGCTGGAGCGGCTGCCCGACCCGCTGCCCGTGCCGCTCTCGTTCGTCCTGTCCACCTACCGGCGGCTCGAGTAGGAGCGTCGGCGGGCTGAGCGATCTCCAGCAGCACCTGCGGGGTCTCGCCCGGCTCCGTCACCTCCTCGACGCCCGGCACGTCGACCGCCTCGTAGCGGAACGACGTGGAGAGCGAGCGGGACGCGGCGCTCAGCAGGAGCCGCTGCAGAGCCTGGCCCGCGCGCAGCCACTCGGCGGGGGAGTCCCCGCGGGTGGTCAGCACCGCCCGCTGCCCGGCCGAATCGCAGGCCGCGGGAAGTCGGCGAAGCGTCGCTCCTTCGAGCCGAGCCTCCCCGCCCAACTCGTCGAAGACCGGGGGAGGCGGGCAGATTCCTGCGGCGGGACGGTCGGAGCGGAACGGCCGGAGCGTGGCCGCGTAGAGAAGCCGTTCTTCCCGGGACACGCGGTGGCGGCCGACCAGACGCACGGACGCGAGGACGGATGGACGTCCCGGGTCCGGGAGCAGCCGGACCACGGCCTCGTGACCGAGTTGGGCGGCGGCGAGACGCAGGTTCACCAGCGCGGCGCCGCTGCTGAGGTGCAGGCTCCGCCCCGCGGGATCGTGCCTCGGCCGGAACCTGTCGGGATCCGCGTGCACCTCGATCAGGCCGGAGACGACCTTGAACCGCCAGGCGTGCACGTCGTGGACCGTCGGTCCCATCGTCGCGGCGACCACCAGACGCTCCGCCGAGGTGCGGGCGGTGAAGGACACGTTCACGAGATCTCCTCCTGGCCTCGGTCAAGGGTCGCGCCGGGAGCCGCCGCCCGTCCCGCGCGACGGCCTGCCGCAGGTGGGTGGTCAGGGCACGGTACCCCACTGTGACCGGAAGCACGTAGTACGGGAATGACGAGGTCAGCGCGCTCGATGCTGTGCTCGCGTGACAAAGATCCGCGGGTCGCGGCCGCCGCGATTTGACGGTCCCGGCGGGGCGTCTTAATGTCTCTCTCGCCCCAAGGGGAAGCGGACGCCGGAAGGCGGCCGGCCCTGGGGAGCCAAGCCGCCGAAAATGGTTCGAGTACCGCTCGGACTGTTGTAGGATGGCTGGACAGCCTGATACGGGATGCAGGACGCCGCGAGGTGGCCGGCCCGCAGGGCGCCTCCTACGAAACGATCTTTCCAGGTCTCTTCGGCCTGGGGATGTGTCGTCGCGTAGGGGACGGGCACACCTCCGACTCGTCGAAAAGATCTTCACGGATCTACTTGACAGCGGGGATGAGTCTGGTAAGTTAGCAGGGTTGCCCCGGAGCCGGGGTCCGCGAGAGCGGGATTCGGCGCGGTGGGTGTCCGTTTCTTGAGAACTCAACAGCGTGTTAAAAGCCAGTGCCTTTATCGGCTCGGTCGATTGTTCGGCCGGGTCGCCCC
>NZ_JBEUPD010000087.1:0-5302 GCF_040492135.1 Actinomadura sp. NPDC000600
CCCGAGACAGGCAGACCCCGCCGCGCCGGAGTGTCCTCCTTCGGCATCAGCGGCACCAACGCCCACCTCATCCTCGAACAAGCACCCCCAACCGAACCCGAACCCGAACCCGAACCCACCCAAGACCACAACACAGACACCACCCCGATCCCATGGATCCTGTCCGGAGCAACGGACACCGCACTACGGGCTCAAGCCGCCCGGCTCCATGAGTGGACCGTCGGCGCCACCGATGGCCTCGGCGCCGTGGCGCGCGCCCTGGCGACGACGCGCGCGGCCCTTGCTCATCGAGCCGTCGTCCTCGGGAGCGATCTGGACGAGCTGCGCTCCGGTCTGGCCGCCGTCGCGTCCGGTACGGCGACTGCGAACACCGTGACGGGAACCGCGGCCGCCCAGGAACGGCCGGTCTTCGTCTTCCCCGGCCAGGGCTCACAGTGGACGGGAATGGGACGCGACCTGCTGGCGCGGTCCCCGGTCTTCGCCGACTGGATCGCCGAATGCGAGGAGGCCCTCCGCCGCTACGTGGACTGGTCGCTGCGCGAGGCCCTGGAGTCCGACGAGGGAAGCCTGGACCGGATCGACCGGCTGCAGCCGGTCCTGTTCGCCGTCATGGTCGGATTGGCGCGCGTCTGGCGGTCCTGGGGGGTCGAGCCCGGTGCCGTCGTCGGCCACTCGCAGGGCGAAGTCGCCGCCGCCTACGTGGCGGGCGCGTTGTCGCTGGACGACGCGCTGCGCGTCGTGGTCTTGAGGTCGCGGCTGTTCGCCCGCGATCTCACCGGGCGCGGCGCGGTCGCGGCCGTCGGCGCGGGCGTCGAACGGGTGCGCGGCCTGCTGGCGCCCTGGGACGGCGAACTCGCCGTCGCGGGCGTCAACGGGCCGGCCGCGGTGATGGTCGCCGGGCCCGAGGACCTGCTCGGCGAGCTCGTTCAGGAGTGCGGTCGACAGGACGTCCGGGCCCGGGTGGTGCCGGTCACGGTCGCTTCGCATTGCTCCCAGGTCGACCCACTGCGCGAGGAACTGCTGGAGCTGCTCGCGGCAGTCGCCCCGCGCACCGGCAAGGTGCCCTTCTGGTCGACGGTCACCGGCGGTCCGCTGGACACCGCCGCGCTCGGACCGGACTACTGGTTCGAGAACGCACGGCGACCGGTCGATTTCGCGGGGGCGGTCGGCGCGCTGCTGGCGTCCGGGCATCGGGCGTTCGTCGAGTGCAGTCCCCACCCCATCCTGGTCCCGAACGTGGAGGAGATCGCCGACGAGCGCGAGGCCAGGGTGGCCGCAATCGGCTCCCTGCGCCGCGGCGAGGGCGGCGCGGACCGCATGCTCCGCTCGGCGGGAGAGGCGTCCGTCCAGGGCGTCGGGGTCGACTGGTCCGCGATCCTCGGACCAGGACGCCGAGCCGACCTGCCCACCTACGCCTTCCAGCGCCGCCGCTACTGGCTCGATTCCACCAACGGTCCCACCGGCGCTGAGGTGACGGACCCCGAAGAGGCACGGTTCTGGACGTCGGTCGAACGCAGCGACCTCGGGGCTCTCGCCGAAGAGCTCAGGCTCGACGAGACGGCCCTTGCCGAGGTGCTTCCAGCGCTGTCGGACTGGCATCGGACCCGGCGGGAACGCACGGCGACCGGGGCCTGGCGCTACGACGTCGCCTGGCGCGCCGCGCCCAGCGGGGCCGGAGCGCTGTCCGGTACCTGGCTGGTGGTGCTCCCGGAGGAGCCCGGGACCTG
Organism: Actinomadura sp. NPDC000600; assembly: GCF_040492135.1. Classification (NCBI taxonomy): domain Bacteria; kingdom Bacillati; phylum Actinomycetota; class Actinomycetes; order Streptosporangiales; family Thermomonosporaceae; genus Actinomadura; species Actinomadura sp. NPDC000600. Next base: position 1,728 of record NZ_JBEUPD010000087.1, read on the forward strand.
GGCCGACTCGGTCGCGGGGGCGCTGGAGGAGACGGGCCTGGACACCGTCCGGCTGCGTGCGGGAGACCTGTACGCGGGCGGGAACGGGTCCTCTCCGGCGGCCGGGCTGCGCGCGGCCCTAGCCGAGGGCCGGTTCGCCGGGGTGCTGTCGCTCCTCGCCGCGGACGCGACCCCTCACCTGGCGCACCCGGCGGTGCCGCGCGGTGTCGCGAACACCCTCGCGCTCCTCCACGCGCTCGCCGGGACCGAGCCCGACGTGCCGCTGTGGTGCGTGACCCGCGGCGCGGTGTCCACGGGCCCGGGCGACCCGGTCGGCGACCCGTCGCAGGCACAGCTGTGGGGGCTGGGGCGGGTCGCCGCACTGGAGCATCCACGGCTGTGGGGAGGGCTGGTCGACCTGCCGGCCGAGCCCGTGCCGGACGAGGCCCGGCACCTGTGCGCGGCCCTGGCCCGCACGGACGGCGAGGACCAGCTCGCGGTCCGCGAATCCGCCGTGTCGGTCCGCCGTCTCGTCCGCGCCGCCGCGCCCGCGACCGTCCGGGACTGGCGGCCGCGTGACGCGACGCTCATCACCGGGGGCGGCGGCCCCGCCGATGGCCGGATCGCTCGCTGGCTGGTGGGCCGCGGCGCCCGGCACCTGGTGCTGACCCACCCGGACGGAGACGCCGCGCCCGGTGTCCAGGACCTCGCCGCCGAGCTGGCCGAGCACGGCACGCGGATCACCCTGGCCCGCTGCGACGTCACGGACCGGGGCGCGCTGCGCGCCCTCGCTCGCGGCCTGGCCGCCGACGGCACCCCGGTCCGGACGGTGCTGCACACTGCCGCCACCGGCGAGCTGGCGGCGATCGCCGACACCGGGCTGCCGGAGTACGCCGCCGCCGTCTCCGCCAAGGTCGACAGTGCCCGCAACCTCGCCGATGTCTTCGACGAGATCGGCGAGCCCCTGGACGCGCTGGTGTTCTTCTCCTCGATCGCCGGGGTCTGGGGCAGCGGCGACCACGGCGCGTACGCGGCGGCCAACGCCCACGTGGACGCGCTCGCGCAGTGGCTGCGCGCCCGCGGCCTGCCGGCGACGTCCGTGGCCTGGGGGGTGTGGGACGTCTTCGAAGACCCCGCCGACCGTGCGATCGTCGAGGAGCGCTCGGCCAGGCACGGCCTGCCGCTGATGGACCCGGCCATCGCGCTGGCCGCGCTCGGCGGCGCGCTGGACCGCGATGACGTCCATACGACGGTCGCCGACGTGGACTGGCCGGTTTTCCTGCCGCTGTTCTCCGTCGCGCGACCCACGCGGCTCGCGGACGAGATCCCCGAGGCGCGAGAGGCCGCGGAACGGGCGGCCGCGGGAACCGTAGCGGAGGCGCCGGGTGAGGCGGCGGCCCTGCGCACCCGGCTCCTCGATCTGGACGAGCCGGGCCGCGACCGCCTGCTCTTGGAGCTGGTGCGGCAGCAGGCCGCGGCCGTCCTCGGCCACGGCACATCGCAGGCGATCGAGCCGGACCGGGCGTTCCGCGAGATGGGGCTGGACTCGATCACCGCCGTGGAGCTGCGCAACCGGCTCGGGGCCGCCACCGGCCTTCGCCTTCCGGCGACGCTGGTGTTCGACCATCCGAGCGCCGACGACGTCGCCGCGCACCTGCGGTCGGCACTGCTGCCCGAGGACGGCGCCGGACGCTCGCCCGCCCTGGACGGCCTGCGCTCCCTGGAGGAGGCGTGCGCGGCCCTCGAACCCGGGGACCGGGCCCTGGACGAGATCGGTGCGCGGCTGCAGGCCCTGCTGTGGCGGCTGAACGACCGGGACGCCGCGCCGGGGCCGGCGGAGTCCGCGTCCGACATCGACACGGCGACCGCGCACGAGATGTTCGAACTGATCGACAAGGAGCTTGGGCCGTGACGGCACCGAACCCGAACGGGGGCGCGTGATGCGATACGAGATCCTGGGACGGATAAGGACCGTCGACGGCGCGGGGCCGGCGGAGCTGAGCGCGCCGAAGACCAACCTCCTGCTGGCCCTGCTGCTCTCCCGCGCCGGCCGGGTCGTCACCCCCGAGCAGATCGTCGCGGAGCTGTGGGGCGGGACCGAGCCGCGGCGCGCCCAGGCGGCGATCCACGTCTACATCTACAAGATCCGCAGGTTCCTGGCGCGCCCGGACCGGCAGGGCTGCCCCGTCTCCACCCATCCGCACGGCTACCTGCTGACCCTCGGCCCGGACGAACTGGACCTGGACCAGTTCCTCGGACTGCTGGACGACGGCCGGGAACGCGCCCGCGCGGACCGTTTCGAGGAGGCGTCGGCCACGCTCCGGGCGGGGCTGGCGATGTGGCGCGGCCCGGCGTTCGAGGGACTGGCCTGGGGGTCCGCCGTCAGCACCTTCGCCGCGTGGGCCGAGGAGAGCCGGCTGGAGTGCCTGGAACTGCTGGTGGAGTGCGACCTGATGATGGGCCTGCACCGGGAACAGGTCAGGCCGCTGTACGAGCTGACCGAGGCGCATCCGCTCCGCGAGGGCTTCTACCGGCAGCTCATGCTCGCGCTCTACCGGTCGCACCGGCAGGCGGACGCCCTGGAGGTGTACCAGCGTGCGCGGGCCACGCTGAAGAAGGAGCTCGGACTGGAGCCCTGCCGGGCTCTGCGGGATCTGCAGCAGGCGATTCTGTCGGCGGACCACTGGCTGCTCAGGATCCCCGCCCACGCCGAACTGCGCGCGGTCTCCTGACCGCCGCACCGGACCCTCCCCGAAGGCTGGTGACGAGATGGCGGACGACACGAGGATCGTCGAGTACCTGAAGTGGGTCACCGACGAGCTCCAGCGGGCCCGCGGACGCATCCTCGAGCTGGAGAGCGGGCGGCAGGAGCCCATCGCCATCGTCGGCATGGGCTGCCGCTACCCGGGCGGGGTCACCTCGCCCGAGGACCTCTGGCGGCTGGTCGCGGACGGCACCGACGCGATCGCGCCCTTCCCCGCCGACCGCGGGTGGGCGGTCGAGGACCTCTACGACCCGGACCCGTCCAAGCCCGGCAAGGTGTACGCCCGCGAGGGCGGTTTCGTCTACGACGCCGGCGACTTCGACCCGCGCTTCTTCGGGATGAGCCCGCGCGAGGCCGTGGCGACCGACCCGCAGCAGCGGCTGCTGCTCGAGGTGGCGTGGGAGACGTTCGAACGCGCCGGCATCGACCCGATGTCGGTACGCGGTTCCCGGACCGGGGTGTTCACCGGCGTCATGTACTACGACTACCACACGCGCCTGCCCAAGGCCCCGGACGAGCTGGAGGGGTTCCTGGGCAACGGCAACGCCGGCAGTGTCGTGTCGGGGCGGGTGGCGTACACCTTCGGGCTCGAAGGCCCGGCGGTCTCCCTGGACACGGCGTGCTCGTCGTCGCTCGTGGCGCTGCACCTGGCGTGCCAGGCACTGCGGGCGGGGGAGTGCTCCCTCGCCCTCGCCGGCGGCGTCACGATCCTTGCGACGCCCGGCGTCTTCATCGAGTTCAGTCGTCAGCGGGGGTTGGCGGTGGATGGGCGGTGTAAGGCGTTCGGGGCGTCGGCGGATGGGACGGGGTGGTCGGAGGGGGTGGGTCTGGT
>NZ_JBEUPD010000088.1:0-4330 GCF_040492135.1 Actinomadura sp. NPDC000600
GGCGGCGGCCAGGGTGCGCGGGGCGGAGCGGATGTTCATGGCATCAACTCTCCGCGACAACGACAATGATTGTCAAAAACGCATGCTTGCATGTCAGAGCAGCTTCACCAGGCCCGCGGTGACCAGCAGGGTGAGCACCACCAACCGGATCATCCGGGTCGGCGCCGTCTGCACCGACCAGGTGGTGACCAGCAGCGCGGCGACGGCCGCGGCGAGCAGCAGGGTGACGGCCGCCCCGGCGAGGCCGGGGGCGGTCCAGGGCTCGGCGGGCGGGCCGTGCGGGTGGGTGAGCCGGCCGTCCAGGACGAGCCCGGCGTAGGCGCCGCGGTCGGCGAACACCTCGGCGGCGCCGGCGACGGGACCGCCGGGCACCAGTCCGGTCAGCAGCCCGCCGGCCAGCAGCGCGATGGCGGGGGCGAGCATGACCCAGGGGATGGAGCTGAGGGTGACGGGCGTCTCGGGCCCCTCGCGCTCACTCTGGCCGGCGGGTTCGTCCTGTTCCGCGGAGCCGTCCCGGGCGTCGGGTTCGCCGGGGTCGCTGGGCAGCGGCCTGCCGCGCCACACCACGAGCCAGACCCGCAGGACGGCGCCGGCGGTGACGGCGGAGGCGGCGATGGACAGGGGCGTGAACCACCACCAGCCGCGCTCCAGGGCGGCGTGCTCGGTGACCGAGTGCCCGGCGAACAGCCCGGACGGGGGCAGCCCGGCCAGGCACAGCGCGCCGACGAGGAACGCGGCGCCGGTGACGGGCATTCCGCGTCCGCGGCCGCGCAGCTCGCGGGCGTCGACGCTCTGGTGCCGGTTCAGCAGCGCCCCGGCGGCCAGGAACAGCGCGCCCTTCACCCCGGCGTGTCCGGCCAGGTAGTAGGCGGTGCCCGCCAGCGCGCCGGGGGTGCCGGCGGCGACGCCGACCAGCAGCAGCCCGGCGTGGCTGATGGTGGAGTAGGCCAGCAGCCGCTTGATGTGGTGCTGCAGGACGCACATGACGGCGCCCAGCAGCGCGGCCGCGGCGCCGAGGACGGCGACGGCGCGCAGCGGGACCAGGCCGGCGAACACCGCCCAGTAGGTCCGCGCGACCCCGTACACGCCGAGTTCGACCATGATTCCGGAGAACAGGACGCAGACGGGGGTGGGGGCGACGGCGTGGGCGTCGGCGAGCCAGAAGTGGAAGGGCACGGCGGCGGCCTTGACCAGGTAGCCGGTGCAGATGAGCACGAACGCGGCGGTGACCAGGGCGCCCGGGCGGCCGCGGTCGCCGCCGCCGGCGGCGAGGCTCTCTCCGATGGCGGCCAGGCCGAGCTGCCCGGTGCGGCCGTAGACCAGGGCGATGCCGGCGAGGGTGAGGTAGGCGCCGAGGGACTGGACGATGCCGAAGTTCAGGGCGCCGTGGACGGTGGAGGGCTCCTCGGAGCGGTAGCCGGTGAGCGCGAACGCCACGACGCTCATCAGCTCGAAGAACACGAACGCGTCGAACAGGTCGCCGGTGTAGACGAACGCGCACATGGAGGCCAGGAACAGCAGGATGAGCGCGTGGAAGATCGCCTGGATCTCGGTGAAGTACCGCCAGGAGAACGCCAGCGCGGCCAGGGTGAGGGCGGCGGCGGTGCAGGCGAGCGCGGCGGCGAGGGGGTCGGCGGCCAGGGGGATCCCCACGCCGGTGGCCGGGCCCCAGCCGCCGAGCCAGGTGACCTGCGGGTGGTGGGGGGCGCGGGCGAGGGTGAGGGCGGTCAGGGCGCTGACGGCGGCGGCGGTGGCCAGGGCGGCGGTGTCGACGGCCAGGCGCGGCAGCCACCGTCCGGTGGCGGCGAGCAGGGCCGCGACCAGGACGGGCAGCGCGACGGTGGCCTGGAGGATCACGTCTCGAGGGAGCGCAGGGCCCGGGGGTCCAGGGTGCCGCGCCGTTTGGCGACCTGGACGGCCAGGGCGAGCAGCAGGGCGGTGACGGTGGCGCCGACGACGATGTCGGTGAGGGTCATGGCCTGCACGACGGGGTCGGTGACGGGCCCGCCGGCGGGGGGCGGCGGGCGGTCGGAGAACACCGGGGCGGTGGCGCCGGACCGGTACCCGACGGCCAGCAGCAGCACGTAGGTGCCGGACTGGGCGACCGACAGGCACACCACGGCGTGCACGAGGTCGCGGCTGGTGACGATGCCGTAGAGGCCGGCGAGGATGATCCACCCGGCGGTGAGGTAGGGCAGGGTGCTCACGAGGGCTCCCGCGGGTCGCCGGCCGCGCGGTGCTCGCGGACCAGGAGGGCCTGTTCGAAGAACTTGCCGAGCAGCAGGACCATGGCGCAGCCGACCTCGGTCCCGACGGCGGTGTTGAGGGCGGGGATCCGGTCGGCGGGCGGGGCCCCGGCGGCGGCCAGGGCCAGCAGGGCGAACGCGGCGGCGGCGACGGCCTCGGCGGACTCGAACACCGGGATGGGCCGCAGCCGCTGCAGAGCGGGGTAGTCGCCGGCCAGGTAGAGCAGGTGGATGGCGGTGCCGAGGATGACGCCGCCCTGGAAGCCCCCGCCGGGGGACTGGGCGCCGTGCGCGACGATGTAGACGCCGATGAGCAGGGTGAAGGGCAGCAGGAGGGACCCGACGACGCGCAGCGCGTCGGAGACCTCGGCGGGCCCGTGCCGCAGGGAGGCGCCGTCGCGTTCCTCCTCGGTGCGCACGACGCGCAGCAGCGCCACGGCGGCGACCGCGGCCGACAGCAGGATGAGCTCCTCGCCGAGGGTGTCGAAGGCGCGCTGGTCGAAGTTGACGGAGGAGACGGTGTTGGAGGTGCCCTGCCGCACGGCCTGGTGGACGGCGCGGTCGGCGTAGGGGTGCACGGGGCCGCCGAAGCCGGGCAGGCCGAGCGCGCCGGCGGTGAACAGGGCGGCGGTCCCGGCGGCTCCGGCGGCGAACAGGGGGACGCGGACGCGGGGCCTCACCGGCGCGCCTCCCGCCCGGCGCCGCCCGCGCCCTTTCCGCCGTTCTCGCCTTGTCCTTCGCCGCCCTTTCCGCCGCCCTTTCCGGGGCCGGTGCCGCCGGTGGGCGGTTCGTCGCCGGTGTCGCGGTGGCGGCGGGTGGCGTGCAGGGCCAACACCACCAGGAGCGGCACCAGGACGGTCCCGACGCCGATCTGGGACATCGCGACGTCGGGCGCCTGGAGGATGAGGAACAGCAGGCCGAGGACCATCCCGTAGCCCGACAGCACGATCGCCTGCCGGACGGTGTCGCGGGTCAGCACGACGGCGGTGGCCATGAGCGCGGCCAGGCCGAGGGCGGCGGCGATGAGGGCGTCGGCGAGCGGCCCGGACAGCGCGTCCAGCGCCACCGCGGCATGGGCCGCCACGGGCGGGGGCAGGGGCGGGGGCGGAGTCGCGGGTGTCACGGCGGGGTCACTCCGATCGGCCGGCGGCGCGCTCGACGGCCTGCCCGGCGGTGGCGACCGTGGCGGGGCCGGTCGCGGCGAGCAGGACGGCGATGACGGCGAGCTTGGCGACGTCGTGCCACGACGACCAGGGCCGCAGCGCCAGCCCCGCGATGAGCAGCGGCGCGGCCAGGACGGTGACGGGCGCGGCGGCGTGCAGGCGCGCGGCGGCCCCGCGGGTGAGGGGCAGCCGCAGCCCGGCGGCGACGGCGACGGCGGCTCCGGCCCAGGTCAGCGCGTCGGCGAGCAGGTCGAGACTCATCGGGGCCTCCTCTCACAGGGTCCGGCTCAGGAAGCGGGCGAACACCAGCGACCCGGCGAACGACAGCAGCGCCAGCACCAGGGCGACGTCGAGGTAGGCGGGCCGGCCGTAGGCGGCGGCCAGCAGCACCAGCGCCAGGGTCGTCAGCGGCCCGGTGGCGATCAGCCCGGCCAGGCGCCCGGCGGGCCGTCCGCGCAGCGTGGCCAGCAGCGCCGGCAGCAGCGCGCCGGCCATGACGGCCAGGGCGGGCACCGCGGTGCCGGCGACGTCGGCTTTCATGACGGCCCTCCCGCGCGCGGTCCTGCCTTGTTCGGCCCGTCGCCGCGCGGCGGGGCGGCACCGGCGCCGGCGGGTCCGGGGTCGTCGACGAGCCCGGCGCGGCGCAGGCTCCGCTCGAACGGGGTCGGGCCGGCCAGGCGGTGCACCCGCAGCAGCCCGCGGTCGGGGTCGACGCCGCCGACGTAGCTGCCGGGGGAGGCCGACACCAGCAGGGTCGCGGCGCCGCGGGCGGCCGGGCCGGGCGCGACGGCCAGCGCCGTCCAGCGCCCGCCGGACGCGCCGCGCAGGGTGACGCGGGCGGTGTCGGAGACGACCTGGGCGGGCAGCCGCGCGAGGGGCGGCAGGAGCCGCGCGGGCGTGACGCGGCCGCCCGCGTCCCCG
>NZ_JBEUPD010000089.1:0-3976 GCF_040492135.1 Actinomadura sp. NPDC000600
GGGGCGCCGGGCGGTCCGGAAACCGTTTCCCGGACGGCCCGCCGCCCCCTACGGACCGGAACACGTGCACGTGTTCCGGCCCCGCGCCTCTTCCGACCGTGCGGCGGTCAGCCGGAGTGCCCGGCGGGCATCAGCTCCCGGATGTCGGGGGGCAGCGACTCGCGCACCTTCGTGGTGATCGACCCCTGGGTGGCGTCGTCCACCACCCCGAGGACGCTCCGCGCGAGGAACGCGGCCCGGGCCTCGTCCGTTCCGGCCCGGATCGCGACGCGCTCGACGAAGCCGTGCTTGTCGAAGCGCTCCCCGCTGCCGGCGCCGCCGTAGACCTCGGTGCGCCGCAGGTGCTCGCCGATCTCGTGCGGCAGTTGCGCCGCGAGGTTGTCGGCGAGCCCTTCTGGGACTCGCTCGCCGAGGGTCTCCAGGGTCGCGCGGGACGCCCGCTCGGCCTCCCCCCACCCCGGAAGGCGGGCCCGGTCCTGGACCTGTCCGATGAACTCCTCGTGTCGCATGGCGGACGCTCCTTCCTTTGCCTGAAATGCAGGAACTTCCCGGTATCGGCGGGCCCCTAACGCACGCCGAGGACGTCCATCAGCTCGCCGAGCAGCGCGCCGTCCGCCGGATGCGCGGGGGCCCGCCCGGCGCCCTCGGGCGACAGGCACCACGCCCACCAGTGGTCGAGCTCGGCCGCGTCGAGGATCCGCTCGCCGGTCCGCGCCGTCGGCACGGTCACGACGGCGGGCCACGACCAGGCGCGCGCCTGCGCGGCGACCTTCGCGCCGCCGCCGACCGGGTCCACCGCCAGCGCGGGGATCCCGTTCTTCAGCGCCAGGACGAGGCCGTGCAGCCGCGTCGTGACCACCACGTCGAGCCGGCGCAGCACCGACTCCAGCTCGGCCGCCGTCGTGAACAGGCGCCAGTCGCGCGGGTCGAGCCGCGTGTCCAGCGGCAGCCGCGCGCACTCGCGTCCGGCCAGCCACTCCACCAGCTCCCCCTCGACCCGGTCGTGGCGCCGCCGGTCGCCGTACTCGGCCTGGCCCGGCGCGAGCACGACCCCCGCCACGGGCACCGACGGCGCCGCGGGCAGCGCCGCCAGGTCCCGCCGCGGCGCCTCGACCGGCGCGTCCCGGGCGAGGACGGCGTCGAACCCGGTGACCGCCGGGTCCCCCGGATCGATGACCGACACGCCCACGGCGACCCGCGTGCAGCGCGCATACCGGCGGTGGAGCTCCTCGATCTGCGGGCCGTGGAGCGGCCCGCAGGCGAACACCACGTGGGTGTAGAAGGCGGGGTCGGCCCGGTCGAGGTCCAGGCCCCCCGGCCGGAAGACCGGGCTCCACGCCAGGTGGCATTCGACCCCGGCCCCGGCCAGCGCCGCCCGCACGGCCTCCATCGCCAGGACGTCGCCCGCCGTCGCCTCACCATGCAGGAAGCTCGGCCATCCCGTCACCAGCACGCGCATCAGCCGGCCGCCTTCCGCCGCCTCGGGCCTCGCCGGGCGCCCTCCGGACGCGGAGGAGGCGCCCCTGCGGCCCTGCTACCCGGCACCGTCCCTCCCATGTCCGGAGCGGCTGTGACCGGGACGGAACGTGGCGGTTCCCGCGCGGTGACAGTCCAGACACCTACCGGTTTACGGAGAGGGCGCCTTGGGCAGAGTCACCTCGCGGCCCACTCGCGAGCTCGGAGCCAAGTGCCCCGAACTGCGAGCCTGGGCCGCGCCAGGTTTCTCACCCGGTGAGGGCCTGCGCGATCGCCATCCCGCAGTAGGCCGCGCCGAGCCCCGCGACGATGCTCGCCCCCGCATTGGCCACGGCGTAGAAGCGCACGCCGTCCTCGGCGAGGCGCAGGGTCTCGTAGCCGAAGGTGGAGTACGTGGTCAGCGCGCCGCAGAACCCCGTCCCGGCGAAGGCCGCGACGCCGCCGTGCGCGGGCGTCGCCGCGAGCAGGCCGAGAACGAAGGACCCCGCGACGTTGACGGTGAACGTCCCCCACGGGAACACCGAGTCGTGCCGGGCCTGGACGGCCCGGTCGGCGAGGTAGCGCAGCGGGGCGCCGAGCGCGGCGCCCAGCGCGATCAGCACGATGGTCACTGCCCGCCCGCCTCGCTCCGCTCCGCGTACCGCACCCTCGCGACCGCCTCCCGGCGGCGCGGCCGGGCCAGGAGCCGGGTCACGCGGACGCCCGCGTAGACCGCCGCGAGCGCTGCCGCGAGCGTCCCGGCCAGGTAGGCCAGCCCCACCAGCGGCGCACCGCGGCCCACCATCTCCTGGACGTCGACGATGTAAGTCGAGAACGTGGTGAAGCCGCCCAGCACCCCCACGCCGAGGAACGGCCGCACGAGCCGGTGCGCCTGCCATGTCTCGGTGACGAGGACCATCAGCACCCCGATCAGAAGGCACCCCGAGACGTTCACCCAGAAGACGGCCCACGGGAACTCCCCCGCGCGGTGGGGGAACGCGCTGCCGAGCCCGTACCGCGCGAGCGCCCCGAGGGCCCCGCCGGCCGCTATGGCCCCGAGCACCGCCCAAGGCGCGTCGCGCAGCTCGTAGCGCTGCCTCGGAACATGAAGGTCGACATCGGAGTCAACAGGACGGCCGGTCACGGGGCACACTCCTACCAGTACGACGCACTCACCGGTAGGGACCGTTGGCGGAACGTTCCGCGGTTCGCCGTCCAGGCACGGCGGGCCCCACCGCCGTTCCCCGTCTCCGGGTCCTTCCCGAGACTACCGGCACCGTGTGACCGAGGCGTCCCCGGGTGGTGGGACGGGCCGGCGTCAGGGCTTGGGCAGCGCGCAGGACCCGCTCAGCACGACGGCGTTGCCCCTGCCGAGGCAGCGGGCGAGCAGGTAGGTCTGCTGCCCGTAGTGGCTGCCCTGCCGGACGGTGACGTGCCCGGCGCGGTCGATCTCGCACGGGTTGTTGAGGGTGCAGCGCTCGCCGTCGTCGTTGCCGGTGTTGTTGATGCCGACGACCTGGCGCGTCCGGGCGTCGACGACCGGCGACCCGGACGTCCCGTGAACGGTCCGGCACTGCGGCGCGTAGCGGATGGAGTCCTTCCAGGTCCAGTCGGCCTCGCGCAGCCGGTAGACGGTCGCGTCGATCCTGCAGCCGTAGATCTTCCGCCAGTAGCCGGACACGACGCGGATCTCCGTGCCGTCGTGCGGCTTCGCCGTCGACAGGCGCAGCGCGGGGATCCCGTAGCGCTTCCGGATCGCGGCATAGGTCGTGTTCAGCCGGTACACCGTCACGTCGGTGTCGGTCATCGTGGCGTACTCGACCCTGGTGGCCTGGAGGGTGCCGAGGTCCTCGCCGCCCGTCCGGTCGAGGAGCGTGAACGTCCGGGACGACTTCCGGTTCACGATCACCTCGCCGGCCTCCGGCATGCCCGACTCCAGGCAGTGGCCGTTGGTCAGCACCAGCGCCGGGTCGGTGTCCCGCGACCGGGGCCCGCGCACGAGGGAGCCCGAGCAGTTGCTCAACGCGACGATCCCGGTGAAGTCGACCTGCGCCCGCTCGAGGCGCGGCGCCTGCGGCAGTGCGGCCTGGGGCGGTGCGGGTGCTCCCTGCGGCAGGGCGGGCGCGGCCTGCGCGGGGCCTGAGGCGAGCGCGCCGGCGAGCGCGAGGGCGAGCGTCCCGGCGGCGGTGAGGGCGGCTGCGGCGAGGCGGCTGGGCATGCGGATCCTCTCGGGCGGGCCGGCGCGAGCCGCCCCGGGCGGGACGGCGCCGGCGCGGCGGATGCTAGATCATCTACCCCCGGCGCAGCGGCCCCACCGTTCCCGACGGCCAGTGCTTAGTCAACTTCCACCCAGCCATATGTACGCTCCACGGCCTTCTTCCAGCCCGCGTACCCCTCCTGTCGCTGGTGCTCGTCCCAGGTGGGCAGCCAGCGTTTGTCCTCGTTCCAGTTCTGGCGGAGTTCGTCGGTGGTGTTCCAGAATCCGACGGCGAGGCCGGCGGCGTAGGCGGCGCCGAGGGCG
>NZ_JBEUPD010000090.1:0-3550 GCF_040492135.1 Actinomadura sp. NPDC000600
CGCCCGCGACGGCTCGTCCACATGCAACGTCCGCGGCAATATGCCCTCTTGCAGCGCCATGATCGCCTTGATGACCCCGGCGACCCCGGCCGCCGCCTGGGCGTGGCCGATGTTCGACTTCACCGAACCCAGCCAGAGCGGACGATCGTGGGGACGGTTGCGCCCGTACGTGGCGAGGAGCGCCTGGGCTTCGATCGGGTCGCCCAGCGAGGTGCCGGTCCCATGGGCCTCCACCACGTCCACGTCCGCACCCGACAACCGCGCATTGGCCAGAGCCTGCTCGATGACGCGCTGCTGAGACAGCCCGTTGGGCGCCGTGAGGCCGTTGCTCGCGCCGTCCTGGTTGATCGCCGAACTGCGCATCACCGCCAGGACGCGGTGGCCGTTGCGTTCGGCGTCCGAGAGCCGCTCCAGCAGGAGGATGCCGACGCCCTCCGACCAGCCGGTCCCGTCGGCCGAGTCGGAGAACGCCTTGCAGCGGCCGTCCGGGGCCAGGCCGCCCTGCCGACTGAACTCGACGAAGGCTCCCGGTGTCGCGATCGCCACCGCGCCGCCGGCCAGGGCCAGGCCGCATTCGCCGCGGCGGAGCGCTTCTCCCGCGAGGTGCATCGCCACCAGAGAGGACGAGCACATGGTGTCCAGAGTGATCGCGGGACCGTGCAGGCCGAGTATGTAGGCGATGCGACCGGAGGCGATGGCGGGGGAGGCGCCCGTGAGCACATGGCCCTCGACGTTCTGCGGGGCCGCGTACACGCCGGGCCCGTAGCCCGCGTAGGCGGCGCCGACGAACACGCCGGTCTGCGTGCCGCGCAGGGAACCGGGCGCGATGCCCGCCCGCTCGATCGCCTCCCAGGACGTCTCCAGCAGGAGCCGCTGCTGCGGGTCCATGGCCAGGGCCTCGCGCGGCGAGATGCCGAAGAACTCCGCGTCGAAGCCCGGCATGTCGTCCAGGAATCCGCCGCGCTGTGTGGAGGACGTATGCGAGCCGTTGCCGTCCTTGCCGAAGAGCGCGTCCAGGTCCCAGCCGCGGTCGGCGGGGAAGTCACCGATGGCGTCGGTGCCGTCGATGACCAGCCGCCACAAGTCCTCGGGACTGCGCACGCCGCCGGGGTAACGGCATGCCATGCCGACGACCGCGATCGGCTCGTCCGCCTGCGCCTCCACCTCGCGCAGCCGCTCCCGCGCCTGGCGCAGCTCCGCGGTGACCCACTTCAGGTTGTCGAGCAGCTTCTGTTCCGTGGCCATGGCCGCAATGGCTCCTTCGGCTGAGGCGGTGGGGTCGGATGGACGGTCAGGACTTGCCGAGCTCTTCGCGGATGAGGTCGAGGACTTCGTCGGCGGACGCCGATTCCAGGTCCTGGTGGTGGTCGGCCGCGTTGCCGTGCCCGTTGGTGTCGCCCCACTTGGCGAGGAGCACCTGGAGGCGTCCGGCGACCTTGCGGCGGGTGGCGGCGTCGGGGGACAGGCCGGTCAGTTCGGCGTCCAGCCGGTCGAGTCCGGCGAGTACCGAGCCTTCGGTGACCGCCCCGTCCGCCATCAGTTCGGGCCGGAGCAGCTCGGCGATCGCGCGCGGTGTCGGGTAGTCGAAGGCGAGCGTCGCCGGCAGCCTTACCCCGGTCGCCGCGGTCAGGCGGTTGCGCAGGTCGACCGCGATCAGTGAATCGAAACCGAGATCCTTGAACGGCAGGTCCGGCTCGACCGCGTCGGGTGAGCCGTGCCCCAGGGCGACCGCCGCATGGGAGCGGACCACGCTCATGAGCTCGGCGAGCTGGTCGGCATCGGGAAGCGTGGCGAGCCTGGCGCGCAGCTCGTCGGCCGCTCCGGCGCCATCGATCGCGCCGATGTCCGCGGCCGGGTCTGTGGCGCGGAGGTCCGGCAGATCCGAGATGAGGGGGCTAGGGCGAGCCGTGGTGAACGCGGCGGCGAAGGTCTCCCACTCGACGTTGGCGATGGACACGGAGGTCTCGTCGTGGTCGAGCGTCTGCCACAGCGCCTCGAAGGCGGACTCGGGGGCCATCGGCAGTTGGCCGCGCCGCCGCAGGTACTCGGCCACCTCGTCCTCGGCGGCCAGTCCCGCGTCGCCCCAGGCGCCCCAGGACACTGACGTCGCCGTCCTCCCCTGCGCTCGCCGCTCCTCGGCCAGCGCGTCGAGGTAGGCGTTCGCCGCCGCGTAGGCGGCCTGGCCTCCGCTTCCCCAGGTCCCGGAGTTGGAGGAGAAGAGGACGAACGCCGCCAGGTCCAGATCGCGGGTGAGGTCGTCCAGCAGCGTGGCTCCAACGGTCTTCGACCGGATCACCGTGTCCAGCCGTTCGGTCGTGATCTCGTCGAATGGTTCGTAGTCGACGACTCCGGCGAGGTGGAAGACGGCGGACAGCGGCGCATCCCCGGGGACCTCGTCCAGCACGGACAGCAGCGCATCCCTGTCGGTGATGTCGCAGCCGGCGATCGTGACGCGGCTGCCGAGCGCGCCGAGCTGTTCGGCCAGATCCGCCGCGTCCGGTGCGTCTGGGCCCTGGCGGCTGACCAGAACGAGGTGCTCGGCGCCGCGGGCGGCCAGCTCCGTGGCCAGAAGACGCCCGAGTGCGCCCGTCCCGCCGGTGATCAGGGTCGTCCCGTCCGGTGTCCACTTCCGGCGGGGCGACCGTCCGACCAGGGGAGCGCGGACGAGCCTGCGTGTCAGCACCCCCGACGGCCGCAAGGCCAGCTGGTCCTCGCCAGAAGCGTTCGTCAAAGCCTGGCAGAGCTGGTCCCAGGTGCGTTCGTCCGGGATCGCGGGCAGGTCGATCAGTCCGCCCCAGCGCGCCGGATGCTCCAGTGCCGCGACCCGGCCCATACCCCACACGTGCGCCTGGAGCGGACGCGTAGGCGGGGCGCCCGGCCCCGTACCGACCGCTCCCTGTGTCAGGCACCAGATCGGCGCGGACGTCTCGCGCTGGGCCAGATGGAAAGACTTCGCCAGGCCGCTCGGGACCGCGTGATGGTTCTCGTCAGGGGTTTCGTCCATGGCCAGCAGCGACAGGATGCCTTCGGCCGCCTCGTCGGACATCTCCTCAACGGACTGGACGATCCGCGCATCCACTCCACGCCGGACCAGCGCGGTGGTCAGCTCGACCGTGAGCGCATCGTCCTCGTCGCCGACGACGAACCAGAGGCCGGACGGAGCGAAATCACCGTCCGTCTTGAGCGGAGGCCAAGCCACCCGGTACCGCCAGCCGTCCGCCGCCGCTTGTCGTCGCTGCCCGATCCGCCAGCTTGCGAGCGCCGGCACGACCTCCGCGAGCGCCTCTTGACGGACGTCCAATACGGCGGCCACGGCGGGAACGTCACCGTTATCGACCGCCTCCCACAAGGCGTCGTTCCCTGAGTCTTCGCCGCCGCTACTCGTCGGCGTGTCGAGCCAGTAGTGGTGGTGTTGGAAGGGGTAGGTGGGCAGGTGGGTGGCGGTGTGGTCGGGTTCGGGTGGTTCGGGGGGTTCGGGTTGGTTGGGTTGGGTGGGTGTGTAGGTGATGGGGTGGTGGGTGTGGGTGTGTAGGTGGGCGAGGTTGTGGAG
>NZ_JBEUPD010000091.1:0-2888 GCF_040492135.1 Actinomadura sp. NPDC000600
TGGGCTTGGGTGAGGGGTTCGATGAGGACGAGGCCGGCGCCTTCGGCCAGGCCGATGCCGTCGGCACCGGCCCCGAACGCCTTGCACCGCCCGTCGCGCGCGAGGCCGCGCTGGCGGCTGAACCCGAGGAACGGGTCCGCCGTCGCGAGGATCCCGACACCGCCGGCGAGGGCGAGCGTGCATTCGCCGTTGCGGATGGCCTGGGCGGCCAGGTGGAGGGCGACGAGGGAGGAGGAGCAGGCGGTGTCCACGGTCACGGCCGGGCCTTCCAGCCCGAAGGTGTAGGCCACCCGCCCCGACACCACGCTCGCGTTCGTTCCGGTGAGGAGGTGTCCTTCCAAGCCCGGAGGCACTCGGTCCAGGCCGCCTCCGTACTGCGGCTGGTTGCAGCCGACGAAGGTCCCGGTCGCGCTGCCGCGCAGCGACGCGGGATCGATCCGCGCGTTCTCGATCGCCTCCCAGGCGGTCTCCAGCAGGATCCGCTGCTGCGGGTCCATCGCGAGCGCCTCACGCGGCGAGATGCCGAAGAACCCCGCATCGAAGTCGCCCACGTCGTACAGGAACCCGCCGTGCTGGACGTAGCTCGTGCCGGGCCGGTCAGGATCCGGATCGAAGAGGCCCTCAAGGTCCCAGCCGCGGTCGGTGGGGAAGTCGGCGATGGCGTCGGTGCCGGACAGCACCAGCTCCCACAGCTCTTCCGGAGAACGGACCCCGCCCGGGAACCGGCACGCCATGCCGATGATCGCGAGCGGTTCGTCCGGTGCGGCCACGTGGGTGACCGTTGCCGTTGCGCCACCGGTGTCCGGGGCGTCCTCCAGCTCGGCGGCCAGCAGCCGTGCGATGCGCGTCGCCGTCGGGTGGTCGAACACCAGCGTCGCCGGCAGCCTCAACCCCGTCAGCGCGGCGAGCCGGTTTCGGAGTTCGACCGCCGTCAGCGAGTCGAAGCCGAGGTCGGTCAGGGCCCGTCCGGCGTCGATGGTGTCCGCCGATTGATGACCCAGCACGCCCGCGATGTTCGTGCGGACCAGCTCGGTCAGGGCGTCCGTCCGCTCCTGGCCGGCCAGCCCGCCCAGCCGCCGGCGGAGGCTGCTCGCTTCGTCGTCCGGTCGCTCGGCTCGCGCCTCGGCCAGCTTCCTGATCTCGGGAAGATCCTGCAGCAGCGCGCTCGGCCGCTCGGACGCGAAGATCGGTGAGAAGCGGTCCCACCTGATGTCGGCGATGAGCCGGAACGTCTCGTCGTGGTCGAGTACCTGCTGGAGCGCGGCGGTCGCCTCATCCGGGGCCATCTCGAACAGGCCGTGCGAGCGGGCGCGTTCGCCGACGCGCCCCTCGGCCATCCCGCCGCCCGCCCAGCTTCCCCACGCGATCGACGTGGCGGGCAGCCCTGCCGCGCGCCGCCGCGCCGCCAGCGCGTCCAGGAAGGCGTTGCCGGGCGCGTAGTTCGCGAGCCCGGGCGACCCGAACGTCGCGGAGAACGACGAGAACAGCACGAACGCCGACAGCTCCAGGCCCTCGGTCAGCTCGTGCAGATTCAGCGCGCCCTGCGCCTTCACCGCCAGCACGGGATCCATCCGCTCCGGCGACAGCGCGTCCACGACGCAGTCGTCCAGCACGGCCGCCGTGTGCACCACGGCGGACAGCGGATGCCCGTCCGGGATGGCCTGCAGCACCTCCGCCAGGGCCTCCCGGTCGGAGATGTCACACCGTGCGAAGGTCACGTCCGCGCCGTGGGCGGCCAATTCGTCCCGTAGGTCTTCGGCGCCTGGCGCCTCGCCACCCCGGCGGCTCACCAGCAGAAGGTGCGGAGCGCCGTGGGAGGCGAGGTACCGGGCCACGTGCGCGCCGAGCGTCCCGGTCCCGCCGGTGATGAGAACCGTGCCCTCCGGCCGCCATGTTCGTGAGGCTGGACGGCCGTGAAGCGGGGCATGCGACAGCCGGCGCACCCGGACCCCGGTCGGCCGGATGGCGAGCTGGTCCTCCGGCCCCGGATCGGCGAGGATGCCGCACAGCCGTTCCCAGGTCCGGTCGTCCGGTTCGCCTTCGCCGGGCAGGTCGATCAGCCCGCCCCACATGCCCGGGTGCTCCAACGCGGCCACCAGGCCCAATCCCCAGGTCACGGCCTGGAACGGGTCCGGCGGAGCGTCGTCCTCGCCGGTGCGGACGGCCCCGCGGGTGAGCGTCCAGAGCCTTCCCGTGAAGCCTGTGTCAAGGGCCGCCTGCACGAGGGCCGCCGATCCCGCCGCACCGGCCGGAACATGAGGTTCGCCGGGCACCCTGTCGCCGTCCAGCGAGAGCAGGGAGACGATCCCGTCGAACTCGCCGTCCTCCACCGCTTGCCGCAGCGCCTCGGCGAGGTCCGACCTGCCGTAGGCGGCGGCCTCCGCCACTCGTACTTCGGCGCCGTGTACCGCTAGCGCGTCCGCGACCGCCCGCACCTCCGTGCGCTCGGGGCGGGTCAGGACGAGCCAGCGTCCCGGCACCCGGTCCGAACCCGGGGTGTACGGCTTCCAAACGATCTTGTAGCGCCGCTCGTCCAGGGCGCCGTCGCGCCGCAGGTTCTTGCGCCAGGCCGCCAGCGCGGGGACGACGTCGGTCAGCGCCTCCTGGCCCAGGTTCAGGGTCGCCGCGAGGGCCTGGAGATCGCCCTCGTCCACCGCATTCCAGAGACGGGTCTCCCCGGGTGCGTGCCTGTGCCCGTTCCCGTTTCCGTTGCCCGTGTGCGTGGGCGTGTCGAGCCAGTAGTGGTGGTGTTGGAAGGGGTAGGTGGGCAGGTGGGTGGCGGTGTGGTCGGGGTCGGGTGGTTCGGGGGGTTCGGGTTGGTTGGGTTGGGTGGGTGTGTAGGTGATGGGGTGGTGGGTGTGGGTGTGTAGGTGGGCGAGGTTGTGGAG
>NZ_JBEUPD010000092.1:0-2832 GCF_040492135.1 Actinomadura sp. NPDC000600
CCACGACCACGTAAATAAGCCGCCGCGGGCGTATAGGGGCGACCTAGGAGAGGTCGGGGCCCCCTTTAGGGCGGCGTGGGCCTGCCTATATGCCTACCCTACTACTCCTGCTGCGCTGGCTGCGTTTTAGGTGGGCGGGGTGGTTATAGTGCTAGGCTGATGCTTTGTTACGTGCGGCTTCTGGTCAAGCCTGGCGGCCACCTGCTCCCTCTAGCGCCCCCCGTAGATGGGCATAGCGATAGCAGCGTACGCCAGGGCCTTCGGCCAGGGCCTCCCTATAGCGCTTCTAGCCTCTAAAGCCTCCTGGTGGCGCCTGTGTCGGGGTGCAGGGTAAGGCCTACCCTGAACCTACCCTGTACCATCTGGGGGCGGCGGCAAGGGCAAAAGAAATACGTGGGCTGGCTGCTGGCAGGCCTGGGGGCGCGCTGGTGCCGAGAAACCCGGCGCCGAGAGGGGGGGGTGGTGCGTTGTTGGAAATGTATGTTCGTGAGTCGATTTTTTGGATTTGCCATACAAATGAATTTTGCGGGAAATCAAAAGTGGCCAACGAGTGCCGGGTGGCGGGGGCGCCCCACCAGAGAGCTCGGAGGGTATGTGAGAGCGGGTGGCCAGTCGAGCAATCGGCCGGCCACAACACAACCGCAATCAAACAACTGTACCATATCTTGAAGACTTTCATTGCGTGGTCCCTTGAACAGGCTTGCAGGCTCCGGTCTCGCTAGCGAGGGATTCATAGTGTTGGTCGGCCCCCACGAAACCGGTCGCTCAGGCTTCACGGCGTACTGGGGATGCCCTGAAGGCGACGAATGCCCCGGCAATCGCCGCTGTAGGGATGGGTTCTGTGGATTACTGGCCTCTGGCGAGTTCTACCATCGAGCAACGGAAGGCAACCACGCCCGCCGGACGCCGCAATGGCTGAAGTCGGGCGCTGAGTCCTTCTCCTGGCGTGCCCCAGGCCACACGCCGCCCGTTCGGGCTCAGTGTGGTCGACGGCTTCGCTGGGGAACACATGAGTGGGAAAGCGGATTGCCGGCTCGCACGGCGCCCACGGCTCCTGCCGCAGGTGCTTTGCCCGGCGCGTCTCCGGACGCCACCCAGTGAACTTGACATCTCTCCGGCGCTGCTCGCAGCACCGGTTGCCGTTTTTCCGCGGCGGACGATAGTTATCTGGTTGATTCTGCCAGTAGTCATATGCTTGTCTCAAAGATTAAGCCATGCATGTCTAAGTATAAGCAATTATACAGCGAAACTGCGAATGGCTCATTATATAAGTTATCGTTTATTTGATAGTACCTTACTACTTGGATAACCGTGGTAATTCTAGAGCTAATACATGCTAAAAATCCCGACTTCGGAAGGGATGTATTTATTAGATTAAAAACCAATGCCCTCTGGGCTCTTTGGTGATTCATGATAACTTCTCGAATCGCACGGCCTTGCGCCGGCGATGGTTCATTCAAATTTCTTCCCTATCAACTTTCGATGTTTGGGTATTGGCCAAACATGGTTGCAACGGGTAACGGAGGGTTAGGGCTCGACCCCGGAGAAGGAGCCTGAGAAACGGCTACTACATCCAAGGAAGGCAGCAGGCGCGCAAATTACCCAATCCCGACACGGGGAGGTAGTGACAATAAATACTGATACAGGGCTCTTTTGGGTCTTGTAATTGGAATGAGTACAATTTAAATCCCTTAACGAGGAACAATTGGAGGGCAAGTCTGGTGCCAGCAGCCGCGGTAATTCCAGCTCCAATAGCGTATATTAAAGTTGTTGTGGTTAAAAAGCTCGTAGTTGAACCTTGGGCCTGGCTGGCCGGTCCGCCTCACCGCGTGTACTGGTCCGGCCGGGCCTTTCCCTCTGTGGAACCTCATGCCCTTCACTGGGTGTGACGGGGAAACAGGACTTTTACTTTGAAAAAATTAGAGTGCTCCAGGCAGGCCTATGCTCGAATACATTAGCATGGAATAATGAAATAGGACGTGTGGTTCTATTTTGTTGGTTTCTAGGACCGCCGTAATGATTAATAGGGACAGTCGGGGGCATCAGTATTCAATTGTCAGAGGTGAAATTCTTGGATTTATTGAAGACTAACTACTGCGAAAGCATTTGCCAAGGATGTTTTCATTAATCAGGAACGAAAGTTAGGGGATCGAAGACGATCAGATACCGTCGTAGTCTTAACCATAAACTATGCCGACTAGGGATCGGACGATGTTATTTTTTGACGCGTTCGGCACCTTACGAGAAATCAAAGTGCTTGGGCTCCAGGGGGAGTATGGTCGCAAGGCTGAAACTTAAAGAAATTGACGGAAGGGCACCACCAGGGGTGGAGCCTGCGGCTTAATTTGACTCAACACGGGGAAACTCACCAGGTCCAGACACAATGAGGATTGACAGATTGAGAGCTCTTTCTTGATTTTGTGGGTGGTGGTGCATGGCCGTTCTTAGTTGGTGGAGTGATTTGTCTGCTTAATTGCGATAACGAACGAGACCTTAACCTGCTAAATAGCCCGTATTGCTTTGGCAGTACGCTGGCTTCTTAGAGGGACTATCGGCTCAAGCCGATGGAAGTTTGAGGCAATAACAGGTCTGTGATGCCCTTAGATGTTCTGGGCCGCACGCGCGCTACACTGACGGAGCCAGCGAGTACTTCCTTGGCCGAAAGGCCCGGGTAATCTTGTTAAACTCCGTCGTGCTGGGGATAGAGCATTGCAATTATTGCTCTTCAACGAGGAATCCCTAGTAAGCGCAAGTCATCAGCTTGCGTTGATTACGTCCCTGCCCTTTGTACACACCGCCCGTCGCTACTACCGATTGAATGGCTCAGTGAGG
>NZ_JBEUPD010000093.1:0-2656 GCF_040492135.1 Actinomadura sp. NPDC000600
CCCAACCCAACCAACCCGAACCCCCCGAACCACCCGAACCCGACCACACCGCCACCCACCTGCCCACCTACCCCTTCCAACACCACCACTACTGGGTCAGCGTCGGAGCCGGGGCGGGCGCGAGGGTGACGGGTCCGTCGTCGGACGCATGGCGGTACGAGACCGTGTGGCGGCCCAGTCCGGCAGGCGCACGTGCGCTGAGCGGGCACTGGCTCATCGTGGCTCCTCCAGGACATCCGTTCGCCGGCCCGGTCGCCGAGACACTGGCGGGGCTCGGGGCCGAAACGCATGTGGCGGCCGCGGACGGCGCCCGCGAGCTGCGTTCGGAGTTGGAGATCGCCGGAGTGGTCTCGCTCCTGGCACTGGCGGAGGACGACGGCGACCGGAGCCGCGTGGTTCCCGCCGGGCTTGCCGCGACCTTGGAGCTGGTGCGGTGGCACGCGCAGGCGCCCGAGGGCGTGCCGCTGTGGTGCGTGACGCGCGCGGCGGTCCGGGCCGGTGCGGAGGATCCGCCACCGGACCCGCGCCAGGCGATGGTGTGGGGACTCGGCAGGGTGGCCGCGCTGGAGCATCCGCGGCACTGGGGTGGGCTGATCGACCTGCCCGGCGAACCGGACGAGCGAACCTGGGTGCGGCTGAGCGAGGCCATCAGCAACGCGGACGGGGAGGACCAGCTGGCCGTCCGGTCCTCGGGACTGCGTGCGCGCCGGCTCGTGCGGGCCCGCCTCGGAGGGCCCGCCGCGGCTCGGACGTGGCGGCCGGAGGGGACGACGCTCGTCACCGGCGGCACCGGTGCGCTCGGCGTGCTCCTGGCTCGGGCGATGGCCGAACGGGGCGCGGAGCATCTGCTGCTCGTGTCCCGCCGTGGCGCGGAGGCGCCCGGAGCCGATCGCGTCGCCGCGGAACTGGCGGCGCTCGGTACGCGAGTGACTTTCGCGGCGTGCGACGTCACCGACCGGGAGGCGGTGGAGGGACTGGCGCTGAGGTGTGAGGACGAGGGCGCGCCGGTCCGTTCGGTGGTCCACGCCGCCGTCGTCGGCGAACTCGCCCCGCTCACGAGCCTCGGCACGGCGGACCTGGCCGCGGCGCTGGCCGCCAAGGTCGGGGGAGCGCGGGTCCTGGACGAGGTGTTCGCCGACAGGGACCTGGACTCCTTCGTCCTGTTCTCCTCCATCACGGCCGTGTGGGGGAGTGGCGAGCATGGCGCGTACGCCGCGGCCAACGCCTATCTCGACGCGCTCGCCGAGCGCCGCCGGGCGGAGGGGCGTCCCGTGACGTCGGTCGCCTGGGGGATCTGGGCGGCGCCCGGTGAGGAGGACGAGGACCGACGCCTGGAGCTGACCGACCGTGCGCACCGCCAGGGGCTCGTGCCGCTCGACCCGGCGTCCGCCTTCGCGGCGCTCTGGGAGGTGCTGGACCGTGGCGACGCCGCACCGGTGGTCGCGGACGTGGACTGGGACCGGTTCCTGCCCATGTTCACCCTGGCGCGGCCGAGTCGCCTCTTCGCCGAGATCGCGCCGGCCGGGCCGGGCACGGCGGGGGGCGTCGCCGGCGCGGACGAGGAGAAGGCGGCGGCCTGGCGCGAGCGGTTCGCGGGGCTGCCCGCCGCCGAGCACGAGCGGGCACTGGTCGAGCTGGTCCGGGCGGACGTCGCGCACGTCCTCGGCCACGGGTCTCCCGAGGCCGTCGATCCCAGGCGTGCCTTCAACGAGATCGGTTTCGACTCACTGACAGCGGTGGAACTTCGCAACCGCCTCACCCGCGCGACGGGACTGCCGCTGCCCGCGACGCTGGCGTTCGACCATCCGACCGTCGTGGAGGTCGCGCGGCGCCTCGCCGCCGAGCTGACCGGCGACGCCGCGGTCGCGCCGGCCGCGACGGCGGTGGCGCGCGCGGACGACGACCCATTGGTCATCGTGGGCATGGCGTGCCGGTTCCCGGGCGGGGTGCGTTCCCCGGAGGACCTGTGGGAGCTGGTGCTGTCCGGCACCGACGCCATCTCCGACTTCCCCACCGACCGCGGCTGGGACCTACAGGCGCTGTTCGATCAGGACCCGGACCGTCCGCGGACCACCTACACGCGGCGGGGCGGGTTCCTGTACGACGCGGCGGAGTTCGACGCCGAGCCTTTCGGCATCTCGCCGCGTGAGGCGCTCGCGATGGACCCGCAGCAGCGGATCCTGCTGGAGACCGCCTGGGAGCTGTTCGAACGCACGGGCATCGACCCCGGTTCGCTACGAGGTTCCTCGACCGGTGTGTTCGTGAGCTGCAACCTGCCCCAGTACGGCGGGGGCATCCAACGGGTGCCCGGCGACCTGGAGGGGCACCTGCTCACGGGCTCGAACTCCAGTGTGGTGTCGGGGCGGTTGGCCTACACCTTCGGGCTGGAAGGCCCGGCCGTGACCGTGGACACCGCCTGCTCCTCCTCCCTCGTCGCCCTCCACCTGGCCGCCCAGGCCGTCCGCAACGGGGAGTGTTCCCAGGCGGTGGCGGGCGGGGTCGGGATCCTGACCAGTCCCGATCCGTTCGTGGGCTTCAGCCGTCAACGCGTGCTGTCACCGGACGGGCGGTGCAAGGCGTTCGGGGCCGGTGCCGACGGCATCGGCCTGGCCGAAGGCGCCGGCCTCGTCCTCATCGAACCCCTCACCCAAGCCCA
>NZ_JBEUPD010000094.1:0-2549 GCF_040492135.1 Actinomadura sp. NPDC000600
GTCCACCTCGACCTGCCCGCCCTCGGCCTGCCCGACGACCCCGACCACCCCTACACCGTCACCGACCAACTCGACGGCACCACCTACACCTGGCGGAGGTCCAACTACGTGCGCCTCGACCCGCACACCAAACCCGCACACGTCTTCACGTTCCAGGAGAACGGCGGACGTGTGCGGGCCGGTGGCGGGCAGGGCCGCGAGGCTAACCGGACCCGGCGCCGCTGAGGAGGCGCTCCTCGATGGACCGGCAGCCGGTGAACACCGACGCGAGGCCCTCGCGGTCGATGACCTCGCGCAGCTTGGCCGGCACCGCCGGCAGCGCCAGGCAGCCGCCCTCGGCGGCGACGCGCCAGCGGATGCCGAGCAGGATCGGCAGCGGGTCGCAGCGGACGCCGAGCCGGTCGTGCATCCGCACCATCAGGTGCCGCTCGTCGCCCTCGACCAGCGTGGTCAGCGTCTCCCCGAGCCGAGGCACGGTCGCCTCGTCCAGCGTCCCGGACAGGTGCACGACGGTGTGGTCGCCGTCGCCGGCCGCCGTCGTGGTGATCATCAGCTCGGACGGGGCGGGCGGCGTCGGCGTGAGCCCGGCGTCCCCCGGATGCAGCGCGCGGATCGCGTCGAGCACGTGCGTGGTGTCGACCTCCCCCGGCGCCGGCTCCGGCAGGGGCGCGGCCGTCGCCGCCGCGACGTCGGCGAACACCGGGACGAGCCGGTCCAGCCCCGTGAGGTGCAGCGCCCGCCGGACGTGCGCGGACAGCGCGGGCACCACCGCGCGCAGCGGGCAGCCGAGCAGCTCGGCCCGCGTCTCGGCCCGCGCCAGCAGCACGAGCCCGGCCGCGTCCAGCAGGACCGCGTCACCGAAGTCGACGACGACCCCGCCGCGACGGGTCCCGCCCGCGCAGGCGAGGGACAGGGCCTTGCTCACCTCCTCCCGGATCCCCGCGTAGTTCCGCCAGCTGATCTGCGCCGGCAGGCCGAGCACGATGAACCCTCGCCGGGTCTCGGTGCTCAGGCCCGGCACCGTCGTCTCCCTCATCGGTCACATCCCGATCGGAGTTCGGGCCGCCGCACGGGCGGGCCGGGGCGGAGCGGTCAGCCGGCCGGGCGGTCGGGACCCCCGCCGCTCGTCCGGATAGGGCGGGCGGCCGCCCCGCACGACGCCCGTGAGCCGGGACGCCGCGAGGCGCTCGATGGTCCGTTCCTCGGGCCGCACCCCCAGATGGGCGCAGCAGCACCACAGGTCGTCCACGCAGCGCCGCACGCGCTCCACCGGAATGTCGGCGAAACGGACGCGCAGCCGTGCCACGAGGTCATCCCGCGTCGGTACGACCGATGGCGACTTCTCCCAGCGCTCCACTGTCCCTCCGATCGCTTTTGGACGGATGAATTCCGCCCGAAACTGAGCAGAACCCGCCGACCTGGCGGGTTCTGAGGTTGGAAATGACCTACCCGAGGGTTGCGACAGAAAAAGCCGCGAACCTAAAAACACGGACATGACACAACCGCCGTGCGGCAAGCATTAGCGGCGCCGCACGCCACTGAACGGGCCGCGAATCGCCGTCTTTTTGCTCCGTTTTTCCGCGCACTGCCCCGCCGCGACCGGGCGATGACCTTCCCGGCGGCCGGGCACCCGCCCGGACGGGCCGCGGAACCGGGCGATCTACCCCCGCCATGGGCGCCGCTCGCACGGCGGGGCGGCGGTGGCGGGATCCGAAACCGGCCCCACGGTCACGGACCGTACTGAAGCTTTTACGGATGGTTGCCTGTCGCGCACACACCTGGACGGGGTGGAGGGAATTGCTGATCTAGATGTCTCCAACACACCCGGGGTGCTCCATGGACGGCCAGCCGAAGAACTTCACCCGCAGCTCCCGCCAGGCCCCCGGGGGCGGTGAGGCCCCCGCGCCGGGGACCGGCCCCGTCCCGCCGGAGAAGGTCCACCGGCCTGCGGCGGGACCGTCCGCCGGCCCCGTCCCGGACCCGTTCGACGAGGACACCCCCCGCACGCCGGACTGGTTCAAGACGGCGGTGTTCTACGAGGTGTCGGTCCGCGGCTTCGCCGATTCCAACAACGACGGCTACGGGGACCTGCGCGGGCTGATATCCAGGCTGGACCACCTGCAATGGCTCGGCGTGGACTGCCTGTGGCTGCTGCCCATCTACCAGTCCCCGCTCAAGGACGGCGGCTACGACATCGCCAACTACACCAGCATCCTCCCCGAGTTCGGGGAACTCGGGGACTTCGTCGAGTTGATCGAGCAGGCGCACGCCCGCGGCATCCGTGTGATCGCCGACCTGGTGATGAACCACACCTCAGATGAGCACCCGTGGTTCCGCGCGTCGCGGACCGATCCCGACGGGCCGTTCGGGGACTTCTACATGTGGGCCGATGACGACACCGGGTACCCCGACGCCCGGATCATCTTCGTCGACACCGAGTCGTCGAACTGGACTTACGACCCGGTGCGCGGGCAGTACTACTGGCACCGGTTCTTCTCCCACCAGCCCGACCTGAACTACGACAACCCCGACGTCCAGGACGCCATGCT
>NZ_JBEUPD010000095.1:0-2499 GCF_040492135.1 Actinomadura sp. NPDC000600
AGCTTTATCCGCTCCGATATAATCTTTAGGATCGAAAGTTTTTCCTTCATACTGAACAATCTCACCTTTTTTTATTTTACCAAAAAGGGGTCCGAAAGGAAGCCCAGCTTCTTTTAAAGCATTGGCATCGAGTTCACCTATTCGATTTTTTTCTACGACGCGATAACCCAAGCAGAAAATAGTATGGTCAAGCAAATCTGTATGGACTTCAAAACTATCATCTTCAAAGATTTTTCCAGCCGAATCAATTTCATGAAAATTGATACGATAAGCTAAGCGTGAACCCGAGATTCTAAGAGCGGTCAAAACAAAATCTTTAATTCCCACAGGGCCATAAAGCTCCAAATCAGTTTGTTCATCTGAACTTTGAAAACTCCTACTAGACAAAAAACCAGGCAAGCCAAAAATATGATCCCCATGTAAATGTGTAATAAAAATCTTAGTAATTTTTCGTGGCTTAATTGTCGTATTTAAAATTTGATGTTGCGTTGCTTCACCACAGTCAAAAAGCCAAATTTCATTACGCTCATCAAGCATTTTCAAGGCAATTGCCTGAGTGTTTCTTGATTTAGAAGGCTGACCAGCCCCAGTCCCTAAAAATTGGATTTCCATTGAACCTCCATCAGTTTCAACTCACCTTAAGGCAAATTAAAACTTTATTTTCTCAAAAATGAGAATTATTTTCCAAATCAAGAAAAGATTGTGAAACTTCCCCACAATCTTTTCTTCAATAAATTAGTGACCCGTGCTGGGCTCGAACCAGCGACCCTTTGATTAAAAGTCAAATGCTCTACCAACTGAGCTAACGAGTCATGCTTAAAGCGTCATTTTCACGACGAAATATATTATAACACAGACTTTCTGAAATTTCTAGTCTCAGCTGTAATTTTTTTATTTTTTTAAAAATTTATTATTTACGCAAATTGCAAGTCCAAGTTAGCCAGCCAAGCTCATCTCATATGAACTCTTATAGTTGAACATTTTTCTTGGATAATGGTTCATCCAATACTCGATAGCGGCGACTTCTTCAGGGGTCGTCTTTGTTGTGCCTTTTGGCAGATGCCTACGAATCATTCGGTTATGGTTTTCATTCGTCCCTCGCTCAAAGCTCGCGTAGGCGTGTGCATAGTAAACTGGACAGCTTACGACCTCAGAGAGCCTTGCAAATTCATGGCCATTGTCAGGGGTAATGGATTTGAAGTCATAACTTTTTTGAAGTTCCACCAGCTCATCATTGACCGCCTGTGCTGTTTTCCCATCAATCAAGCGAATGATCTCCGTGCGGTATTTTCGCTCTGTGAGCGTCAAAAGCACCTTGTTCTTAGCTCTCGTAAGAATGACCGTGTCAATCTCGTAATGCCCCACTTCTAAGCGATTGTTAATGAACTCAGGCCGTTCTTCAATAGACTTACCAAAAGGATGCTTTGGCGCACGAGGTTTGATTTTCTTTGCCGCCTTATACTGCGGATAGAAAAGATGATGACGCTTGGCTTCTAACCAGCCCCAGTTGACCCAATTGTAGAGGCTGCTCAGAGAAACTCCTTTTAGAGCCTGATGAATGACTTCCAAAGAGTCCTTGTCTTCTTTAAGACGTGTACTCACATAACAATCAATCTCAGTCGTGAGTTTACTCGGACGAACACTGTGAGCCCTCAATCCTTCATAATTTTCTTGAGCCTTTTTAGCAGAGTATTTTACCTTCCGCTTGAGCTGGATTTCCCCTCGCTTCATCTCTCTGTCAATCGTCCCATGAGCTTTATTCAATAAGCGCGCAATCTCACGGTTGCTCAGTCCTTCTTTATTGTGCCAACGTTCAATGTTTAAACGGTCTTGATTGGTCAGGTGTTTCCCTTTGCTCTGGCTTGTGATAGAATAGTCTTGCATCTGAATTTCCTTTTTATACTATTTGGTCGAACTTCTAGTATAAGAGATTCAGATGTTTTTTGCTTGACTCAAGGTGGCTAACTTCATTTTACAATTTGCGATAAATTATTTGACTGAAAACAATCAAACTAATCCAAGGAATTAAATAGGTTGAAACATAGGCTAAACTTGCAGTCAAAGAGTTCGTATGTTCTGCGTGTGCAACAGTTGAAAAGGGAAAGAGACAAACAATAAGTAGAATCCAATGATTAGACCAGAGAATTAACTCATCAATTTTATTTGATTTGATAAAAGTCATTACATGGTGCAGTGAGTTCCAAATGGAAGCAAGGGCAACAAAAGTAGTGATATAAATAAGGAGCATAAGTAATACATTTGGTGAAAAAAGATTTCCATCTTCTGGAACTTTAAATTCTAAAACTGTTAGGGTCATTACTACGGCAAATATTCCGTCAGTAAGCGCCTCTATTCTGCTTTTATTCATGCTTATAATTATAGCAAAAAAAGCTAATAAACTCTGTTATAGAAAGAGCTTATTATCTTTTTATTGATATCTTATATAGTGTTGTTAGTTGAATCACGAGTGACTAGATAGAAAGACCCATCTGGCAAAAC
>NZ_JBEUPD010000096.1:0-2386 GCF_040492135.1 Actinomadura sp. NPDC000600
GGCTATCACACAGAGCTGACAGACAAGCAGATTGAAAAAATAGACCCATTGAACGCAAATACAGGCACAGTTGATTATAGCTTTAAAGTTCGTAAATATAAGCACGGTGTCCGATTTAAGGGTGAGAAAGAGGGCGGAGAAATCAGCTTATTTGATGAGGTAGCGAAATGATAGAACACCACCAAGGCTACACGGCTATAAAACGGCACGGACGGAATAGTTTTAGACCGATAGGCAAACACCCGTTTAAGATAATTGACAACGCACGAGCGGTTAAATATGACTTAATACAGCAGTTCGAAGCAAGTACAGGTATTATCTTACCCAGCGGAGTGAAAGGCAACTTATGCACGCAACCAGTACCAATTTTAGGCAGAGAGCTGGCTGTCATGAAATTACAAATAAAGGAAACTAAACCATGAAAATTACTATTGATGTCCTTGAAAATGAAAGCAATAAGGACAATTTAGAGTATCTTATCAGCGATACAAGCAACGAAGCTATGACTGTTTTAATGTTTACCTTGATTGGCGAAGCTAGACAGAGAGCAAGCTATGAGCAATTTTTAGAAACGATTACTAGAATTTGGGGGTATCTCAATGAAGATAACTGACTTACAGACGTTAGACCAAAATATTATTAAATTTCTTGCCGAACACAGAGGAATTGACCGAGCTGTCAAAGGCAAGATTTTAGCACAAGCCCTTGATATTGATTTTAGAACGCTTCAGAGCAGAATTGAGTACCTCCATAAGCAGGGTTGCGCCATTGGTTCGATTGATAACGGCTATTTTATTCCAACTAACGAAGACGAGCGCAGAGCCGGAATTATCAAGAAACAACGCACAGGCATAGCGATTAATAATGCGGTCAATGGCTATACCCTTGCAGAACTTGATTGGATTGACCAACTTTTTAAGGAGGAATGACTATTGACACCCAAAGAACAAGCCCTAAACTGTATTAATCGCGGTTTTTCTGTTATCGCTGGTTTTCCTCTTGGGAAAAGTGAAAGGGCAATTATAAAGGGGACTTCAAGCGGAACACTTGACGAAATCACAGTGAGCGCGTGGTTTGATGAAATACCGAACCGCAATATCATGATTAATCTTAGAAACAGCGGTTTGATTTGTATTGACTTAGACCAGCACCAAAACGGACAGAATGGCAGAGCTGTATTTAGTCGCTTGTGGAATGAACACAGCGAGGGCGAAATATTAAGTACCTATGTTGAAAAGACACCCACAGGCAACGGCTTGCACGTTTTCTTTAAAGTTCCCAAAGAGCTATTCAGTCAGCCGATTGTCAATGAACTAGCGGACGGTGTAGAGATAAAGACACACTTTACACCAATCTACCCAAGCAAACGCACAGACGGCGATTATATCCCTTTGAATGATACAGAAACTAACGAGCCTTTAACTTTCGATAGTCTTTGCGATTGTCCTGATTGGTTACTTGAAATGATACAACGACCACAGGCACGCGCAACAACTGGCACAAGTAGCCGAACTTATGGCGCTGAAATGTGGGAGCTATTCAACCAAGGCGCAAGAAAAGGCAACCGAAACAACGATACAAATCGTATTCTCCACTATTGGAGAAAGATTGGTATTGATAATAATAGCTGTATGGACTTATTGCGAACCTTTAACAATCGAACCAGTCCGCCCTTACCTGATGACGAGCTGGCAACTATTTGGAAAAGTGTATTCAAGATGAAATAGAAAGGAAGTCATGACAGACCAATTAGAAAAACTTGTGGCAGAAACACCACAGGAAAACGTAAGAAGTCCAAAACCTAAAATAGAGGACTTCACAGATTATGGCGAAGACGGCAAAAAAGTCGTTAATGTCGCAGGTTATCAGGAATGCTTAAAAGACTGGCTGGAACAAGAAAAAGAAATCATCAATAGCCCTGACTATGTCAAAGCAAACACTCAAACGCTTAGAGCGGTTAAAAAACTATTCTTTGAACACCGTAACTTATTTTTAAGCACACCTAAGGAAGACGGCAACGCACCCAAGTCACTAAGTCCCTTAGATACGGCTAGAATCATCTATAAAACGCTAAAAGTCATCAAATTAGACCACCAAAGCGGACTGTTAGGCGTTTACAACCCTGAACTAGGAATATATGAAACGAATGAGAACTTCTTTCATCGGCTCATTTATTGGCTAGAGCCGTCTTATAGTCAAGCACGGTCAAAAGAGGTTCTCTTTAAACTTGAAACCTTATCAGAGGTTAAACAACAAACCGCAGAAGCTCATTTAATCCCAGTAGCGAACGGCATTTTCAATAAGAAAACGCAAAATTTAGAGCCATTTAGTCCTAAATACGTCTTTACGTCAACCATTGCGACCAAGTACAATGACAAGGCAAAAG
>NZ_JBEUPD010000097.1:0-2318 GCF_040492135.1 Actinomadura sp. NPDC000600
CGATCCCGTCGTGGCCCTTGAGGACGTGCCTGCGCCTGCCCTTGGCCAGGTCCCACCACGGAAGAAGAACTGATGGCGCGGGCCGCAGAGCTACTGGCCCGCGGCCCATTGCTGCCGCCGCCGACCGAGCGGAAGCGGCTGCGTGAAGCGGCAGGTCTGACCCAGGAGGATGTGGCGATCGCGCTGCAGACGAAACGGGAGACCGTCAATGGCTGGGAGACCGGCCGCACGATGCCCCGCCCACCGCGCCTCGCCGCGTACAAGCACCTGTTGGACGGATGGGCCGCGATGTACCCGGCTCCCACGGACAACGCCGACGCCCCGTCCGGTGTCACGGCCAAGGTCCCGGAGACGTTCACGAGCGTCCCCGTGGCTCCGGAAGCGCGGACTCTGTCCACAGCCCCGGCCTCCGAGGCTGCGACCATGACTGTTTCTGAGAACATCCAGCCCCGCCCCACCGACAACGCCGCTGCTCCGGCTGCCGCGTCGCGTCCGGCGCGCACCGCCAGGCCGTCGTCGACGTCGCGCCGCCCGGCTGCGCGGAAGGCCGCCCCGGCGAACACTCCGGCCGGCACCGACCCGCGTTTTGCCAACGGTCCGATCGCGGTCGTCGACGTCGACGCCGACGGCCAGGTCCTCGCGTACTGCGTCGGCGGCCTGGTCCTGGACGTGCCCGCCAAGTCGATCCCGGCCCTGGTGGACTGGACGCTGCGCGAGGCGAAGCTCGGCCAGCCGAAGCTGTCCGGGCCGGGCAAGGACGCCGACCCGCTGATCGTCCTCACCGAGGCCGCGCTGGAGCGCTACGGCCTGCCCACCACCCTCACGGATGAGGAGCGGCTCGCCGGGCGGATCCCCGAGGGCCACAAGGTCATCAAGCAGTTGGCCCGAGCGGAGTGGAAGCTGACGAAGCGCGGGTTCGGCCCGTGGGCGCGGATCTACCGTCCCGCGCAGGGTTCGGAGCGGGCCTGCGTGCAGCTGTGCATTCCGTCGTGGAACGCGCTGGACACCCGTCACTGGGGCCAGGCCGGGCAGCTCCCGCCAGCGGAGCTCGCCCGTGTGCTGGGCGTGTACGCGTCCCGGGTGATGACGCCGCGCGGATCGACCGCCGTGACCGGCCTGGAACTGATGACCGCCCTGCACCCGCCGACCCGCGCCTCCGAGGCCGACGCGACGGGCAAGCGGCACTCCGAGCACAACCCCGGCTCGCTCGGGAAGGACCCGGTGGACTGCGCGCCGTGCGAGGCCCCTGACGGGCACCCGCTCCTCAAGGACCTGCCGCGGTTCCACGTGCGCGGCCCCGGCGAGAAGCTGTTTGAGGAGGCGTACGACTGGGCGCGGCCGATGACGGATGCCGAGTGCACCCTGCGGCACCTGGTGGGCATCGACGTGAACATGGCCTTCGCCGCTGGCGCGAACGGCCTGGTCGTCGGCCTCGGTGCGCCGACGCACGTCAAGGCTCCGGTGTTCGACCCGAAGCTGCCCGGCTCGTGGCTGGTCGACCTGTCCCACGTCGACCTGTCGAGGGTGAAGCTCGGCAAGGACAAGTGGGCGGACCTGGACGGCAGTCTGCTGCCCAGCCCGTTCACGCCGAAGGGCGAGCGCCCCGAGGGCCCGGCCTGGTACGCGACGCCGACCGTGGCGTACGCGGTGGAGCTCGGCTACGACGTCACGCCGCTCGAGGCGTACGTCCGCTACGAGAACGGCCGTTACCTGGACGGCTGGTACAACCGGCTGCGCGACGCGTACCTCGCCACGATGGCCGACCTCGGAGTCGACGCCGACCTGTCGCCGGCCGACTTCCTCACCGCGATGGACGGCTACCGCGGCCGTGACCCGGAGCTGGCGATCGTCGTCTCCGCGGTCAAGGCGACGGTGAAGGGCGGCCTGGGCAAGCTGCGCGAGCGGCCCCGGGGTGAGGGCTGGCGTCCGGGCGGGCCGTGGCGGGCACTGTCGCGCCCGACCTGGCGGCCCGACATCCGCGCGGCGGTCATCTCCCGCACCCGGATCAACCTGCACCGCAAGATCGTCAAGCACGCGGCATTCACCGGGCAGTACCCGATCGCAGTCCTGTCCGACTGCGTCGTCTACGCGGCCGACGGCACCAGCCCGCTGGACTTCCTGCCCTACCGGGACGGCAAGCCGCTGCCGGGCGGCTTCAAGCTCGGCATCAACCCCGGCCTGGTCAAGCACGAGGGCACCCAGAGCGTCTTGTGGGGCGAAGAGGTCCGCGAGAGGTTCTACGCGGCGTAGCTCAACCTCGCCCGTTACATCTCCGACGGCACCGTCACCGACGCCGACAACGGCGAATAGTAGAAGGC
>NZ_JBEUPD010000098.1:0-2258 GCF_040492135.1 Actinomadura sp. NPDC000600
CGATCTTATTTTCTTCATCAAAATCAACTAACAATCCTAATTCAGCAGCACTTAAAGCAATTCCACTTTCTTTCAATACTTCGTCAGCTTGACTGGTAATGATTGAAATTTTGATTTGTGCTTTAAGGCTTGCGATTTCATCGTCTTTAGCTTTTTGAAGTTCGGCAGCTTTTTCTTCGTCAGATTTTTCTTTAACTGACTTTTTGCCACCTTTTTCAAGTTCTTCAATACGAGCCAGCGCTTGGTCAAGCTGTGTTTTTGTTTCATTTTTTTCAGCCTGCTCTTTTCCGATTCGTTTTTGAAGCTTTTCGACGATTTTGTCGCTGTCAGTTAACTCATCTTTATCGTCCCTTCCTGGCTCTCCGTTACCTGGAGGATTTTCTCCTGGATTAGGTTCTCCTTGTGGATTTGGATCAGGCGTCCCTAATCCTCCGTTTGGATCATCAGCAAAAAGTTGCAAATTAAGGGGTAAAAGTTCTGTTTGTTCCATTTCTGGTTCCTCCTACTCGCATTTAAAGACTTGGGAGTCTGATTTTCTCGTGTTTTATTTAGTGTCCACAACGTTCGGAAACGGACATAAGAAAAACCCATGGAATTCGACGGGTTTAAAAGTTTATTTGCTATAATTGAATTACTGGCTCATTTGCCTAGTATCTAGTAGAAAGGAAAAATAATTTGAGTTCTATAAAAAATGCTTACATCAAGTTCTGGTACACATTGATTTTGGTAGCTAATCAGAAAAACGATTCAGATGCTGAATTAGTGGTTTTGACTTCCAATGGTACGTATATTGGCAAACCTGTATCTTCAAGCGAACTTGAAACAGACTTTGTAAACCAAGCTTGGGAAATGACTTTTTCAGAGAGTAAAACAGATAAAGTTTCTGAAGAAATAAGCTTAATACATTTGAAAAATGTTAGGACACTTGATAACTCTGAGTCCTATGGTACCTTGACAATTTTTGCGGAAGATGTTTTAGGTGTCAGCGGAAATGGCGATTTAACTGCTCCATCTGACGACTGATTATCCCCGACAATGTCTCTGGGGAATCAATCCCTTTGACTTTATAACTAAAAGGCTGTCCAGTTACAGCCTTTTTTGGTTCATTATTCATTGAAATCTATCCTTTTCTTTTATTGCGCAATTCTTCAATCGCTTTGTCAGCTTCTACCCTGTCGTCAAAAGCTTGCTTGTACTCATCTTGACTGATTACTTTCCTATCAAGTAAATCATCCCAGAAACCTTTATCATCAACATGCGGTGCTGTGCTACATCTACAAAACGGATGCATGTTTGGTGCATTAATACCAGGCGACATATCTTTTAATTTGAATATTTTACCATTCAATGCCCCACAGATAGGACAAGCTGACGGTTCAGCAATATATTCATAACTTTCAATATCCGCTTTTTTATAGCTTTCTTCTTGAATAGCCGTTTGAATTCTCGTTGTTTCTGACACAAGCAATCGTTGTGCGTTGTAAGTCGCATTAAGCTTTCCTTGTTCAGTCATCAGCCTTTTAAGTTGTGGGGCCAATGCTTTTGGATTGATTCCGCCAGTCACTGACCGGATGAGAAGTTTTTCAATATCAGCTTTCAATTCAAATTGGTACTGCCAAAGCTTGTCAGAAAAACTGGCAAATCCTTCGACCTTATAACTTCCGTTAAGAACTGATTCAACTAGACTGTTATAGCCTTTCTTTGGAACGCTTAAACCAAGAATTCCCGCTTGTCTTTCAAATTCTGTAAGAGCTGCACCAGTCAAATTATTTGAGAAATACTTGTCCAAGTCATCAAATACTGAAATAAGCTCCAGACCAATATTTGCTTTCAGAAGTTCTAAACGATTCACTCTCATAGTCAAGTTATAAAGTTTCAACACTTGATTTGCTTGGTGCGAAAAGTCTTTTTCTTTAACATACTTTTTGGCTTTATTTTCAAATCCTTTGACGTCCATCTTATCCGCACGTTTCATGGCTTCACTAATAGAAATTCCTTGACCATTCGCAAAGTTCTGCCAGTTGGCATCGATTTCTTTTTGAATAGCCTCTTGAGCTTCAAATAGCTTATCCATGATTTGTTTCATGCGTTTGGTATCATCTTTGATTTGTTGCGCCTGCCACGCTTGCTCACGTTTTATCCAATAGTCGGGAGTTCTCATAGGTTACTCCTTTGGTGATTTGACCTTACACAGAAAGTATTTTTTGAAATTAGATTCAATATCTTTAATCAATTCCTCTGCCATCTTAGATGCAAGT
>NZ_JBEUPD010000099.1:0-2107 GCF_040492135.1 Actinomadura sp. NPDC000600
CGGCGGCGGCCATGGCGCGGTCGCGGTCGGTGGTGAGGGCGGTGCGGTCGGCGGCGGCCCAGTCCTGCTCTCACGCAACGTCTACGTGGACGCTCAGGGCGACACGATCGAGGTCGGGGAGTCCGTCGCTCCGGCGGGCCGCTGGCGCGTCCACCGGGACTGATCAAGGCGAATACTTCATATATGCGGGGATCGACCGCGCGGGTCCCGGACGGGGAAGAGCGGGGAGCTTTGCCAGAGAGCGACGACTTCCCCTTGCGTTGGTGATTGCCGGTCAGGGCAGCCATCCGCCATCGTCGCGTAGGGTGTCACACCCCAGGAATCGCGTCACTGAACACAGCAGCCGGTAGGACGACCATGACTGAGTTGGACACCATCGCAAATCCGTCCGATCCCGCGGTGCAGCGGATCATCGATGTCACCAAGCCGTCGCGATCCAACATAAAGACAACGTTGATCGAGGACGTCGAGCCCCTCATGCACAGCATCGCGGCCGGGGTGGAGTTCATCGAGGTCTACGGCAGCGACAGCAGTCCTTTTCCATCTGAGTTGCTGGATCTGTGCGGGCGGCAGAACATACCGGTCCGCCTCATCGACTCCTCGATCGTCAACCAGTTGTTCAAGGGGGAGCGGAAGGCCAAGACATTCGGCATCGCCCGCGTCCCTCGCCCGGCCAGGTTCGGCGATATCGCGAGCCGGCGTGGGGACGTCGTCGTTCTCGACGGGGTGAAGATCGTCGGGAACATCGGCGCGATAGTACGCACGTCGCTCGCGCTCGGAGCGTCGGGGATCATCCTGGTCGACAGTGACATCACCAGCATCGCGGACCGGCGTCTCCAAAGGGCCAGCCGAGGTTACGTCTTCTCCCTTCCCGTCGTTCTCTCCGGTCGCGAGGAGGCCATCGCCTTCATTCGGGACAGCGGTATGCAGCTGATGACGCTCAAGGCGGATGGCGACATTTCCGTGAAGGAACTCGGGGACAATCCGGATCGGCTGGCCTTGCTGTTCGGCAGCGAAAAGGGTGGGCCTTCCGACCTGTTCGAGGAGGCGTCTTCCGCCTCGGTTTCCATCCCCATGATGAGCCAGACCGAGTCTCTCAACGTTTCCGTTTCCCTCGGAATCGCGCTGCACGAGAGGATCGACAGGAATCTCGCGGCCAACCGATAAGCGCCTCTGTTCCTCGGACGCTCGGTTCCTCGACCTCGATTCGTCAGTGATGATCCCGCAAAAGCGGCCTTTGACTCCCTGCAAGCCTCAGCGACCGAATATATCGGTTATGCGTGGGCGATGGTTGTTGTCATTGTCGGCGCAACTATCGGTATCAAGCTGTTTAAGAAATTCACCTCGAAAGCAAGCTGATAAACCGATACAATTAAAGGCTCCTTTTGGAGCCTTTTTTTTTGGAGATTTTCAACGTGAAAAAATTATTATTCGCAATTCCTTTAGTTGTTCCTTTCTATTCTCACTCCGCTGAAACTGTTGAAAGTTGTTTAGCAAAACCTCATACAGAAAATTCATTTACTAACGTCTGGAAAGACGACAAAACTTTAGATCCGGCCAAGCTCTGGCGTAATAGCGAAGAGGCCCGCACCGATCGCCCTTCCCAACAGTTGCGCAGCCTGAATGGCGAATGGAAATTGTAAGCGTTAATATTTTGTTAAAATTCGCGTTAAATTTTTGTTAAATCAGCTCATTTTTTAACCAATAGGCCGAAATCGGCAAAATCCCTTATAAATCAAAAGAATAGACCGAGATAGGGTTGAGTGTTGTTCCAGTTTGGAACAAGAGTCCACTATTAAAGAACGTGGACTCCAACGTCAAAGGGCGAAAAACCGTCTATCAGGGCGATGGCCCACTACGTGAACCATCACCCTAATCAAGTTTTTTGGGGTCGAGGTGCCGTAAAGCACTAAATCGGAACCCTAAAGGGAGCCCCCGATTTAGAGCTTGACGGGGAAAGCCGGCGAACGTGGCGAGAAAGGAAGGGAAGAAAGCGAAAGGAGCGGGCGCTAGGGCGCTGGCAAGTGTAGCGGTCACGCTGCGCGTAACCACCACACCCGCCGCGCTTAATGCGCCGCTACAGGGCGCGTCAGGTGGCACTTTTCGG
>NZ_JBEUPD010000101.1:0-2054 GCF_040492135.1 Actinomadura sp. NPDC000600
GCTACGGCTGTCCGGGACGGACACGACCAGGTGGCCGTACCAGCGGCGCAGGGCCGCGCTGGAGTCTGTGTTCGCCTCCCGCCGGCTGTCGGCGCCGTGGGCGCTGTGCCCGTCGACCACCGAGGCTGATGTCGTGCGCGAGTGGCT
This sequence comes from Actinomadura sp. NPDC000600, assembly GCF_040492135.1. Taxonomy (NCBI): domain Bacteria; kingdom Bacillati; phylum Actinomycetota; class Actinomycetes; order Streptosporangiales; family Thermomonosporaceae; genus Actinomadura; species Actinomadura sp. NPDC000600. The sequence continues at coordinate 148 of NZ_JBEUPD010000101.1, forward strand.
GACGTGGGCGTCGGTCGGCATGGAGGGGGTGGTCTTCAAGAGGTTGGACGACGCCTACCGCCCGTCGGTGAGGGGCTGGCAGAAATACAAGGTCCGCGAGACGAGCGAGGCGATCGTCGGCGCGGTCACCGGCTCCCCGGCCTCTCCCCGCACGCTGCTGCTCGGCAGGTACGACGACCAAGGCCGCCTTCAGTACGTCGGCCGCACCACCACCCTCGCCCGGACGGCAGGTGCTGCGGTCGCCGGCCTGCTCGCTCCGGCGCGGCGCGGTCATCCCTGGACGGGCTGGTCTTTCTCCGCCGGGTGGGGCACCAGGGAGACGCTGAACGTCACGCTGGTAGAACCCGAGCTGGTGGCGGAAGTCGGCGTCGACGTCGCCCGTGACACCTCCGGCCGGTGGCGCCACCCCGCACGCTGGCACCGCGCCCGCCCCGACCTCTCCCCCGCCGACATCCCCCACCTGACATCGCCGCTCTGACTGCGGCGCAGCGCGGCGGCCCCGGCCGACGCGCGAGGAGCACTGGCGGCGCCCAATCCCCTCGCCCGCCGCCCGACACTTGTCCCACCCACCCACCTTCCTTGTTTTTCCTGCTGTGGGGCGTGGTCCGGGGGCGTAGAGGGGATGTCGGCCTCCCGACCACGGCCGGACTGGTGTGGTGACCTGCGGGTTCTCGGGCAGGCGCGGGAGTGGGTGAGGACGGTTGTCGGCCGGGTTGTCGGAGGGGATTTGGGCCTGGTCCACGGAGTCGTTGTCGCTTCGTGACCGTGGTCGGGGCTTCATGGTCGGGGTTTTGGTGGGGGCCGGCTGCTGCTGTGACCGGTACGCGCGGCGCCCGGCAAGGACGGTGCCGCACCGGACGGGAAGCGAGCGGATCCGTGATGATCGGCGTGGAGGTGGGCAGCGGGGACCGGCTGGCGCTGGGCGTGCTGTCGCAGTACCGGATGGCCACCACCGAGCAGATGCACCGGGTGATCGCCCCGTCGGTGCGCATCGAGCAGACGAGGCGCAGGCTGGCCAGACTGCGCGGGGAGGGGCTTGTCGACCGCATCACCTTGCCGCAGGCAGGGCGGACCCGGGTGTGGTTCCCCACCGCGTACGGCGTGCAACTCGTATCCGAGTGGCCCGAGATGCGCGGGCACCGGCCCTCCAGGACGGTGTCCGATCCGACGGCCGTGCGGCTGAAGGCCGGCCACACGCTGACCGTGGCCGAGACCGCGCTCGCCTTCCTCGAGGACGCCCGACGTCACGGCGACCTGTTCCGGCCGCTGGACTGGATTCCCGAGGTCCACCACCCGATCGGGAGTGGCGAGGCCGTCATCCCCGACGCGCTCCTGTACTACCGGCGCGGCCCCGCAGGCGGCGACAACGGGTCGATGCTGCGGGCGTTCGTGGAAGTCGACCGGGCCACCATGGGCCCCGAACGCCTCGCCGCCAAGCTGCCCGCGTACGAGCGCCTCTACCGCTACGTGCCCGAACAGTGCAGCAGCCAGTCGTGCCGGGCCTGTGCGTGCCCCTGCTCATGGGCGAGGACGGCGTCCAGCTGCCGCCCCTTGAGCCGGCGCAACGCGGCCGTGGTGATGACGAGCTGGGGCGCGGCCCCGGGCAGCCACCAGGCATCGGACCGCTCGCCCTCCAGCACCACGAGCCGATCGGCACCGGGTTCCTCGCCGGGCAACAGCGGTGCGCGTACGAGAAGTTCGGCCCGGCGCTGCCGGCGGCGGGCCCGGGCCCGGGCGATCTCACGGACCAGCATCGCCGCGCTCCACACGCCGCCGCCCGCGAGCATCACGGCGGTCGTCGACGCCCAGGAACCCCCGGTGCTCAGCGCGTACGCCTCCACGACCGGGTGCGGCGCCCCGGCGAACACATGACCGCGCACGGCCACCCACGCGGCGGCCGCGCTCAG
>NZ_JBEUPD010000102.1:0-2043 GCF_040492135.1 Actinomadura sp. NPDC000600
GCAGCGGCGCTTTTTCCCCATTTGATAACTTGCTGCTGTATTTGTGCTGTGGTAATCTTGCTGATTCTCTTATTACCAAAAGCTGGCAAAGTATAATTATCGAGATTTGATCTCATTTGGTCAATAGAACCTATTTTACGTTGCAGCTTATAAAGTTCAAAAAAGCTCTCAGCAACCTCTTCAAAAGTTTTTAAGACTTTAATTTTTTTAGTACAACCATTTTTTATGAACTCATTTTGAAGACGTGAAAGTTTAACTTTTATGTCTTTTTTTGTACGCCCAGTAATGGAAGTTCGAACTTGCTTACCTGTCAGCACATCAGTACCGATATAAGCGCCACGGAGAATATAGCGTACTTCTCCGCTTTTTGTTTTGTATTCTTTTATATTTAGTTTGTTCATGTTGATTTGTCTTTCTAGCACCGCCCAGTACGCAAAAGTCAAAACATGAATGTTGATTTTAAAAGTGTAGGAAGTTAAAGTTCATTTTCATTAGAATCTTTACGACGATAATCTTGCCACCTTTTTTTTAATTCGGCTTTAGTGATGCCATCTTCGAGGGCAAAGTAATTTTCAGGGTTCTGTATTTGTTTTTCTAGTAATTGCTTCTTTAATTGAAAAACTTTTTTTCTGTGTTTCCAAATGAGTAGTTGATCTATTTGTGCATTGGCTAGTTTAAATTCATCAGAATAAAAATAATCAGCTTTTTCTTTATCATCAAAATCAATCGTGGGAGAGCTATATAAATAACTATCAATTGTAGAAATCATTTTGTCTAATTCAGGAAGAAGTTTTTTAGCCATTTCTGTGCGTAGAGCAAGAGTATTGTAGGTAGTGGATACAGGGTTTCCCTTATAATCTTTAATTATTTCCGCTGGAACTTCAACGCCGTAATTTTCCTTGGCAGATGTTTGTATTTCATTAATTTCGTCTTGATATGTTCTAAAATCACTAGTTCCCATAATATAGCTAGTCGTAACGTCAAAGTAATCAGCTAAATCTTGCCAAACTTTGAAATCACGAGGAGAACGTTTTCCAGTTTCATAATTAGTCAGCATACCTTGAGAAATTCCTATTGCTTTTGCTACGGTGCTTTGAGTAACACCTTTTTCAATTCGTAGCTCTTTAATACGATTTAAAGCTTTATATACTTCGTTTGCCATATTTTTACCTCTTTATCATTATACAACATTTTGGTAGTTATTTAAAATAAAAATTTCAATTTTGAAGTATATCACTTGACACTTCGAAAATGAAGTATTATACTATTGTCTAGATACTTCAATTTTGAAGTATCTAGAAAGAAGGTGAAGTAAAATAATGTATTTAACATCAGAAATTAAAACTGCTCTACGCAAAAAACGAGGAGTGCTAGATTTAACAAAAGGTGAAGCTGCCAATCAGCTTGGTATTAATCGTCTTACTTATGGACGTCTTGAAAGCCCAACACGTAATGAGAAAGTACGTCAGAGTACATACGAACGCATTACCGAGTGGCTCGCTAAGGACTATTAAAAAAACGCACCGCCCAGTACGTTGAAATTGAGAACAATGAAGTCAGTCGTTGAGATACGATATTGCGTATTAAACGCTAGAAAGAAATTTAATAATGAAAGACTTAGCATTTTTAACCAGTCCTGACATGAGTAAAGCGGAAGTTGTGACTAACCATATCGTTATTGCTGAATATGCAGGAATCGAAAGGACATCGTTACGTTTACTCATCAATAAACATAAAAAAGATTTTGAGCAATTCGGTAAGTTGATATTTGAAATATCGACCTTGCCAGATAGTCGAGGTCAAAAAGTAAAAATCTATCAACTTAATAGAAATCAAGCCATGTTGATGATTACTTATCTGGATAATACAGAAGTAGTTAGAAATTTTAAAATCGCTCTTGTAAAACGATTTGATGAAATGGAGAAGGAACTCTATGCAAGAAAAATTGCAAGAGCAGTTGAAAAGCCGAAAGGAATTACTCTTCATCAAGCTATTTCTGAGTGGAATCATTACTCACGACATGGTAATACATGGCATACGATT
>NZ_JBEUPD010000103.1:0-2004 GCF_040492135.1 Actinomadura sp. NPDC000600
GCGCGGCGGACCCTCCGGCTCGCGCTGTGCCGGGGCCGGGGCCGACGCCGGGTTGCGGATCGCGTCGTCCAGCACGCAGTCGACGCAGTGGCCGCCCGGGCCGGGCCGGGTGCCGTGCTCGGGGCACAGGCCCTGCTCGATGCGCTGGGCGTGCCTGCGGGCGGCGGTCTTGTCCTGGACGATCTCGGCACACACTTCGCAGTCCTTGCCGGTCGACCACAGGACACCGGCCTCACAGTCCTGGAAGCCGCAGCCCCAGCGCGGCAGGGCCACCCCGAGCAGCCACCGGCCCGGGTCGCGGATCTCCGAGAGCATCACCTTGGAGAACCGGGCGGTGAGCCGGTGGTGCAAGCGTTCGGCATCCGTGCCCTCGCGCAGCTGGCGGCCCACCGCACGGGCGATCTGCCGGACGACGAAGTCGCTGTTCACCCGCTCCAGCAGCAGGTGAACCGGCTCCAGCACGGCGTAGATCTGGGGGTTCATGGCCAACTGCGGTCCGTCGTACGACGACCGGCGGGAACCTCCGTCCCTGCTGCTGCGCTTTTCGGTTTCTGGCTACGAAGGGGAGGGTCGGCTGTTTCCACCCGCGCGAAGCGCGAGACCACCGCCGCCTTCCGCACGCGCACTCGCAGCAGCCGAGTTTTCCACAGCCCCAGCGCCCTCAACTACCGGTACCTCGCCTACGGCGGGTGACAAGAACGCGCCCTCGTCATCCGGTGAGTCAGTCCTAGGTGATTCCTCATTCGCGAGGGATCCCTCACCAACCGGCGAACCCGATCCCTCACCAACCAGAGAACTAACCGACTCCTGCGAACCACTGGTCACACCAGCCTCAACAGCCCCCGCGACCGCCGCGCAGCCACCCTCCGGACGGGCCTCAGGAGCGATGTCGTGCGCGATATACCGGTGGCGCCCCTGCGCCCCCGCACGCCGCTGCACCGTCACCCAGCGCGCCGCCTCCACCTCGTCCACGACCGCCGACGCCGCCGTCACCGACAACGGCTGACCGGCCTTCTGGCCCGAGTGATGCCGCAGGCCGGCCGCCAGCTCAGCCTCCGTCAGCGTGATCCCCCGCGCCTGCGCATACGCGATCAGAGCGAACGCACGCAGCTCTCGGGGCGTGAGGTCCTCCGCGGCCGCCACCGGCAGCCACACGAACGCCTCCGTACGAGTCATCGCCCGTACCGTCCGCACCGCCGACGTGCCCGTGCCGCCCGGCAGCGTCCGACGATCCGAGAACAGCTCCACCACCCCGTCCGGACCAGGACGACGCAGCTGCGTCATCCCCCGCTCCACCGACGCCGTCGACAGCCCCAGATACGAGGCGATCGTCGTGGACTTCGCCTGGCACCCCTCCGGCCGCAGCCCGAGCGCCTTCACCTTCACGTACACCGACAACGCGACGTCCTGGTAGTGCGGCGAGGACACCAGACGCATCGGCACCCGCACCCGCTGCCGCCGAACCCGCCCGGCCGGAGCCCCGTCGACGGAGTTGTCGATGGACTCCCACAGGGGGTGATCTAGCGTGGCGGCCGACGCCGCTCCAGCGCTCACAGGAACATCCCCGAGGTCAGGCGGTCCGCCGGACCGGCGTCATCCGTGTGACAGTCAAGGAGTGTGATGTACGTCACAATCCCGCCAGGAGGGACACCACAACCAGCAGAAATCACCCCCGGCGGGGGTGCGGCCTGGTCGTGGTCGACCTGACAAGACGACTCACGCTCGTGCACTATGGCGATACCGACCTTCCATATGGATCAACGCAGAGGGGCCCCTTGGCCGGGGCCGATCTCGATGGCTCGTGTGGCGGGACAGGTGAGCCCCCTCCGTGAGGAGCGGGCGACAGTACGAAGGCCAGAGGCGGATCTCCTTCCGTTGACGACTTGGTGCTGGTGTTCCGAAAGCCCTTGGCCGGGCCTCGGAACGAACCGCGAAGCCCCTTGGCGGGGGCCCGCGGGTGGTGCAGTGCAGTGCAGTGCAATGGCCCTGATGAGGGGCCGGATC
>NZ_JBEUPD010000104.1:0-1911 GCF_040492135.1 Actinomadura sp. NPDC000600
CCCGCAGCCTCGCTGGTTCCCCCCTGCTGGGCGGGGCCTTTCGAAGATCACGCCTTGCCGTCGCGGATTCCGGCATACGCCATCTAGCTCACATAGTGCCCCGGACCACTCGAGCATGGGAACCCCCTCACTGTGACGACGCTTGAACCGGGCGGACACGCCAGAACACAGAGGGACCCCGGGGCGTCATCGCTGACTCCCGGAGTCTCGTGCTGGCACCGCTCACCTAGGGTCGCCCCGCTGCAAAAGCTTTGGTGCTACGCGTCCTCCGCAGTCCCGGACGTAAGGGCTCCCGCCCAGGTCAAGGGTGCAACGTGCTCGGTGTTTCACTGCCCGTGCTGCTGTTGGACGCTGCCGCGCCGTTCTGGCCGTCCTCGGCGAGGGCCTCCGGGATGAAGCGGGAGTAGCTCTCGCGTAGGTGCTGCGTGACGCGGTCGTCGGTGGCCTCGTAGTTCAGCTGACGCTGGAAGAACAGCAGTTTCTTCTCCGCCGTATCCAGGATCTCGCCCCAACTCTTGACCCAGACTTCATAGTCGTGGTGGTCGTCGGCGAGGCCCTCCGGTTTGTCCTTCTGCCGAATGTCGCGAAGGATCTTGTCCGAGTAATCGTAGGTGATCAGGTAGAAGCGCCATTTGCAGTCGACGCCGCTGTACTGCGGGTCGTCGACGATGGCCCGGGCATAGCCCTTGATCTGGTCGAGTTCCTTCTTTCCGACTCGGACGGTGGGGCGCTTGAGCTCGATGATGAGCCGTTCAGTGGAGCTGTCGTCGCGTCGGCTGCGGAACAGCAGGACGTCCACCCGGCCGCTGCGTCCGTCCGGCTGCGTGACGGGCTCGAGCTGGTTCTCCAGGACGACGTCCTCACCAAGCTGGTCTTCCAAGTGGGCTTGGAGCACGTTGGTGAGCCCGACTTCGTTCATGGCCATGTTCCAGTCCTCACCGAACAGCCAAAGGTTCTTGGCAATCATGGGGTGAAGCTGGTCGACTTCACGCAAGTCTTTGCGGAGCTGAGGGTCGGCGAGGATCTTCCGCAACGCGCCGATGAAGTTCAGGCGGTTGGTGACAGTGGTAGCGGCCTCGATGACATGGGTCAGGTCAGTGCTGTCCAAGAGATTCTTCAAATGCCGGCGGTCTTCGTCGCTGAGCGCGAGGACCTTTGCCAGGATGGTGTGGAGGTCGCCCGGACTGCTTTCCAGCGCAGTCTGGATGAGACTCACGGAAAGCTGGCGGGCTGCGCCCTTGACCGGGAGGGCGTCGCGGGCGACGGTCACCACGACGTCGAAGGTCTGGCGCTCGATCGCCTGTGTACCGCTGGCGGACGGCCCCGAGTAGGGATAGATGCCTTCGTCCTTCAGCTGCCGTACCACCGCTGCGGAAATCTGGGCGCCCCGGAGGGCCAGGTGTTTCTGGACGGCCTTGGCGGCCACGTCCAAGAGACCGCCGTGGGACATGGGCAGGCCGTGCAGGTCGTCAACGGAGATGTCGTTGAACAGGCTGGACCGCAGGTAGGGCGTGAAGCTGACGATGCTGTCGGTCCACTCCCGGCCCTGTTCATACAGAGCAATACCGTCGGCGTTGCAGATGAGCATCCTGCGGTCGCTCATCCGCTGGTTCCACTCCACGAAGGTCACGACGGGGGCCGGGTCCTCCTGGGTGTACTCCTCTGGCAGGTCCAGCCGCAGGTCGATGGGTTCGCCGACGATGATGTCGCTGGGGTCCAGCCGCTTGCCGTCGAACGTCACGGAAACGTCGGGGTAGGCCCTGAGGTAGAACGCCAGCTTCGCGGTGAGGTTCGCAGCAGCATCCTGGCGCTCCAGGCCTCGCAGTGGCTTCCCCTGGGGTACATCGATCCGGACCGTGGTGCCGGTCTTATCGCGGGCGGGCTCCGTCTCTACGACCCGCCAGATGGTGG
>NZ_JBEUPD010000105.1:0-1902 GCF_040492135.1 Actinomadura sp. NPDC000600
GGCGCCGACGTTGTCTCCGGCCAGCAGGTAGTCGGTGTTGGCCGAGACCGACGAGGCGGTCGTGGCCGCGGCCTGCTCGACCAGGCGCGTGACGTCCGGCCGGCTGATCTTCGCGCCCGAGCGCGGGTCGGTGAACGCGCCGGTGATGACGACCGACCTGCCCTTGAGCGGCGAGTCGCCGGCGGCGGCCGCGTCGACCGGCCGGTCCTCGTCCAGGACGTCGAGGTCGACGCCGCGCTCGCGCAGCGCGGCGATCTCCTCCAGGACGTCCGGGCGGGCGAAGAAGGCCACGACGCTCTCGGCGACCTTCGGTCCGATGTCGCGGATCGCCACCAGGTCCTCGGCCGTCGCCGCCGCGACGTCCTCGATGCGCTCGTAGCCGGCCAGGCACAGGCGCTTGGCCGTGCCCTCGGAGGCCATCGGGATCGCCAGCCCGATCAGCGCGCGCCGCAGCCCCATCCCCTTGGACGACGCGATCGAGTCGACCATGTTCCCGGCGCTGACCTCGCCCATCCGCTCGTAGTCGAGCAGCTGCTCGGCCGTCAGGTCGTAGAAGTCGCTGCGGCGCTTGAGCACGCCGTCCTCGGCGAGCTTCTCGATCCAGACGTCGCCGACGCCCTCCATGTCGGCCGCCGGGCGCGAGGCCCAGTGCATCAGCCGGCGCGTCGCCTGCGCCGGGCACTGCAGGTTCACGCACCAGCGCTCCTCGCCGGTGCCGCGGACCTCCAGTTCGGAGCCGCACGACGGGCAGTGCGTCGGCGGGACGATCTCGACCTCGCTCCCGTCGCGCCGCTCCGGCAGCGAGCGGCCCGCGAACGGGATGACGTCGCCGCGCCGCACGACCGCCACCGTGTCGCCGATCCGCAGGTCGCGCTCGCGGATCAGCCGGGGGTTGTGCAGGGTGATGTTCTCCACCGTCACACCGCCGACGAACACGGGCGCCACCTTGGCGCGCGGCGGCACGCGGCCGATCTTGCCGACCGGCCACTCGACCGACAGCAGCGTCGTCAGCTTCTCCTCCGGCGGGTACTTGAACGCGATCGCTCCGCGCGGCTCGGCGCTGTTGAAGCCGGCCGCGTCGAACGCCGCCGGCTCGTGCAGCCGCACGACCGCGCCGTCGATGTCGTAGTCCAGGCCGTCGCGGCGGCCGCCGATCTCGTGGATCGCGTCCATCACCTGCTCGGCACTGCCGCCCAGGTACTGGGCGACCGGCTCGAAGCCCGCAGGGACCTCGATCGCGACGCCTCCGCGGTCGGCGCCGAACGCGAAGAACCGCAGCAGCCGCTTGGCCTTCGCCGCGGCCTCCGGGTCCTTCAGGACCAGCGTCCCGGCGGCGCCCGACCGGGGGTTGGTCAGCGTCCGCTCCGGGTGCGCCTCGTTGTAGGCCGCCCACACCGACCGCAGCATCACCGCCTCGCCGCGGACCTCCACGCGCCCGGGCTCCTCGATCTCGGTCGGCAGGCCGGGGATCACGTGGCGCACCTTCTCGGTCACCAGCTCGCCGACCGTGCCGGTGCCGCGCGTCGCGACGTAGTCGAGCCTCCCGTCGGTGTAGACGACGCTGAGCGAGAGGCCGTCGAGCTTCTCCGACACGCGGAAGACCTGGCCGCCGAACCGTTCGCAGAACGCGCGGATCTGCTCCTCGCTCGTCGCCTTCGCCAGCGAGAGCATCGGGCGCGCATGGCGCACGGTCGGCCCCGTCAGCTCCGCCGGCGCGTTGACCTTGCCGAGGGGGCTGTCGGCGGGCTCGAGTTCCGGGTGCTCGGCGACGAGCGCCGCCAGCTCGTCCTTCAGCGCGTCGTAGTCGGCGTCCGGCAGCGGGCTGTCGCCGGCGCCGTAGTACAGGTCGTTCAGCCGCTTGACCTGGGCGGTCAGCTCGGCGATGCGCTCTCCAACGTCCAC
>NZ_JBEUPD010000106.1:0-1880 GCF_040492135.1 Actinomadura sp. NPDC000600
CTGGCCCTCACTGCTGTGTGCCGGACGGCGGATCAGCGCAGGTGCTTGTCCGCGTCCTCGGGACGCAGCAGGCCGGCCTCCTTCAGCAGTCGGACTGCGCGGGACTGGTTGACGCTGAGCTTGGTGCGGGCCTGGTAGAGGGTGACGAAGCCGTCCTCATCACGCGGCAGGTTCTGTACGAGCGGCAGGAGTTCAGCGTCCGTCCGTACAGGCGTACCGGGACGGTCCGCACCCGCCGCACCGCTGGTTCCGGTTGCAGGAGAAGACGCGGCACCCGTACCTGTACGGGCCTCCGGAACACCGTCACCGCCGGACTGTGTACGGACGCTGACCGACCCGGTACGCGCCTGTACGGCCGCACTGGCCGTACCGGTACGCCCCGCAGCCGCTGTACCTGTACGCCGCGCCCCGTCGGGGGTGGTGTGTACGCCGTCTGTACGGTCGCTGTACGGCCTGGTCACCGCCGCTTCGGACCCGTCATCGTGCGGCGGGTGCGAGGCGGGGCGTACAGGGTCCGTACCGTCGCGTCCGGTGCCCATTCCCTGCGGCCGGACCGTGCTTCGAGCGGTGTACAGGTCGGGGCTGGCGGCCCCTGTACGGCTGGACGACGTGCCGTCCGTTCCGTCGGTACGCCGGTGCGTACCTGTACGGGCGGGCGTTCCGTTTCCGCTGTCCGTACCGGTACGGCCGCCCGCAGCAGCCGTACTGCCGTGCCCGTTCGTACCGTCGTCGTGCATGAGCGTGTGGACGCGCCAGATGACGGCCACGAAGATCAGTACGACGAACGTGGTCAGCTGCCACGGTGCCGACTGGCCTTCCTTGACGATGTGGGCCTGCTCGGACAGGTGGTACGTCACGTTCGCCGACGCCATCAGCAGCAGCGCGTAGGGGATGTCCTTCTTGGCCCGGAACGCGGTGACGCAGTAGACGTCGATGCTGACCGGCAGCAGCGGGGCGACGTACTGGTTGATGCCGACCATGCGGGCCAGCTCATACTCGCCGGAGGCGGCAAGACCGACGCCGGCGGCGAGCGCGATCCACGGGGCGGTCTTCCACGCCTTGCGGCTGAGGTTCTGCTGCCAGCCCCGGAAGCGGGAGTTGGCCCGCTTCGCCGCCCGGGCCTCCTCGAGCAGCCGGCGGGCGCGGGCCTCATCGGCCTGCGCCCGGTCGGTGATGCCCTTCGCCTTGCGCTCCGCCTCCGTGGTGATGCGGTCGGCCTCCTTCTGGGCGGCCTCCCGCAGCTGCACCGCGACGGTCTTGGCTTCCTCCCGCAGCCGCTCGCGCTGCTTGTCGCACGCCTGCTTGAGCCCGGCGAGTTCATCGGCGAGGGCCTTGCGCTTGGCGGCGGCCTCCGTGTCGAACTGGTCGGTGAGCTCGCGCAGCTTCTCGCGCAGCTCGGTGCGGACCTGCTCCGCCTCGGTGTGCGCGGCGGCAACATAGCTGTCGGCTTCGCGGCGCCGGTCGTCAGCGGCCTTGACCGCATCCGCGTACAGCGCCTCCGCCTCCGCCCGGCGGCCGTCGTAATGTTCGGCCGCCGTCGCCGCGAGCTGGGCGAACCGCTCGCGGGCCTGGTCGACCTCCCGCTGCGCCGCGGCCACCAGTTCGTCGGCCTGCTCCTGGGCGCGGGCAAGGATCTGCCCGGCCTCAAGGCGGCGCTGGTCGACCAAGGCGCTGATCTCGGTGAGGTCGGCTTCGGCCATGCGCCGCAGCTCGGCAACCGCCTTGCCGGTCGCCTCACGGTCGGTGGCGGCCAGCTCGGTCAGGTCGGCGACCTGCGCGCGGGCCTCCTTGACGAGGGTCTCGGCACGGTCGCGGGCTTCCGTCAGGAGCCGGTCGGCCTCGCCGCGCGCGGCCTCCAGGTCGCTCTTGGCCGCCGTGCG
>NZ_JBEUPD010000107.1:0-1856 GCF_040492135.1 Actinomadura sp. NPDC000600
AGTGGTTTATGCCATTTGTCTTGGAGGACACGAAAAATGACTAAGTTTGAAGAGAAATTGGAAAAGTTGCCAATAAAAAATATTGAGCATCCTATTGGTGACACTAAATATTATGCGGCCGTTCATGTTAAAACATTGATAGCACAAGCTGACGAAGAATATCAGGAGCTATTTGATAAATATAGTAATCTCAATGATAGCTATGAAAAAGAAGTAATCAGAAGTTCTAAACTAGAATCGCAAATCATTGATTTAAAATCCCAACTCCAACAGCAAGCCCTGCCAGTCGTGCCTGAAGAGGTTGATAAAGCTATCAAATACTTGAAAACTCAGAATAATTTTGCCACACTTACTGATTTGAAGAATCTTGATATTTTGACAGAAAAAGGCTTTTGGTGGCTGAATGATTTCCAATTTAAAGATAGACGATTTGGTTTTGGAGGTCTAAATAATAAGTTATTTATCCTTTCTCATTTAGCTATTACAGGCTATCAAGTAGAAAAACCGCAGCTGTTCTATATTGACTTACCAAAAGTTTTTGGATTAAGCGATTCAACTAGCGATTCAACCTTCGTATCAAAAGCGGAAAGTGGAATAATCTTAGAATTTACAAAAGGGAAAGATTATGCATTAAAATTAACAGAACAAGAAATCAAGTCAATTGATGAGCGTTACTGGCAGTTTGCTGTGCCTGTGGAGGACGGAGAATGACAAGAGGATTTAAAAAAATAAACGAAAATGCGACTATTCCAGAACGAGCGACAGAACATAGCGCAGGATATGACATTTCAGCAAGTGAAACAGTTACGATTCAACCTGATGAAATTAAAATGGTAAGCACTGGGCTAGCTGTTCAACTTGGTGATGATGAAGTATTGAAATTATACGACCGTTCAAGTAATCCAGTTAAGCGTGGCATTGCATTGATTAATTCAGTAGGAATTATCGATTCAGATTACTATCCGCAAGAATTTAAAGGCTTATTTATGAACATCTCAAAAGAGCCTGTAACCATTTCTAAAGGTCAAAGAATAATGCAAGGGGTATTTGTCAAATACCTTACAACAGACGATGACAACGCAAATGGAAAGCGTACAGGCGGTTTTGGTAGCACTGGGGAGGTGTGAAAAATGATGAAGCAAACAACATGTTATAGCTGTGATAAACCAATCGAACCTGAATGGCTTCCAGAAGGAGAATTTATTGTATGTGATGAATGTTCTTCAGACACTGACGAAAAAACGGTTGAAAAACTCCAAGAACAGATTAACACTGCGAAAAAGTATATCGAGCATGTTATTGGAACGATTAAACGTGATGGGCATTTAGGAACTATTCAAACAGACTGGATTTTGCCTGATTTAGAAAAAGCACTCGCAGCGATTGGAGGGGATGATGACTGATTTAGTGAAAGTGGTGGAGGGGATAGATGACAATTACTGAACAACAATTCTATGACATGCTCAATGTTGATGAACACATGAATTTTACAAATAGAATCCAAGAGCTTGTTTTTGATAAAAAAGGACGTGAAGAATTTTATTCTAAAATCTTAAATATCCACCATGACATGGGCATTGATTTCTTTAGAGACTATTTTATGGCTCATTCAGCTGTTTCAGCAAAAGGGCAGCATTATACACCAGATGAACTTGGTAAGCTCACAGCGTTGCTTGTAGGTGGTTCTGGAGGTGCTGATTTAACTGGAGCAGGAACAGGAACTCTAATTATCCAAAAATGGCAAAATGATCGAATGAATGCAGACTTTTTTAACTATTTGCCGAGTAACTATTGGTACCAGGCATTAGAATTATCGGATGAAGCTATTTCATTCTTGATTCATGCCTTTGCAATCC
>NZ_JBEUPD010000108.1:0-1665 GCF_040492135.1 Actinomadura sp. NPDC000600
ATGTGGGACAAAATCAAACAACAATTAGACAAACAAGGCATAACCGAGTACCGCCTTGCCAAAATGACAGGCATAAGCCCTCAGCAGTTACACCAAATTAAAAAACGCAATACAAAAAACCCGAAATGGCTCACAGTCGTTAAGATTGCGGAGGCATTAGGAGTTAGTTTAGATGAATTTAAATAATCGTACAAAAAAAGCCGGCCATCTCCCCAGATAAACGACTTTAAATTATAAGTAAGGCAAGCTCTAACAAAGCTTTTCTTACTCTAATTATAGCAAATTGGAGAATAAAAACAAATGAATAATACAACAAACAAAGAAACTTATATCCTTGATGATTCAATCGCTTTTGAACTCATGGACTTATTAAAAGCCAAAGCACGCCATTTTATCCAGCTTAATGAGTATGTCTACCGCTTGTTTGACGGTCAATCAGTTGTGACTTTCACAACTTTAGAAAACGATATTCAAGTAGAAATGGTTAAGGGGTAGGGTATGAAATTTAAAACATTTAATTTAAGAGCTTACCATCGCAAAGACGAAACTATGCTTTCATTTGTTCTCAAAGGTGGACGGATACCAACAAGCAGAATCCTTTATATTAAAAAAGGCAACCCTTTTAAGATGAAAATCACGCACGAAATTGCTGAAAAGTACCGTATTAAACAAGAAATTAAGCAAACAGAATATAAAGGATTCGTTACAGAGGGTGTTGCGCAACTAGCTGACATCATCGAGAAAAAAATTATCTTGATGGACTATCACAACGCAAATAAAGAAAATTGGCAAGACTGGATGCGTGTTTTTGTTTACGAGTACCTGTATGATGTTGCGTTTAATCGTGGTATTCGCCATGAAAGACAACGTAGAAAAACCAAGCACAAGGCAATGACAGCATTTGATATTATCAGTTCCGAAGATGTTTCAGAGCTTTCTCATGAACTGGGAATTAGTGAAGATAAACTAACGTACGCAGTTATGGAAGTTATCTCTAAACGCAAGAATGGAGGCATGGCATGAAGTTTACTTCGAGATATACTTTAAAAGATCTACGAGAACTCAACCACTTAACATTAAAACAAGTTGCTAGAAAAGTAAAACTGAACAGGGAACGTATAGCTGAACTAGAACAAGATAGTAGTTTTATCACAATTGATGAGATGTTTCGATTTTCAAAATTTTATGGTCTTTCAATAAAATATATTTTTATAGGGGAACAAGTTGATTTTGATAGAAAACTAAACGAATATTTAGGAGGTACTCCATGAATGATGACACCTTAACGAACCTTGTTGCCCGTGGCTTAGTGGATAAAATCATTCATTTATTTAATAAATATCTTGGCACACAACTCAAAATCAGAAATGAAAAGCGGGTATTACCTTATATCTCTAAAAAGCGTGTTATGGAAGACTTAGATATATCAGACGGCACTCTTGATAATTGGGAAAAGCACGGATTGAATCGCTATAAACCAAGATACAAAACTTCACTTATTTACTATTTGATTGATGATATATGCAAGTTCATCGTCATAGATACTTAGCAACTTGTCAGGCAAGGCAAATTTTATTAGAGGATTGAGAAAATGACAAATATTATTAGAGCTTGTTCTTATGTAGCTGGCGTTGATAGCTTAGGTATGCGAAGTTTACAAGTCTA
>NZ_JBEUPD010000109.1:0-1615 GCF_040492135.1 Actinomadura sp. NPDC000600
GCCGACATCGAGGTGCCAAACCATCCCGTCGATATGGACTCTTGGGGAAGATCAGCCTGTTATCCCCGGGGTACCTTTTATCCGTTGAGCGACGGCGCTTCCACAAGCCACCGCCGGATCACTAGTCCCGACTTTCGTCCCTGCTCGACCCGTCGGTCTCACAGTCAAGCTCCCTTGTGCACTTACACTCAACACCTGATTGCCAACCAGGCTGAGGGAACCTTTGGGCGCCTCCGTTACTCTTTAGGAGGCAACCGCCCCAGTTAAACTACCCATCAGACACTGTCCCTGATCCGGATCACGGACCCAGGTTAGACATCCAGCACGACCAGACTGGTATTTCAACGACGACTCCACCCACACTGGCGTGCGGGCTTCAAAGTCTCCCAGCTATCCTACACAAGCCGAACCGAACACCAATATCAAACTGTAGTAAAGGTCCCGGGGTCTTTCCGTCCTGCTGCGCGAAACGAGCATCTTTACTCGTAGTGCAATTTCACCGGGCCTATGGTTGAGACAGTCGAGAAGTCGTTACGCCATTCGTGCAGGTCGGAACTTACCCGACAAGGAATTTCGCTACCTTAGGATGGTTATAGTTACCACCGCCGTTTACTGGCGCTTAAGTTCTCAGCTTCGCCAAACCGAAGTTTGACTAACCGGTCCCCTTAACGTTCCAGCACCGGGCAGGCGTCAGTCCGTATACATCGCCTTACGGCTTCGCACGGACCTGTGTTTTTAGTAAACAGTCGCTTCTCGCTGGTCTCTGCGGCCACCCCCAGCTCACCAAGTAAATTGGATCACCAGTGATGGCCCCCCTTCTCCCGAAGTTACGGGGGCATTTTGCCGAGTTCCTTAACCATAGTTCACCCGAACGCCTCGGTATTCTCTACCTGACCACCTGAGTCGGTTTAGGGTACGGGCCGCCATGAAACTCGCTAGAGGCTTTTCTCGACAGCATAGGATCATCCACTTCACCACAATCGGCTCGGCATCAGGTCTCAGCCTTAATGCGCGACGGATTTACCTATCGCACGGCCTACACCCTTACCCCGGGACAACCACCGCCCGGGATGGACTACCTTCCTGCGTCACCCCATCACTCACCTACTACCACCTTGGGTCAGCGGCTCCACCACTCCCCTTTGCCCGAAGGCTCCAGGGCGGCTTCACGGCCTTAGCATTAATGGGCTCGATGTTTGACGCTTCACAGCGGGTACCGGAATATCAACCGGTTATCCATCGACTACGCCTGTCGGCCTCGCCTTAGGTCCCGACTTACCCTGGGCAGATCAGCTTGACCCAGGAACCCTTAGTCAATCGGCGCACACGTTTCTCACGTGTGTATCGCTACTCATGCCTGCATTCTCACTCGTGAACCGTCCACCACTGCCTTCCGGCGCGGCTTCACCCGGCACACGACGCTCCCCTACCCATCCATACAGGCGTTGGCCCTATTGTATGAATGACACGACTTCGGCGGTACGCTTGAGCCCCGCTACATTGTCGGCGCGGAATCACTAGACCAGTGAGCTATTACGCACTCTTTCAAGGGTGGCTGCTTCTAAGCCAACCTCCTGGTTGTCTGTGCGACTCCACATCCTTTCCCACTTAGCGC
>NZ_JBEUPD010000110.1:0-1569 GCF_040492135.1 Actinomadura sp. NPDC000600
ATCCCGAGGACGTCACGGGCCGGGCGAAGGTACGCGGTCCGCTGGAGGCCGCTCTGGCCGGCGGGCAGCGGCTGTACGGGCAGACGATGGACGGCTTCGACCTCGCCGTCGTCGACGAAGCCCACTCAACCACCGGTGATCTCGGGCGGCCGTGGGCGGCGATCCACGACAACAGCCGGATCCCCGCGGACTTCCGGCTCTACCTGACCGCGACCCCGCGCATCCTCGCCTCCCCCCGCCCGCAGAAGGGCGCGGACGGCCGGGAGCTGGAGATCGCGACGATGGCCAGCGACCCCGACGGCCCTTACGGTGAATGGCTGTTCGAGCTCGGGCTGTCGGAGGCCGTCGAGCGGGGCATCCTGGCCGGCTTCGAGATCGACGTGCTGGAGATCCGCGACCCCTCCCCCGCCCTCGGGGAATCGGAGGAGGCGCAGCGGGGCCGACGCCTCGCTTTGTTGCAGACGGCGCTCCTGGAGCACGCGGCGGCGTACAACCTGCGCACGGTGATGACGTTCCACCAGAAGGTGGAGGAAGCGGCGGCCTTCGCGGAGCAGTTGCCGAAGACGGCCGCGGAGCTGTACGTGAACGACGCCTCCGACGAGGACCTGGCGGCCGCGGGCCGGCTCCCCGCGTCGTCGATCGACGCGGAGTTCTACGAGCTGGAGACCGGACGGCACGTCCCGCCGAACCGCGTCTGGGCGGCGTGGCTGTGCGGCGACCACCTCGTAGCCGAGCGGCGCGAGGTGCTGCGGCAGTTCGCCAACGGCATCGACGCGGCCGGCCGCCGGGTACACCGCGCGTTCCTCGCGAGCTGTCGCGTGCTCGGGGAAGGCGTGGACATCACCGGCGAGCGGGGAGTCGAGGCCGTGTGCTTCGCCGACACCCGCGGCTCCCAGGTCGAGATCGTGCAGAACATCGGCCGGGCCCTGCGACTCAACCGCGACGGCACCACGAAGATCGCGCGGATCATCGTGCCCGTCTTCCTGGAGCCCGGCGAGGACCCGACCGACATGGTCGCCTCCGCCTCGTTCCGCCCCCTTGTAGCCGTCCTTCAGGGCCTGCGCTCGCACGATGAACGACTCGTCGAGCAGCTCGCCTCCCGCGCACTCACCAGCGGACAGCGCAAGGTGCACATCCGGCACGATGAAGAAGGGCGGATCGTCGGGGCCGACGGCGACGGCGAGGACCAGGAGCAGGACGACACCGACGCCGCTGCCGAGTCGGCCCTGCTCCACTTCTCCTCTCCCAGGGACGCGTCGACCATCGCGGCCTTCCTCCGCACCCGGGTCTACCGGCCGGAGTCCCTGGTGTGGCTGGAGGGCTACCAGGCCCTGCTGCGCTGGCGGGCGGAGAACGAGATCACCGGGCTCTGCGCCGTGCCCTACGACGTTGAGGTCGAAGTGGGGGTGACGAAGGCGTTTCCGCTTGGGCGATGGGTCCACCAGCAGCGGAAGGCGCTGCGGGCCGGGGAACTAGAGGAGCGGCGCAAGACCCTGCTGGACGCGCCCGAGGCCGGGATGGTGTGGGAGCCCGGCGAGGAAGCCTGGGAAAACAAACTCGCGGCCCTGC
>NZ_JBEUPD010000111.1:0-1561 GCF_040492135.1 Actinomadura sp. NPDC000600
GTCGCGGATCTCACCGCGCCAGCCCTCCACCTCGTCCGGGTGGAGGAGCGCCTGAGTCATCACGTGACGGCCGAAGTGCTTCAGTTCGAGCCAGGCCCGGCGGCCCTGGGCGCGCCAGAGGTTGCCCGTCCGCTCGAAGAGGCAAGAACCGCTGCGAGCCTCCACCAGAGTTTCCTCTGGCTTCACCCTATACAGGCATAGTTCACCTTCTTTCGGGTCCGGCCCCGTATGCTCTTACTCAAATCCATCCGAGAACATCAGGATCGGTCGGTGATGCGCCGAAGCTCTCACCTGCGTTCACTTTCATTACGCGTAGGGGTTTTACACCCGAACACTCGCATACGAAGACGACTCCTTGGTCCGTGTTTCAAGACGGGTCGCTGATGACCATTACGCCAGCATCCTTGCGGAGCGCGTACCTCAGTCCGGCGCAGGGTATTACACAACGGGCTATAACACTCCCCGAGGGGAGCCACATTCCCGAAGCCTTTATCCCCCGCGCCAAACTGATGCTGGCCTGTGCCCGGCAAAGTGCACCAGCGAGAACGCTGGATGATTCACCGGGCCCAAGTCTGGTCATAGGCGCTTCCCTTTCAACAATTTCACGTACTTTTTAACCCTCTTTTCAAAGTGCTTTTCATCTTTCGATCACTCTACTTGTGCGCTATCGGTCTCTGGCCGGTATTTAGCTTTAGAAGACATATACCTCCCATTTTGAGCAGCATTCCCAAACTACTCGACTCGTCGAAGGAGCTTTACATAGGCTTGGCATCCGACCAGACGGGGCTCTCACCCTCTGTGGCGTCCCGTTCCAGGGAACTCGGAAGGCGCCTCGCCAAAAGCATCCTCTACAAATTACAACTCGGGCCCTGGGGACCAGATTTCAAATTTGAGCTGTTGCCGCTTCACTCGCCGTTACTGGGGCAATCCCTGTTGGTTTCTTTTCCTCCGCTTATTGATATGCTTAAGTTCAGCGGGTATTCCTACCTGATTCGAGGTCAACATTCGGAAGGTGGGGTGTTTAACGGCGTGGCCGCGCCCGGGTCCCGGTGCGAGTGGATATTACTACGCAGAGGTCGCCGCGGACGGGCCGCCACTCCATTTCGGGGCCGGCGGTGTTAGCGCCGGGTCCCCAACGCCGGGCTCTCCCAAAAAGAGGGGAGCTCGAGGGTTGAAATGACGCTCGAACAGGCATGCCCGCCAGAATTCTGGCGGGCGCAATGTGCGTTCAAAGATTCGATGATTCACTGAATTCTGCAATTCACATTACTTATCGCATTTCGCTGCGTTCTTCATCGATGCCAGAACCAAGAGATCCGTTGTTGAAAGTTTTGATTCATTTGTATTTTGCCTTGCGGCACACTCAGAAGAAACTGTAAAAACAAAAGAGTTTGTGGCCTCCGGCGGGCGCCTGGTTCCGGGCCGCGAAACCGAAGAGGTTCCGGGCGCCGGGGCGGCTCCGCCGAAGCAACGTAAAGGTATGTTCACATGGGTTTGGGAGTTGTAAACTCGGTAATGATCCCTCCGCTGGTTCACCAACGGAGACCTTGTTACGACTTTT
>NZ_JBEUPD010000112.1:0-1553 GCF_040492135.1 Actinomadura sp. NPDC000600
CACGGTGGTTGGCAAGGGCAGTGGTCCACTCTGCCTGTGACGGCCCCGCCAGCGTGACACGGGCATTGGTGTCGGCGAGACCGAGGTGGAGTCCGTCGGCGTCGATTCCCCGCAGCCGGACTCCCACGGCGCTGCCGGGCCCCTCTGGGTCCTCGTCGGTGCCGGTGTAGATGGTGGGAAGCAGCGCTTCAAGGCAGTGCTGAGAAAGCCGGTGGTTGGGGCCGAGTTTGGGGTCCAGTGCCACGGTGAGGTGCGTGCCGGTCGGGATCACGTGGGCGATGCCGGCGGGGTGTGCGCAGTAGTCGATCGTGCCGCCCAGATGCTCGAAGACCTGGGCTTCCAGCCGGGCCTGGTCGGGGCCTGAGTCGGGCACGGGGTGCTGGCCCTCCGCTGTGGTGTGCTGCTGCGTGCAGGCTTGATGGCCGATGCCGGTGCAGCGGGAGCGGTAGCGGGCTTTCTGTGTGAGCGCGTTTCCGTGGCTCATTGTCATCCTGATCCGCGCACCGTCCGACCCCGGCGCGCAGATGGACGGAGCCGGGTCTGGCAGGCGCTGGTGTTCTCGGGGTGGGGCCTTGCTCCTTCTCGCTCGCAGAGGTTGTTGTGGCACCGGGTCGGGCGGTGGCCCTGCGAACGATGGCCTACCTGGAAGGCCGCGCAGCAGCCTGCCGCAGCGGACGGGAGGCGTCGGTGTGGCGCGCTGCTTTGCCTCCGGAGTAGACCCGTATGGCTGATGTGGCGTGCTGTCAGCCCAACGATGGGGCTCTGGTCGGCTGCCTATGGACCCAGTTGACACCTGGTTGTGCCGGTTGATGGGTATGGTGGGGTTTCCTGCCGGTTGCGACGACTCGGCATGCATATCTGTGATGCCCGGCTGTCACCGATCTGCGGAGAGGGTGTGGGGCGCCCACGTCGCTTCCCACTCGGAGTGATCGTCGATCCGTGTCTCTGTCTGCCGGCCGGGCGGCTGCAAGGACTCTGGCATGGCCCACTCCGGTCGTCGTTCCGCTTCTGCGACTCGTCGCGCTTTCTCCGGTGAACATAGGCAGGCGGCTGCACGAGGTGTTCCCCGCGGTTGCGGCCACCTGGGCTTCGACACCTCCGACTTGGCCCAGCAACGGCTTCGGGCATTGCTGGCTTTGGGCATCTTCAACGGAGGCCCTCTGCAGGAGTGGCCGGGCATGTGGGCTATGGCGTCGGTGACCCACTACGACCTGATTCTCTCCCCCAGGCCCGACGACTTGGTGGTCATCACGCCCACGCCGTCCAATGTGCTCACGTACTTGGTGCCTCGTGGCAAGCCGGTGGGTCTGCCCGGCCTGCGTCTGGAGGAAGCAAGGGCTGACGCCTTCCAGCTTCGGCATCTGGTCACCGGCGCACGAATGACCGTCACCGATCGTCCCCCGGTTCCTCCCTTCGACGGTGGCTTCGACGAGCACCGGGTGTGGACCGTGGACCAGGGCCTGACCGGGGAGGAGCACGATGCACTGGCGGACGTGCCGCCTATGACAGATGACACGCTGGTTCTTCTGTCAGGCCTGGTGACACGGATCGGA
>NZ_JBEUPD010000113.1:0-1532 GCF_040492135.1 Actinomadura sp. NPDC000600
CAATCGATCAACCGATTGCGCAGCATGAAACGCCGCAAGGAGGCCTACGTCGGGCCCTGGCTGCCCGAACCGCTGCTCACCACGCCGGACGTGGCGCAAGTACCAACGGCAATTACTCCTATCGTAAAGGCGTTTGGCTCGTCGGTAAAGGAAATGACGGCAAAGGTACATTTCAGAGCCTCATCATGAACTTAATCGGACGTGAGAACGTGGCAAGTGTCAAAGCTGAACAATTTGCGGAACGGTTCGCCCTTTCCCAAGTGGTTGGCAAAACTTGTATTATTGGAGATGACAGCCAAGTCAGTTACTTAGACAACGCAGGAAATTACTTTTCAGTAGTGACTGGCGACCCAGTACCGATTGAAGCGAAAGGAAAGCAACCCACCTTAGCAGTATTTAATAAGCTGGTTATACAATCCACTAACTTCTTGCCAAAGTTTAGAAATAAGTCAAATGGAACATACAGACGTTTGCTTATCGTGCCTTTTGAAAAGTCTTTTACCGCAGATAATGACGATTGGAAAATAAAGGATGATTATATTAAACGCAAAGACGTTTTAGAGTATGTCCTTAAAATCGCTTTATCGCTTAACTTTGAGAAGTTTGACGAACCGAAAGCCACACAAGGGCTGTTAGATGACTTTAAAATCAGCAATGACAATGTATTGGCTTTTGTAAATGATATGTTTGAGGAGTTCGTCAGTGATTTTCTACCGACCGCCTTTATAAGCGCCTTATATCGTGCATGGTGTGAAGATGAGGGAGTGAAGCCCTTTACTAAGCGAGAGTTTGAGAATAAACTACCTGATTATGTCAAAGACCAATGGAAAAAGACCGTGCAAAGACCAAATAGCGCAGGCTTTAATAGAGCTGTCGATTTACATCGAGCCAATGAAATGGAATTGTTTAGACGGTTGTTTTATTGGGACGATGAGAAACATAAAAAAGTCACTAAAGGTTATTCCCGCAAGAAAAAATAAAAGTGTTACTGAAAATCGGTAACACGTTACTATTAGAAGTAACAGCTTTAACCCTATGGTTAAGCCATTTATAGGTATCTGTTACTCTGTTACCGCAAAAACACCTACTCGCTAGGAATTTATCAGAGGAAATAAAAACATGAAAAAAGCACGCTGTCCGACAAATTGAAGTGTTGACAAATGTTGTCATAAAAAATACTACAAATTACTACATAGAAAAATCGGAGAAAATAAAATGAGCCAAAATACAAAAACAATCTTATCTAACCTTTTTACACTTACAAGTGAACTTTCAGAACCCACTTCAAAATTGATTAATATTGAGGGAGCAAACGAAACGCCAGCGACTCAAAAAGACTTATTGGAAGGATTGCGCGAGAACCTAGTCAACCTTACAGAAGTTTTGGGCTTATCTGTGGACGAACTGACAGAAACACAGGAAGACGAGCCACAAGAAACAGTAAAATCAATCATTAAGGAAATGCAAGAGCTGACCTTTGCGTTTCATGAAATATCAGGCAATGACACGCAAGTCTTTGCGGACTTACTGAC
>NZ_JBEUPD010000114.1:0-1499 GCF_040492135.1 Actinomadura sp. NPDC000600
TGTGTTCAAATCTCCAATTCTTTCGCCTTGAACTTCTTCATCTATAAATAATGTTTTTGTTTTCATGATTCGTTCTCTTTTCTAGCGGAGCACCGCATTTAATTTCTTTGCAATGAGTTTGATTGCTCGTATGTTCTGTGTGATTAAGTCGTGAAATAGGTCAAACAGGATTTCGCCCGTTTCTGGGTTGACTATGTATGTGTAGGTCATAGACCACTCCCTCCTGAAAATTTCTGATAAAATTCATTGTTTATAAATTCCATCATCTCTTTATAATGAAATGACCATTTACCAGCATCAGCCGGATAAAATACCCAACCGCCATTTTCTATGGATAACTTTTTTATCATCTCTGGACGGTTTAACAAGTTCTTGATAGTAGTTCTTGAGCGGTTTGATTTTTTTATGAATACATCCATACCAACCCAACCGTCAAAGTCTTTTTCTTTAAGCTCTTGATATTCAACTTTATCTACAAGAATCTTATCTTCTGGAATTAAAACTGAAATAGTCGCTTGTACTTCAAGTGTTTGTTCCATGTGTTTTCCTTTCTATTCTTCAAAATCAAAGCTGGTTTGTGAGTTCAATCCACGAATTTCAAGCGTTGTATTGAAAGATGGTTGCCACATGTCAAGATATTCTGTTGCTTCGTCATAACGACTTAATGGAATATCGCTATATTTCACAACATCGAAGCGATTGTTCAAATCTTTATAAAACTCTCTGAATACCTTAGCTCCTAACTTCTTATGAGCATTTGAATACTTACCGCCAGTAAACATATAAACTTTGCTTGCTACTTTCTTTTGCAAAACTTTAGCTTTATTTGATGGAAGCCCGAATCGGTCAGTCAAATCAAGAACTGAATTTTCGATTTGTTCTACTTTTTTGTTCAAGTTCACGTTTCCTTGAGCGAGTAATGCAATTTGTTGTTCAGGAGTTTGCGGTAAAAGCTGTTGTTTGAGTTCTTTTTCAACTTCAATGAAATATTGACGGGCTTGTTTCCCTTTTTCGTTACGCTGAATCATGGAAATTTCTTTTGCCATGTCAATTTTTAACGCATGGTCAACACTTGGACGACCGCCTAGTTTTGAACTTTTTTGTTCAAAACCTATAAAATCAACGTTTTCAGTAAATCCATATTCTGCCATTCTTTCAAACCAAATATGATAAGGAGTTTTTACTTCTAAAAATTCATGTAGTTCACGACCGCTTACTACTTGGTCGTTGTTTTCGTTTTGTGTGATTGTAATTAATTGATCCATTTTTGAATCCTTTCTTATTTCAGTTTTCTAACTAGCTTTTTCAAAGCCACTTTTCGTGGACTTTTTGTCTAAAAAAATATCATCAATTCGTTTATTGAACTTGGAAGCAATCAAGAACATTTCTGCCCCCCACCAATCACTTTCTCCGAGTTCTTTTTTTCGATAAGTTTCTTAGGAACTGCGCGCCGTAGACGCTGACCTTCATGCCGCCGCCGGCGAGGGTCTCGCCCAAGG
>NZ_JBEUPD010000115.1:0-1497 GCF_040492135.1 Actinomadura sp. NPDC000600
CGCGGCGGCTATCTCCGCGCGGGCGGCACGGGCGCGGGCGAGGGCCTCTTCGGCGTTGGGCTGTTCTTCCGGGGTGCTCACGCGACTCCTCCTGAACTCCGGCCCGGCGTGTGCTGTACGCCGGGCTGCTGGGTGTGCGGCGGCGGGACCGCCGCCGGGGCCGGCTGCGATCGCAGGCCGTGGGCGGCCTCGCGCGCCCGCCTGCTGTCCTGGATCGTGGCGGCCACCTTCGCGGCGGCTGCTTCGAGGGTCTGGCGGGTCTGCTCCACCGCGTCGACGCCGGTCTCCGGCTCCAGGAGGCGGCCCGCCTTCGGGCCGGTGCGGAACGGCCGCGGATGCGACCTCGAGGCCGCGGGCACCGCGACGGCGTACGGACGGGGGCGGGAGCCCAGGCGCTCCGCGCGTCGCGCTGCGTTGACCCGGGCGGCCAGGGCGCCAGCGGCGAGACGGGCCCGCTCGTACGGGGGCGCGGACCGCTTGCGGGTCAGCGGGCGCAGCACGGCCTGGTCCTCGGTGTCACGCGGGTACAGGGCGCGCAGGTCGGCGGTCATCATCCGGCCCCGGCCGACGGGGCGGGTGTAGTCGTCGACGACCGCTTGCACGATCTGTTCGTCCAGGCCGGGCCGGTGGGGTCGGCCGCGCAGGACATAGGAGAGGTGGCGGCGTGCTTCGGCGAGCAGGTGGTGGCGCTTGAACGCGCCGCGCATCACGTACACCACGGCGACGACGTCGACGGCGGCCAGCGCTATGTCGACCACCGGCCGCACCCGCGCCCACACCGCCGCGGCCGCTGCCCGCGCCCGCTCCGCCAGCCGGTCGAAGACGTCAACGCCGTAGGCCCGGATCGCTGAGTCACGCCATCGCTCGCGCAGCTCGGTCAGCGACAGCAGCTCCGTGCGCTTGGGCGAGCGCGTCTGGTCGGCGGCCTGGCAGCCCAGCGCGTAGCCGGCCCGCTCCCCCGGCGGGTGCCCCTGCTTCTTCTCGTAGTTGGCGGTGAGGACGGACAGCGCGTCCTCGATCTGCTGACGGCGGGTCGACTGCCAGCCGATGAGCCGCTGGTCGATGCCCGCCAGCTCCATGACGGGCCTGCGGCCGGGCGTCACCTCGCGCGGCTCCCACGCCCACCCGAGCCGGGCGGACACCTCCTCCATGAAGTACAGGGTGTAGAGGGTGTCGGCCGCGACGATGTGGGCCATCAGCGAGTCCGCCGACAGGTTGCCCCACGTCCCCTTGTCGTCCGGCCGCCGGGCCCGGATCGACACCACCGCATGATCGTGGAGAAGGGGCTTCGACTCGGCAGCTCTCGACTCGTAGTGCCGGAACACCGCGACGATCAGCCCGTCCCTGACCCGGGCGCGGTGCTTGCCGCCGCCTTTCCAGCGGATCTCCGCAACCTCCTCCCCCAGCCACGCCAGCGTCTTGTCGCGGGCGATGTCCTGGCACAGCTCCAGCACCAGGCGGGTCTCGTAGTCACCCAGCGCCCACGCGATGTGTGCC
>NZ_JBEUPD010000116.1:0-1411 GCF_040492135.1 Actinomadura sp. NPDC000600
CCCAGGGCTCCGGCGTTCTCGTGTTATCGATCGTGATGTCCGATTGTGAGGCCGAGGGTGGCGAGACAGCGGCGGGGGTCTCGCTGGTGGTGGCGGTTGGCGGCGGCAATGTTGGTCCAGCCGCAGAGTTTCAAGATGCCGATGGCGAGGTTGCGCAGAGTGGCCATGACCGCGGGTCCATGGCCGGCGCGGATCTGGGAGGCGTCCTCGCGGTAGGTGACATCACGGACGTGGTGCAGCGCTTCGATCTGCCAGTGCCGGCGGATCCAGGCGGCGAGTTCTTCGGGTTGGGCCTGGTGCGCGGCGAGGCTGGTGACGGCGAAGACGGTGACGGTCTTCCATCGTCCGCCGTGGCGGGGGCGGGTCCTGCGGGTGATGCAGATGGCCTGGGCGGCGTGCGGGAAGGTCAGCCCTTGGGCGACCGCGCAGACTTTGATGGAGCGGCGTTCGGTCCGGCCGTGTCCGTGATGGGTCTCGGTGTGCCCGATCTCGATCTTGCGCCAGGGCAGCTGTTTGAGTTGCCGGTGCAGTGACGGCTGGTTCTTCTTCACCGTGAGGATGTAGTGCGCCTTCTTCTCCTCGACCAGGAAGACCGCGTGATCGCGTTGGGTGTGCAGGGCATCTGCCGTCACCACGACGTCGGCCAGGTCCAGGGGGCGCAGCAGTGGCGCGAACGCCGGGATTTCGTTGGTCTTGCCGCCGATCTCGGCCTGGGCGATGACGGCTCCCCGGCCGGTGCGGGCGGCCAGGAGGTGCAGCGCTCGGCCGGTGGCGGTGTGGTGTCGTGTGCCCCGCAGCGCTTTGCCATCGACCACGACTTGTTCTCGTCGAGGCCGCCGCAGGTCCCGGGCGCGGGTGCCGTTGGTGGGCTTGAACCTGGTCAGGTCGTTCAGCCAGGCACCGGTCGCCGCGGTGAGCGCCGCCGGGTCCACGCGCTCCAGCAGGTCACGGATGGTCGCCTCGTCCGGCACCTCATGCACACGGGAGAAGAGGTTGTAGCGGATGCCGAGCACGTCCAGGACCCAAACGGGCGAGTCAGCGACCCACTCGCCGATCGCTGTGAACGACGTCGCTCCGGTCAGAACGGCCGCGACCGCCGTGGCCAGCAGTGATGACAGCGAATGCCGTATCCCGCGAGGATCACGCGGGTCGGGCACCCACGCGAGATGGGCGATGAGCTGCGGAATCCTGTCGGCCAGAGCATCACGGTCGGCTTCGGGCAGGCCGGCCAGGTCGCCAAGGACAGCGGAGATCAGAGATGATGAGGGGGCAGGCACGGTCTTCTCATGTGATCAGAGAGCTTCAACACCTTCATGATCACGAAGGTCGTGCCTGCACGCATCTCCGGCCCAGCCACACGACTGTCAGAACCGGACAATCAGGCCGAGAGTTCCACTACTCCGGAGCCCTG
>NZ_JBEUPD010000117.1:0-1406 GCF_040492135.1 Actinomadura sp. NPDC000600
TTCAACATAGCCTTTGGTGATTGTTGCACCCTCAATAACAAAACGCATAACCTCAGTTCCGTTGATTAACAACAGTTCGTTACCATTATTTACAACTTCTCCGGCCATTGCATAAACTGACGGAAGCTCAACATTGACTTTATTTCTGATATAGCTTAATGAAGAAGCTAGGTTATAAATTCGCTCTCCGCCAAATACTGGACCAGTATCAAAGCCATTCGCTTCGGTTCCAATTGAATTTTTGTAATATGTTACATTCACATTCGGTTGATACTCTGAATCGTGCTCAATTACTACATTAAATCCGCTTGGAACTTTACGATAAATAATTTTATTGAGGTCTAAAACTTCCGCAAGTAACCGTCCTCCTGGATCAATTGATTCAAGGATTTCACGGTTTGCTTCCACAAACTGTACCCAGCTATTTTTACCATCTTCAATATACTTATTAAAGATTCGATAAAGCTCTTTGAAAGTCCACCAGTAGTTAGAGTCTTTGAAAGGTTGAGAATAAATTGACTTTTCAACGATATAATGGAAAGTTCGAGTAGAAAACTGTTCAATCCACCGCCCGCCTTCTTGTTTTCTAAAGCTAAAATAAGCTTCATTTCGTCCAACCATTTGAAGCGCATTGTCACTGGCAATATAATTCAATGTTCCATTTTTGGCATCAAAGGAGACAACACTTTCTTCTGATAATCCTTGACCTGTGGTTTCTTGTGCCATTAAACAAAAGAACGGCTGTAAGCCTTCAAAGTTCTTGGGCTGACCGTTCTCTACGATTTGAGCAACAATGGCTTGACTATTGACATCCGCATGTCTTAGCTTAACAATGCCAATATTGTTATTAGGCTCTGTGGTGGACAGTGTTATAAAATGTTCTGTCATAATAGACCCTTTCTAAAATTTGATATAATCCCTTGGATTCTTAAAGTGAGCGCTTGATGATGGCCAATATTGGTCCATAAATTGGAAGTGCAAATGTGGCCCGGTGACTGGGCCAGTCGCTCCCATAAGTCCAATTTGTTGGCCCTTTTTAACATTTTGACCCACAGAAACATCGATTCTGCTTTGATGTGCGTACCCTGTATAAAGTCCATCCGCATGCTTGATGACCGTGTAATTTCCATACCAGTCATAATAATTGCTTCCCGCTTGGACCACTTGACCATCGTTTGAAGCTAAGATTGGAGTTGTTGGATTGCCATTAACCAAGTCCATAGCATTGTGAAATTCTTGCGCTCCGGTGATTGGACTCGTTCTCCAACCCATTTCACTTGTTACGGTAATAGGACTTGAAATTGGAGCAATATAACCTCCGCCACCGCTTGGGATTTCAAGATTAACAAATTTGTTATACCATTCTTGGGCCCAAGTGCTACGTTCAGGATGTCCGTTTAAGGGAC
>NZ_JBEUPD010000118.1:0-1394 GCF_040492135.1 Actinomadura sp. NPDC000600
CCGCCCCCAGGCCGGAGCCGGACGCTTTCGTGCGGTCGGCGTCGGCCTTTCCGCGCGCCGCCGCCTTGTCGCCCTTCGCTTTCATCATCGCGGCGTGGAGCTTTCCGTTCTGCTCCATCATCGCGACTTCTTGCGCGGTGCGGCCCTCCAGCAGCGCGGCCTTCCGTGCTATTTCAGCCTCACGGAAAGGCGTTTCGCTTTCATGATTGGCCCGCGCCATTTCCAGCCGGAATTCCAACCAGTCACCGAGACGGTCAGCGAGAGAACGAGGCTGTTCGTATTCGCCTTCCTCGCATTCGCCGTCATCTTCGCTGATTTCCGGTGCTGTAATTCCTTCAGAGCGCAGGGCCGCTGACGGGTCCGGTGCTGCCGGAATCGTCGGCAGTTCCATCGTCATCTCTTCCGGCGACTCCGGCGGCGCCGGGGGAATGTCTTCCGGCGGCGGAATGGTGTCGCCGTAATCCGGGATCGGCGGTGGCACGAACGTGGAATCACCGCTCCAGGGGCCCTGGACCAGGGTCCCTGTGCCGTCCTCATCGGACACGGTGCGCCTCCCTCCTGGGACTTGACAGAGCGTGGGATCTTGTGTGCACGCGTGTGCACGTGCACGTGTGCACGCTTTACGCGCGCGAGGCCCCGCCGGAGCCCGGCGGGGCCTTCGCTGGTGACGTTCAGTTACGCGGGGGGTGCTTCGCCACGACCTGCTCCGCGTACTGCAGCAGGTCGTTCCAGATCCGTCCGTTGCCCTCCACCCGCTGGTCCAGCGCCGTGATGAACAGGCGGCAGATCAGCGCGAATCCGGAGTAGACGTCGCCGCGACCGGCTTTGACGTCCTTGGACATTCGGGATCGTGCCAGGCGGAGCCAGAATTCCATCAGCCCTGCCTCGCCGCGAGATTCGCGGGCTTTCTTCGCCTCTTCCTTCAGCCAGTTCTGACGCCGTTCGGCGGACCGTTCGGCACTGCTGAGGGGGCGGTTCACGCCGACTCCCGACCGAGGTCGTAAATCGACGTGGGACCACCATATCCGGAATTCTCGCTCTGCGCACCCTGCTGCGGCGGGTTGGGTGCGGCCTGGAGCGTCGGCGGGTTCTTCTTACGCTGCTTTTCCAGCTCCTTTTCCTTCCTTCCCTTGACCGTATTCACCACGTTCTCGTCGTGGGCGCGGCGCTTATAGGCGCTCTTTTCCAGGCCCTCGGTGAGGTTGTTCAGGTTCTTGAGCACGTTCCCGAGGGCCTTTTCGACGGGCATCGCGCGCATCCTGGCGTGGTACCAGCGGTCGCCCTCCACGTGCGTCTTGCGCAGGTGCACGCGGGTCTCGATCGCGAGGGTCTCCAGGTTCTTGCCGATGTCCAGCAGGACCCGCTGAACGTCGGCCAGGTACCGGGCGGTTGCC
>NZ_JBEUPD010000119.1:0-1390 GCF_040492135.1 Actinomadura sp. NPDC000600
GCCTGACCGCCAAGCTGGACTATCTGCAGTGGCTGGGCGTGGACTGCCTGTGGCTGCCGCCGTTCTTCAAGTCCCCCCTGCGCGACGGCGGCTACGACGTCTCCGACTACACCGCGGTGCTGCCCGAGTTCGGTGACCTGGCCGACTTCGTCGAGTTCGTGGACGCGGCCCACCAGCGCGGCATGCGCGTGATCATCGACTTCGTGATGAACCACACCAGCGACCTGCACCCGTGGTTCCAGGAGTCCCGCAGCAACCCCGACGGCCCCTACGGCGACTACTACGTGTGGGCCGACGACGACAAGCAGTACCAGGACGCCCGGATCATCTTCGTCGACACCGAGGCCTCCAACTGGACCTTCGACCCGGTCCGCAAGCAGTACTACTGGCACCGCTTCTTCTCCCACCAGCCCGACCTCAACTACGAGAACCCGGCGGTGCAGGAGGAGATCGTCTCCGCCCTGCGGTTCTGGCTCGACCTCGGCATCGACGGCTTCCGCCTCGACGCGGTGCCGTACCTGTACCAGCAGGAAGGCACCAACTGCGAGAACCTGCCGGCGACGCACGAGTTCCTGAAGCGGGTGCGCAAGGAGATCGACACGCACTATCCGGACACGGTGCTGCTCGCGGAGGCGAACCAGTGGCCGGAGGACGTGGTCGACTACTTCGGCGACTTCCCCTCGGGCGGCGACGAGTGCCACATGGCGTTCCATTTCCCGGTCATGCCGCGGATCTTCATGGCGGTGCGGCGTGAGTCGCGGTATCCGGTGTCGGAGATCCTGGCGAAGACGCCGGCGATCCCGTCGAGCTGCCAGTGGGGCATCTTCCTGCGCAACCACGACGAGCTGACCCTGGAGATGGTCACCGACGAGGAACGCGACTACATGTGGGCGGAGTACGCCAAGGATCCGCGGATGCGGGCCAACATCGGCATCCGCCGGCGTCTGGCGCCGCTGCTGGACAACGACCGCAACCAGATCGAGCTGTTCACCGCGCTGCTGCTGTCGCTGCC
This sequence comes from Actinomadura sp. NPDC000600, assembly GCF_040492135.1. Lineage (NCBI taxonomy): Bacteria > Bacillati > Actinomycetota > Actinomycetes > Streptosporangiales > Thermomonosporaceae > Actinomadura > Actinomadura sp. NPDC000600. The sequence goes on from NZ_JBEUPD010000119.1 coordinate 1,013, forward strand.
CGGCTCGCCGATCCTCTACTACGGCGACGAGATCGGCATGGGGGACAACATCTGGCTCGGTGACCGGGACGCGGTGCGCACGCCGATGCAGTGGACGCCGGACCGCAACGCGGGTTTCTCGTCCTGCGACCCGGGGCGTCTGTATCTGCCCACGATCATGGATCCGGTCTACGGGTACCAGGTCACGAACGTGGAGGCGTCGATGTCGTCGCCGTCCTCGCTGCTGCACTGGACCCGGCGGATGATCGAGATCCGTAAGCAGAACCCGGCGTTCGGCCTCGGCTCGTTGGTCCCGCTCGCGGCGGCCGGGGCCGACCGGGCCGAGCTCACCCGCCTGGAGGATGAAGTACTCGGTGCCGAACGCCTGCTGCCCCAGGT
>NZ_JBEUPD010000120.1:0-1386 GCF_040492135.1 Actinomadura sp. NPDC000600
CCCGTCACGTCACGAAAGTCGGTAACACCCGAAGCCGGTGGCCCAACCCCTTGTGGGAGGGAGCTGTCGAAGGTGGGACTGGCGATTGGGACGAAGTCGTAACAAGGTAGCCGTACCGGAAGGTGCGGCTGGATCACCTCCTTTCTAAGGAGCACTTCTTACCGATCCCTTCGGGGTGAGGTCAGAGGCCAGTACATCAGCGACTGTCTGATGCTGGTTGCTCAAGGGTGGAACGTTGATTATTCGGCACACTCGACCTGCTCAGGTTGGCAAGTACTGCTTCGGCGTGGAAAGCGAACATGGGAGGGCGAGGGTGTCGGGCACGCTGTTGGGTGTCTGAGGGTACGGCCGATTGTGGCTGCCTTCAGTGCCGGCCCCGGTAAAGATCTGCTTCGGCGGGTTGTGACGGGTGGTTGGTCGTTGTTTGAGAACTGCACAGTGGACGCGAGCATCTGTGGCCAAGTTTTTAAGGGCGCACGGTGGATGCCTTGGCACCAGGAACCGATGAAGGACGTGGGAGGCCACGATAGTCCCCGGGGAGCCGTCAACCAGGCTTTGATCCGGGGGTTTCCGAATGGGGAAACCCGGCAGTCGTCATGGGCTGTCACCCATACCTGAACACATAGGGTATGTGGAGGGAACGCGGGGAAGTGAAACATCTCAGTACCCGCAGGAAGAGAAAACAACCGTGATTCCGGGAGTAGTGGCGAGCGAAACTGGATGAGGCCAAACCGTATGCGTGTGAGACCCGGCAGGGGTTGCGTATACGGGGTTGTGGGATCTCTCTTTTACGGTCTGCCGGCCGTGAGACGAGTCAGAAACCGTTGATGTAGGCGAAGGACATGCGAAAGGTCCGGCGTAGAGGGTAAGACCCCCGTAGTCGAAACATCAGCGGCTCGTTTGAGAGACACCCAAGTAGCACGGGGCCCGAGAAATCCCGTGTGAATCTGGCGGGACCACCCGCTAAGCCTAAATATTCCCTGGTGACCGATAGCGGATAGTACCGTGAGGGAATGGTGAAAAGTACCGCGGGAGCGGAGTGAAATAGTACCTGAAACCGTGTGCCTACAAGCCGTGGGAGCGTCGCGCATCGAGTTTACTCGGTGCGTCGTGACTGCGTGCCTTTTGAAGAATGAGCCTGCGAGTTTGCGGTGTGTTGCGAGGTTAACCCGTGTGGGGAAGCCGTAGCGAAAGCGAGTCCGAATAGGGCGATTTAGTAGCGCGCTCAAGACCCGAAGCGGAGTGATCTAGCCATGGGCAGGTTGAAGCGGAGGTAAGACTTCGTGGAGGACCGAACCCACCAGGGTTGAAAACCTGGGGGATGACCTGTGGTTAGGGGTGAAAGGCCAATCAAACTCCGTGATAGCTGGTTCTCCCCGAAATGCA
>NZ_JBEUPD010000121.1:0-1346 GCF_040492135.1 Actinomadura sp. NPDC000600
GGCATCGACGACTCCGCGTTCGGCGACGTCATCCCGAAGATCGCCGAAGTGCTGGAGAGGTCCGCTCAGGACGGGGTCATGGAGCCCCACCAGCTGCAGCAACTCATCCGCCGCACACTGGGCAAGTGGGTCTCGGACACCTACCGGCGCCGGCCGATGATCCTGCCGGTCGTGGTCGAGGTCTGACCCTCGTACGACCGCTCGTACGCGTGAACCCGGAGCGGGGCTCCTCGATTTGCATCGGGGCGCCCCGCTCCAGTACGTTTACGGCTCCGCCCGAGGGGGAACCCGATGCGACTGTGCGTCAGGAACCCCGAGCGGGACGGAAAATCCGACTCAGAACCTCTGATAAAGTCGGAGCCGCCGGAAAGGGAATCGCGAAAGCGAGAACCTGGAAAGCACCGAGGAAATCAGACCGGAAAACAGTCTGATAGAGTCGGAATCGCCGGAAAGGGAAACGCGAAAGCGGAAACCTGGAAAGCACCGAGGAAATCGGATCGGAAAACGGTCTGATAGAGTCGGAAACGCAAGACCGAAGGGAAGCGCCCGGAGGAAAGCCTGAGAGAGTCTCTCGGGTGAGTACAAAGGAAGCGTCCGTTCCTTGAGAACTCAACAGCGTGCCAAAAATCAACGCCAGATATGTTGATACCCCGTCTCCGGCCGATCGGCTGGGACGAGGTTCCTTTGAAAAAGTCCTGCCGACGTTGTTCGGTAGGCGCACAGCGAGGACGCTGTGAACGGCTGGGCTTATTCCGCCCGGCTGTTCCGCTCTCGTGGTGTCGTCCCGATTACGGGAAAACATTCACGGAGAGTTTGATCCTGGCTCAGGACGAACGCTGGCGGCGTGCTTAACACATGCAAGTCGAACGATGAAGCCCTTCGGGGTGGATTAGTGGCGAACGGGTGAGTAACACGTGGGCAATCTGCCCTGCACTCTGGGACAAGCCCTGGAAACGGGGTCTAATACCGGATAATACTCTCGCAGGCATCTGTGAGGGTTAAAAGCTCCGGCGGTGCAGGATGAGCCCGCGGCCTATCAGCTTGTTGGTGAGGTAGTGGCTCACCAAGGCGACGACGGGTAGCCGGCCTGAGAGGGCGACCGGCCACACTGGGACTGAGACACGGCCCAGACTCCTACGGGAGGCAGCAGTGGGGAATATTGCACAATGGGCGAAAGCCTGATGCAGCGACGCCGCGTGAGGGATGACGGCCTTCGGGTTGTAAACCTCTTTCAGCAGGGAAGAAGCGAAAGTGACGGTACCTGCAGAAGAAGCGCCGGCTAACTACGTGCCAGCAGCCGCGGTAATACGTAGGGCGCAAGCGTTGTCCGGAATTATTGGGCGTAA
>NZ_JBEUPD010000122.1:0-1346 GCF_040492135.1 Actinomadura sp. NPDC000600
AGCCTAGATTTTAGGAATACAAAAATAAAAAGCGCTTGAGCGCGTGAAGGGTACACAAATAATGAATACGAACAATCGAATCCTAGAGGAATATTACTTTGATAAAAAAAGTAGAGAGAAAATATTGTTGCAGCTTTCAAAAGATATTAAACAGATAAATAATAAAAAAGATTATAAAATATTGATGAGAGAAGTCAGAAATAGGTACAATGATTTAGAAATCCAGCACCTAAAGCAGAATTATGAAATAAACAACAGTTTTTATAGCAATGACACTATTATAAGCTTTTCATCAATGTTTATAGCTTTATCAGCATTTTTGATTTCAACCTTGTCGTCACTCCAAAATACAAAAACAACTCGATTAATCACTCTTTTGGGAACATTAGAGGTGAGTTCAAAATCTAATGAAATTCTTGTATATTTCTTCATTTTTATTATGATTATATTTATGGTTTATATCTTTAGAAGAGCAATATTTCCAAAAAAACCACAAAAACTCTCTGATGTTATTTTTTTGCTAGAAGAAGTCTTAAAAATCCCTGAACCTCTACTATAAAAATAAGGAATGACTTACCAAGTCAATTTCTGCCAACATTTGCCAACAATTAGCAAGGGAGCTGACGCAACCAATCCTTGCATTAGGTCATAACAGCATGTAAATTTTGTATGTTGCTAGAATTTGCTGTGTATTTGTAACTACGGAGCTATAACATTTTTGTTTTGAATGGGTACACCTCAAAGTTACCCCTGACCTACGTGATGTCGGTATAGCTTTGTCTAGTGTTGATAACCTCCACAATTTTGAGGGCGTTAAAATCTTTACACCCTTAACAGTATTTTAGTGGTATAGCTTTCTGCCACAAGTGGCAAAAACGAAAATTTCGTTGTTGTTATTAAGGGGTCGTGATTCGCGACTTGCTAGGGAGGAACGAATCGGTCCCCCCTTTTTTAGGGTCTCCAAAATCTCACTATATTATACAGAAAGAAGTTATATTATTTTATGGAAGTAAAATATAAAAACAAATCAGTCGAAGTATGGGAAATTAGTATAACTAATGAACAACCTGATTGGGTTAAGCAAGCGTTTAAAGAGAATTATCTTTCTTGGTATGATGATAGATTAAAAATCCTTTTAACTGGTATAAATCCAACAGCTAAAAGAAATATTAAATTGGGAATAATGAACGGTATTTTGAGCGTTGGACAAGGCTTTGGTGGAACTTATGCAATGGGAAATATAGGCGATTTTTTAGATATAACAAACGGTAGGGTAATTTCTAAAAAATATTTTATTAAACACTACTACATTAAAATAGATGATGAGTAAAGTTTATTGGTTTCAC
>NZ_JBEUPD010000123.1:0-1336 GCF_040492135.1 Actinomadura sp. NPDC000600
GCAAAAGTAAATAGAAGGCCAATACCCAATATAATACATGAGATAAGTGCTAATGGGTTATGACTAAAAATTTGAATAAGGTTATCTGATTCGTTCGTAATATTATCCTCTTTATTTTCCTCTTTCGCGTGCGCACAAGCGCTTTTTATTTTGCATTCCTAAAATTTAGGATTTGTTTTATAGATTTGAACCTTAGCATTTGTTAGCATGTTAAAAAATGTTAAGGTTCACAGATATATAGACTTTAGCACTATTAAAGTTCTAATCTATTGCTTTTTTCATTTCATGAATAACTCTTCTTAATTTTGGCAAAGGTAATTCCATAAGGTCAGCAAACTGTTCTTGTGGTAGTCTGTAGTGTTCTCCAAACATTTTCTCATACTCAGCTATAATTACAGCCTTTTGCATTTTTTCATCTAAGTTATCAATACTCTTTAAGTAGTCCGATAGTTTCATGCTTCCTCCTTTTTTACCCCACCAACTCAAACCAACACAACTCACACAGCAACGCACGAGCCTCGTCATAAGCGTTGTGATGATAGCCGTAGAAGTCTAAGAAGTTGTATATATTTAACGTGTCGTGCGTGATGATGTCGAAACGGCTGATGTAATCAATGGCACAGTCTCTAAAACTCTTTGTACTCATATCACAGCACATTGACGTTATTAGTCGTTTAGTGGCGTCATAGTGGCAACCAGTTATTTTACAGAACTGTGTTATATCATCAAAGTTACCGCCATTTTGTATGAACCAATCCCAAAGCATTAAAATAGCTTCTTTGTTGGCTCTTTTTTCCGTAGGGCTTAACGTATCACATTCGCCTAGCCGTCTATCATCTTTGTAGTAAGCGTGCATATACTCGTGAGCATGGTCAAAAGGCGTAGCTAAATTTGGGTTATAACCGCCAATACAAAGCCTTGTATCTATCCAAGCTCTTTGATTATCATATTCAAATGTTCTGTAATCTATGCCTAAGTTTTCAATCTTGATTACTATAAGAGCGGTCAATTCTTCTTGATTCATTTAACGCCCTCATTTTTCACTATCTTTCAAGTCTTTAGCTTTTTGTTGCAATTCTTCCCAACGGTCAGCAAAAACTAATTTAATCATAGCTTTGTCTTTTTCGGTCAAAGGGCGACCACCAGCACTTAGAATACTGTCAAAAATAGCGTCATCATCAGAGTTTGCGACTTCCGCCAAGTCTATCGGTTCGTTGACTGGTTTAGCTTCAGCACGTCCTAGTAAATAGTCAACCGATACATGGAAGTAGTCGGCTAGTTTTTCAAGGTTGTCAGCTTTCGGTTTTTGTTTTTTTAACGTATACAAATAGTTGTC
>NZ_JBEUPD010000124.1:0-1324 GCF_040492135.1 Actinomadura sp. NPDC000600
GACTCCAAGCTCGTCGTGGAGCAGATGTCGGGCCGCTGGAAGATCAAGCACCCGGACATGGTGCCGCTGGCGCTGGAGGCCCGCGAGCTGGCCGCACTCTTTCAACATTGAAATTGTCTCGCTATCTACAGAAACTAAACGATTGCTTTCTTTTGTTTTTGCACTGTCTTGTATCTCATTGCTGTATTGTATGAGTGTCTTAGATACACTAACGGTATTATTGACAAAATCAATATCAGACCATGATAAGGCTAAAGCCTCACAGATACGCAAACCAGTAGCAAGTAAAAGCTTGTATAGAGTAGTGCTTTTTATGTTTGCTGTGGTTGATTGTAACGAGTCAAGGTAATCCAAGAAGCGTTTGAGTTCATCATTGTTAAAATACTTTATTTTTTTGACTGTTCTTGTCTTGAGTTTTGGAGAAAATACTTTTATAGCTGGATTGTCTGAAATAACACCTAATTGCATACCATAATCAAGAATGCGTTTGATGATATTGAGCAACAATTTATAATCTTTACTTTTTCCCTTTTCACGATTACCGTTAACTATTTCAGCAGTATTGGCATTTCTAGCCCAGTCATTAACAATATTTTGCAATAGTACAGTTGTAATTTTCTCAACTTTATAGTTTCCGAGTGCTGGCAAAATATAATTTTTTAAAAAATTACTATTGATTCTGATAGTGTTTGCTTTAACTGTCAATTTATAAGAATCAAACCAACTAGTGGCTAAGGCGTTAAAATTGTCAAATGAAACTTTTTCTCTTGCAACAGTAGAGCCATTTTTGATAAACTTATTCATAGCTTGGTGAGCTTTGTTTTCGCACGTTTTACGGTTCTTGGCTGTAACCGTAGTGCGTACTTGCTTACCTGTTAGGCTATCTACACCAAGATAGACATTTACTTTATAGACGGTTGTACCGTCTTTTTTTTTGACTTCTTTAATATTCATTTTTTTCTCCTGTTCTATTGTCGGGCAAGACATGATTAAGGAGAAAGCAATAGTATCAAAGTTTTATTTATTCAAATTCCATATCATCGATACCGTCAGTAAAGTTTTCTAAAAACTCATACTCATTCATGAAGTTTATCCAGTAATCTACTTGCTCTTCGTGACTGTGAAAGCGAGGCTTGTTTTCTGCATTTTTAATTCCTTCTGCCACGTTTGTGAAAGCGCCGCTTATGTTCATATCCCACATCTTGTTAGCTTCTTTCTCAATTCGAGAATCAGGCCATTTTGCGGATGATTGTCTACTAGCGTTTTTGTCTAATAGGTATATTGTAGCTTTTTCTAAGAATTTACCTTGAGCACGAGTATTTTC
>NZ_JBEUPD010000125.1:0-1295 GCF_040492135.1 Actinomadura sp. NPDC000600
TCGGGTGGTTCGGGGGGTTCGGGTTGGTTGGGTTGGGTGGGTGTGTAGGTGATGGGGTGGTGGGTGTGGGTGTGTAGGTGGGCGAGGTTGTGGAGGTAGTGGGTGTAGGTGTGGTGGTCGCGGGTGAGGGTGTGGTGGACGAGGGGTTCTGCGGGCGGGGGGGGGTTGTTTGTGGGCGGGGTGTCTGAAGGCGGGCTGTTTGGGGTGGGGGTGTTTTGGGTGAGGGTGTGGGTGAGGTCGGTGGTGAGGATGGGGTGGGGGCTGATTTCGAGGTAGGTGGTGTGGCCGGTGTGGTGGAGGTGTGTGGTGGTTTGGTGGAGTTGGACGGTGTGGCGCAGGTTGGTGTGCCAGTAGGCGGGGTCGGGGTGGGGGTTGGTTTGGCCGGTGCAGGTGGAGATCCAGGTGATGGTGGGTGGTTGGGGGGTGATGCCGGTCAGGGCGGTGAGGATGTGGGTTTGGAGGGTGTCGATGGCGGGGTGGTGGGAGGGGTAGTTGACGGGGAGGCGTTTGCTGCGGATGCCGTTGCGGGTGCAGTGCTCCAGGAGGCGGGTCAGGGCGGTGTCGGGTCCTGAGACGGTGGTGGAGTCGGGTCCGTTGACCGCGGCGATCGATATCTCTTCCAGGCCGTCCAACTCGTCGAGGGTGTGGGGGTGGGCGGCGATGTGGGCCATGCCGCCGGTGTGGTGCAGGCGGGTGAGGGCTTGGGAGCGCAGGGCGCTGATGCGGGCGGCGTCGTGCAGGGTGAGGGCGCCGGCGATGTGGGCGGCGGCGATTTCGCCTTGGGAGTGGCCGATGACGGTGTCGGGGTGGACGCCGTGGGCTTGCCAGAGCCGGGCCAGTGACACCATGATCGCGAACAGGGCGGGTTGGATTACCTCGGTGCGGTCCCATACCGGGCTGTCGGGGGGTTGGGTGAGGGTCTGGGTCAGGGACCAGTCCAGGTGTGGTGCCAGTGCCTGCTCGCATTCGGCCATGGATGCGGCGAACACCGGGGACTGCTGCAGCAGGGCCGCGCCCATGCCCGGCCACTGCGATCCCTGGCCGGGGAACACGAACACCGTCTTGCCGGCCGGGCGGGCCTGACCGGTCACCACCGCGCCGGTGCCGCGGGCGCCGGTGCCGCGGGCGCCGGTGCCGCGGAGGCCGGTGTCGCGGGGGCCGGTGTCGCGGGGGCCGGTGTCGCGGCCGGCGGCGATCGCGTCCAGCCCGTCCAGTAGTTCGCTGGTGCTGGTGCCGATGATGACCGCGCGGTGGTCGAACAGGGTCCGGCCCGACCGCAGCGCGCGCGCGGTCCG
>NZ_JBEUPD010000126.1:0-1280 GCF_040492135.1 Actinomadura sp. NPDC000600
CCCAGGATGGGCGAGCGCGCAGATCGAGGCGCAGCGCCTCAGCGACCCCCGCGGGGCCCTCCGTGGGAGCGTCACCAGCGGGCACCGCCCGGCGGTTCTTATCGGCGTCTGCCACGCGCGGCAGCACCGCGTCCCAGTCGGCCACGCGCCCTGCCAGCGTGCGCTCCGCGCGAGCCCGCAGGGTCCGGTCGGTCTGCGGACTGAACGCCTTGGGCAGCACTGCGGTGGCTTGGCGGCTGGAGGCTTCCGTGATGGCGTCGGCCAGGAGCTCCCGCCACTCAGCGATCGTCAGATCGAGCTTCACTCGCCGGTTGCTGCCGTCACATCGGCGGGGTTCGGCGGTGCCGGCGCGGCCGGTGTGGTGGGGGACCAGCTTCGGGTTGCGGCCGTCGTGCCCGGTGATGGGGCACCAGCGACTGCAGTTCGGGCAGACCAGGCTCTCCGTGCCGGGGAGCAGGTCGATGTCGATGGGGGGCAGCTTCGAGACGGTGATCGCGGGGAGGCTGCTGACCTGCTTCGTGCGGGTCCGGGTCGGACGCTTGCGGGCCGTGGGCATCGCGGACGTGATGGTCATGCGGGATCTCCTTGTGTACGGAGGGGAGGGGCTGCGTCGCGGTGCTCTCTCCGCCCGCCAGGCGCACGGGAGACCCGGCGTCCTGGGGGACGGACAGCGCATCAGCGCTGCGACGTGCATGCAGGTGAGTCGAGAACCCGGGGGATTTAGTGGTGCATCAACCCCGGCCACCCCGTGAGGGGCGGACGACTTCCTGCGGTCTTGCGGTGGTGCAGGGTGCGTAGCCCTGTTCAACGGATCGTTAGGGCTATCGCTATCGCCAAGTAGAGACCATGCGGCAACGCCGAGTCAATAGCGATAGCTCTATTCGTGTTGATCGCTTGTGCTCGCCCATCGCTGACTGATAGAGCTAGCCCTAGAATCAGACCCGAGCAGCACTCCGAAAGGTGGCTCCGATGCCCGTCTCGTATCGCGACATCGCCGCTGACCTGCGACAGCAGATCAGCCACGGGCGGTACGTGCCGGGCGACAAGCTGCCGATGCTGACCGAGCTTCAGACGCAGTACGGCGCGGGCTACCAAACGGTGCGGAGCGCCATCGCTCTTCTGGAGCAAGAGGGCTTGGTCATCGCGGTACGCCGAAGAGGGACGATCGTTCGGGAACGTCCGGAGAAGCGACGCATCACCCGGTCGCGCCAGGTCTTCCGTGACGAGATCGGCTACTACTTCGACCCGACCGCCCAGTCGTGGGCGGCCCTGGAGACGCC
>NZ_JBEUPD010000127.1:0-1278 GCF_040492135.1 Actinomadura sp. NPDC000600
ATCCGGCTTGGCCTCGATGCCCCGGCTGCGTGTTACCCCTCGATCCGCACGACGACGAAGAGGTCCCCCGCCTCGCCCCCGTTCCTTCCCGGCCAGCCCAGTCCTTTCAGACGTAGTCGCTGCCCCGCTTTTACCCCTGGGGGAATCCGGATCCGATGGGTTGTTTCGGCGGAAGCCTCGCCGGTTCCCTGACAGGACTCACAGCCCTCCGCACCGCCTGCGCCAGGCTCGGAGGCGCAGGCCGGGCAGGGCGCCCGGTCTGCCAGAAGAATGTGCGTGACCGCGCCGAAGGCTGCGATGCGGGGGCTGACGGCGGAGCGGACGTATCTGTCCAGCCCACGGTTGGGCAAGCCCTCATCGAAGTACCGCCGGTCGATTTCGCGGAGGGCCAGCATGACCTGGAAGGCGTCGGCTGGGCGGTCGTCAGGGTTCTTGGCCAGGAGCCGTTCAACAAGGTTGACCAGTGCAGGCGGGGTGGAGAGCCGTCGTTTGATCAAGGGAGCCGGCTGTTCGTTGGGGTGCTGGTTGATCAGGTGCCAGGAGGTCCCGGTGAAGGGCTGGTGCCCGGTGAGCATCTCGTAGAGCACGCACCCGAGCGAGTACAGGTCGGAGCGGTGGTCGAAGGTCCCGTTGAAGCACTCGGGCGCCATGTAGGCCGGGGTGCCGATCAGGACGCCGCTGGTGGTGATGTCATGCCGTTCGTCGCTGCTCTTGGTGATGCCGAAGTCGACCACCGTCGCCTGGCCGTTGGAGCGGACGATGATGTTGGACGGTTTGATGTCGCGGTGGGTCAGACCTGCCCCGTGCGCGGTGCCCAGGGCATCGGCGATGCAGACCGCCGTGCGAACGGCATCGGGCAGGGGCAGTCGGCCGTCCTTCAGCACAACGCTGAGGGGCCTTCCGCGAAGCAACTCCACCACCAGGTAGGCGTGCAACCGTCCGTCGTCCATCGCGGAGCCGAAGTCGTGCACGGTGACGATGTGCGGATGGGACAGGCCGCCGGCGACCGCGGCTTCGCGGGCGAAGCGGGCCGCCTGCCGGCTGCTGTCCGCGCTGCCGTCGCCGGTGAGGACCTTGACCGCCACCAGCCGGTCGACCTTGGGATCGTGCGCCTTCCAGACCTGCCCGAACCCGCCCGCACCGATCGGCTCGATCAGCCGGTAGCGGCCGTCCAGCACGGTCCCTGCCAGCACGACTCCCCCTTCACGGCACGCACCGCGACGCATGGTGTACCAGGCGTGTACCCGTCACGCTACGCCGGGACAACCACCAGTAACA
>NZ_JBEUPD010000128.1:0-1278 GCF_040492135.1 Actinomadura sp. NPDC000600
TCGGGCTGGTCTCCATGCGGGACCGGACGAGCGGGGTCGGCGGCACACTGACCGTGGATTCGGCGCCCGGCAAGGGCACCACGATCGATATGGAGGTCCCTGGTGGCTGATGCAATCAAGGTGCTGCTCGTCGACGACCACCAGGTGGTCCGCCGCGGCCTGCGCACCTTCCTCGAAGTGCAGGACGACATCGAGGTGGTGGGAGAGGCGTCCGACGGCGCCGAAGGGGTCGCCCGCGCCGAGGAGTTGAAGCCCGACGTCGTCCTCATGGACGTCAAGATGCCGGGCATGGACGGCATCGACGCGCTGCGCAGACTCCGCGAACTCGCCAACCCCGCACGCGTGCTGATCGTCACCAGCTTCACCGAGCAGCGCACGGTGGTCCCGGCCCTGCGCGCGGGCGCCGCCGGGTACGTGTACAAGGACGTGGACCCCGACGCCCTCGCCGGCGCCATCCGCTCCGTGCACGCCGGACACATCCTGCTCCAGCCCGAGGTCGCGGGCGCGCTCCTGTCCCAGGAGGAGGCCAACTCGGGCCAGGGCAGGGGAGGTTCACTCACCGAGCGGGAGCGCGAGGTGCTCGGCCTGATCGCGGACGGCCGCTCCAACAGGGAGATCGCACGCGCGCTCGTACTCTCCGAGAAGACCGTCAAGACACACGTCTCGAACATCCTGATGAAACTGGACCTCGCCGACCGCACCCAGGCCGCACTGTGGGCCGTACGCCATGGAGCGGCGGGCTGACCGCGGCACGAGAACGGTGCTCCACCCCAGGGGTGCTCCGGCGCCCGCCCGGGCGACCGGCCGACGCTGATACTGCCGACCGACAGTAATACGGACGGATCCACTCCAGTCTGAGATTCATACCGTCGTGTGTATGTCCCCCGGACGGCGCATCCTCGGCGGCTCCCGGCCGTTCTCCAGTGCGTGCTGCGGCGCCTGCCGCAGTGATCGCCAGGGAGGGCTCAGAAGTGAAGAACCTGAAGAAGGTAGCCGCTGTCACGATGGTCGCCGGTGGGCTTGTCGCCGCGGGCGCCGGTATGGCCTCGGCCACCGACGGCGCGTGGGCGGGCGGCAAGGCCGTGGGCTCCCCGGGTGTCGGCTCGGGCAACGTGGTCCAGGCCCCGGTCCACATCCCCGTGAACGCGGTCGGCAACACCGTGAACGTCATCGGCGCCCTGAACCCGGCCTTCGGGAACCTGGGAGTCAACCACTGAGATTCCGCTCCGGAACCCTCGTGACCACCGGCCTCCCAGGCGCTCCTGGGGGGCCGGTCAG
>NZ_JBEUPD010000129.1:0-1273 GCF_040492135.1 Actinomadura sp. NPDC000600
CTTTTATTCCTGATGCATGAACTGCCTCAACCACCTGCTGATTAATGTTAGTATATCCCATACCCAGTCCAGATTTAATTCCTAAAGATACTGCAAAAGTAACATTTTCAGTAGAATACCCTTCCACAATATACATAACATTAACTGTTGGGATTAAAGACTCAATCTTACTTAGTGGCTCTTCATAACCTGAAATAATATACCCTGTTGAAGAAAAACCATACTGTTCAAATTTCATAGCAATATCTGAATACTGTTCAGGGGTAGCGGTTGCCTGTTTAATTTCTATTAATGGAATAACTCCCTTTTGCTTACAAGCTGCAAGGTATTGATCTAAAGTTGGAACTTTGTACTGTGTTATTTGACCAGAATTATTTTTTAGATATAAATTTTGAATTTGGGCAAGAGTAAGATCTGCAACAGCTCCATGTCCATTAGTTGTTCTATCAACAGTTGCATCATGCATATTAACCCATTGCCCATCAGAAGTTGTTTGAATATCAGTTTCTACCGCTGAATATTTTGCTGAAAGAACTGATTCAACAGAGTTCTCTGGAAACTCTGTGTGATTACCTCTATGATTTACCAAAAGTATATCATCAGAGTCACTATTTGTAGCAGAAACACCGTACCAAGCAATACCTTCATATCTCCAAAAATTTCCAGCACTTAAAACTCTTTTCTCGTTCGCATCAGTAGTGAATAAATGCTGTTTAATCTTTGAACTATACAATCTATATACTGGAACGCTTCCCGCTACTGTCGCTCGAAAAACAATTCCTTCATTCTTCCAACCACTGCGGCTTAACACCCTTGCTTCATTAAGATCAGCAGTATACAGATGCTGCCTAATCGAAAAGTTATAAAGCCTATATATAGGTGTATCACCATTATTTTTTCCATAGAAAGTTACTCCCTCAAACCTCCCCCAACCAATACGTACCAACGTATTCTTTTCGTTAAGGCTAGAGGTATATAAATGTTCTAAATTTCTTGGATTATAAACCCGATAAACAGGAGTAGGAGAACTGGTATCATCAGCAAATCCCCTAAGTTCATAAGACATTCCAAATATTACCAGTGCAAACACAAAAATAATTTTTAAATCAATTTTTTTCATTTTTACCAAAGTCGTTTCTATCATAATTTATATTTTATTTTCCATATTAAGTAAATCATCCAACCAAATAGCAGATTAACTATGACCAATTTTATTTTACCACTTTAAGTTATAATTTACCTTACTTTATTCTTTTGAAAAAATACAAAATCT
>NZ_JBEUPD010000130.1:0-1267 GCF_040492135.1 Actinomadura sp. NPDC000600
GCTGGATTGTCGTTTATCGCTCCTAATTGCACACCATAATCAAGGATACGTTTGATGATATTGAGCATTATCTTATAGTTTTTACCTTTACCCTTTTCACGTTTACCACTAATAATCTCAGAGGTATTAGCATTCTTAGACCAATCATTAACAATACCTTGTAATAACATAGCCGTTATTTTTGGTAAAACGTATGTCCCAATAGCTGGTAAAATATAAACTTTTAAATAATTTTTTACTGAACGTATGCTATTAGCTTTAACCGTCAGCTTATAACTTTCAACCCAGCTCAAAGCCAAAGATTCAAAGTTATCAAAAACCACTTTTTTCCTTGCAATTGTAGACCCATTATTGATAAACTTATTTATAGCTTGGCGTGCTTTAATATCACACATTTTTCTACTATTGGCACTTACACTTGTTCGTACTTGCTTACCTGTGAGATTATCCACACCCAAATAAACGTTAGTTCGGTACACCTTTGTACCGTCTTTTTTTGTATATTCTTTAATATTCATATTATTTCTTCCTTTCCATTTTGTACTAATGTCAGGCAAGGCATGTACGAGGATTGAGAAATATTGTTATTAGAGATATTTAGTTAACTGGTTTATTAGTTTATAGAGTTATTGAATTCTCAACTGATATAGTATTATTTACGGTAACAAGAGTAACAAAGTATTATAAAGGTAGTTATATCAAGGGTTTATACTGTTACCTTTCTCTAAAAGAAGAGTAACAGTAAGGTATCAAGGGTAACAAGATAATTAGAGAGGAATCCCTAAACTAGAGCCAGTACCTGGAAATGCTGGTAGAATCTCTGCAAGTATTTTAGGCAATGTACTATAAAACTCACTCACACTTGGAGATAAGTTACTATTTATGGCATCCAACGTAAAATTTGTCTGCATACGTCTGATGACATTGGGAATATACTCTCCTTTTTCTACTAGATTCTTTGCTTTAGTCAGCACTCTACGTTCTTCTTCTTTTATATCCTCACTAAGGATAAGATTATAAAGTGTATTTAAAAAATCTAATTTTATTTGAGATGTTTTATCATTGTCTGCCATAAATACCTCCTATCAGCTTTTAACGTGGTTCAGGTTTGCACGTATTAGGGTTAAGTAAAAAGTGGTAAATATTTACTCATAAACTAGTTGCAAACGTGAACAATAAGCTTATATTGATTTCTACAAGCCTTACATCACGCGCTTTCTATTAACTGACTGGGGGGCGTGATATCATTGTCTGCGGTTGACATGCC
>NZ_JBEUPD010000131.1:0-1220 GCF_040492135.1 Actinomadura sp. NPDC000600
CCTCCGGCCAGGCGATGCGGGCCCCCGTACCCGTCGCCGAGCATCGACTTATCCGAACACAGGAAGGGTCGATGAACGATGGTGACGACGTTGAATCTGCGTCCCACCGAACAGCTTGGTGATCGCGTTGTGACAGGTGCGCTCCGCAGCCCAGAACGCCGCGACGGTCGCCGTCACGTCATCCCGGATCTTGTTGTGCTTGTCGATCTTGTCCTCGTCGTACTCCCAGTCGTCGTCGTCCTTGACCGAGCTGACGAAATTGGTCGCGTCGATCTTCAGCTGCTTGAGCTTGTCGACGAGGGGGCGGATCTCGGTGCCATACGACGACAGCGCCCCGGACACCTTCTCCAGATCATCCGCGAACCCGTCCGCCCGGTCCGCCACCGGCTTCGTCGACGCGAACAACTGCTCCGCCTCCGGCGCCGTGTAGTACGCCGCAAGCCCCTGGAACTGCGAGTGCACGTCCTTGCCGGTGGAACGGATGTGCGACGCGTCCGTCTTCAGATCGCCGTACGCGCTCTCCAGCAGCGCCAGATCCCCCGTGTACTGCGGAATCGCCTCCGGCTTGATCACGACGTCTGCACCCCCGGCTTCATCGGATCAAGATCCGGCGCCGACAACGCCTTGCGCTGCGCCTCCGCGGCCATCTCCTGATCCCCGTTCAGATACGCCGTCGTCGCATCCACCGCACCCTGCAACGACTTGCCCGCCCGCGCCGCGATGAACTTCAGGTCAGTGGCCGCGTGTTCGGCGTACTGGGACAGGGCGAGAGCGACCAGACCGCCCGACGGCTTCTCGCCGCCCTGCTCGCCGCCGCCCTCCGCGGAGATCGTCCCGGCGTTCGTCGCCGCCGACGTCAGATGCTCCCCGTACGACTTCGCATGCGTCTCGATGTGCGACGCCGTCTCACCCGTCGTCTTCAGCACACCCTGAATACCCTGCGGCTTCAGATCCCAGCCGGTCATCCGCGTCGTCCTCCGCGTTCCCCGTTGCCCACGCCCGTGTCAGCCGTCGACTGTCGGCTCAGCCGATGTTGTCGACCGCCGCCTTCGCCTTCGAGATCGTCGACTGCGCCGTCCCGTCGTTCTTCTCCAGCGTCGTCTTCAACAGCTGGATAATGCTCTTCACCTCGGTCGACGCGCGATTCCACCGCAGTTCCTTGCCGTGGTACTCATCCGCCACACCATCAGCCGCGAAATCCGACATCGCCGCCTTCACCG
>NZ_JBEUPD010000132.1:0-1171 GCF_040492135.1 Actinomadura sp. NPDC000600
GTTTATTTATGATACTAGCCGTATCGGAGTTCATAGTAAATATTCTGATTTGCAAACCTTTTCTGAAAAAGAATTTAAATGTGCTGTGTCTGACGCTAAAAAAGACGGTTGGACTGATGTTAAATATATTGTGCTAGGAAATATAGTATCTGACAAATATGATATTAAAGGATTTGAAAAAAGGGAGATTAAATGAAACTAATGTGTAAGCTGTTTGGGCATAAGTGGTCAGAATGGAGAGTATATTTATTTGGAACTCATGAAGAACGCTCTTGTCGTCGTTGCTACATTACAGATAAACGAATTCCACGCTCAGACCTTGACGAGTCAGAGAACGTGTTCCCTGAAAAATGGCTTGATAAACATATGGATTGAGGTGGAGATGAAAAGATTTAGATTAGTAAGCAATTCGTTTATTGACCAAAATGGAGCACTTCGTTCAAAACAACAGTTTGTTGAAGCCGATAGTTTCGCTGATGTTATTGAATATATCGAAAGCAACGCAGGTTGGTACACTGGTATCAACGGAGCTTTCAAAGTCGCCTATATCGAGGAGGTTGTGGAATGAAAGTGATTTATAAGATACTAATTGCCCTAATAGTAGTTGCTGTAGGATTTGGATTATCTCTAGCAACCTATCATCTCTTTGGGTACGACAAGATAATGAGCTTTTGGCAGTACATCTTGCTTAGGAGTAAATAAAAAAAGCCCAAGCTGACCAAGCTTGAGCGAAATTGTGAATTCTAACGTTTATATTTTTATGGTCTAACAAATTATATCATACTGAGCTAGGAACTCGCTAAACTCAACTGGAGGAGAAATGGGTAAATCATTACTAATTGCAACTGGAATTGTTGCTTTGTTTATACTGTATGTTTTAGGTATATATTTACTAGCTAAGATTATCGGGTTATGGATATTTGCAATATTATCTGTGATTTTTATTATAGTAGTTGCTTTTGGCATTAACTCTTTTAAATAAACAAAAAAAGCCCACTGTAATGGGCTTCGGCAACTGAATTTCTAACTTAATTATACCACAAAAGGAGAATTTGATGAATGGCAGATAAGTTAGATAGAATTATTGGAGATTACGTTAATGGCAGACTTGAAGCCAGAATAAAATCAATTGAAAGCAGTTATCTACTTTTTGCTTATAAAGATATCTGCT
>NZ_JBEUPD010000133.1:0-1160 GCF_040492135.1 Actinomadura sp. NPDC000600
CGTTTGTTCAGAGGTATTGGAAAAAAAGCATTCAATTTTGAAAACATTAAAGATAAGCGTGTTAGTCAATTGCCATTCTAGGAGAAGCAATGAAAACAATGATCATTGAGCAGTGGGAAAACGAACATTACCCACTCGGAAGAATTAAAAAGCAGAAGCTGGCAGAGAAATCTGAGCATGAGATTATTTTTATTCTTAATCGCATGGATCAGATGCCTGCAATTGTTAGATTTGGAGAAGCAAGTGAAGTTTGAATTTAACTTTCTCAGAAAAGAAATGATAAATGAGAATGATAACAAGGGCACAACTTATGGTTCAAGAATTGCAGCCAATAATACTAAACAGCGTTTAAGACGGATTGCATGTAGAACAGCTCATGTATGGCTAGACCAGTCAGATGAAGTATTTGAGCAATTTCATGAGAAGCACCGTTGTGATGTGTTCGTCGTAATTTATCCACCCAAACGCTTTAAATATGATCCACCAAATTATGAACCAACTTCTAAAGCATTAATTGATGGACTGACAGATGCTGGAATTTGGAATGATGATAATTACAACGTTATTCGCTGAACAAGTTTTGAACATGGCGGACTTTCTGGGGATACAAAGATGTGGAAAGTTGAGTTAGTAGTGAAAGAACTGACAGAATAGCTCTAATTCACGAAAATTACGGTTACATTTAGCGCTTAAACCATTTCATGGATAATTTATCACGAACTAGGCAAAAGCGCTTAGAAGCTAAAATATGAGGTGTTATTATGACAACGCAAAAAGAAAAAAATGTCCTAGATTTTAAAGACAAGGATATCTTGAAGAATCATAAAGTCGCTGACAAAGACGACGAATGGTTTCACGAACAATGGAAAAATAAACTAAGCGGATTGAAATAACCGATCGCGACCGTAGAAAGCACGAAACAAAAGAAGAACGTAGATTGCGAAGAAATATCAGAGCGCAAATGGCAATCGAAGCAGCACGCAAAGAAGAATTAGGATTATAGGAGCAGCTAGATGAAATGCGATAAATGTGGCAACGAAATAGATTGTGATTGCATGGGATGCCATGAGTGCCATCCAGAATATACTTGTGAAACGTGTCTCGACGATCGGCCGCAGCTCCGCGTAGCGCTTGCCGAGCTTGCGCGCCAGGGCCTGGTC
>NZ_JBEUPD010000134.1:0-1157 GCF_040492135.1 Actinomadura sp. NPDC000600
AGGTCCTTGATGCGGCCTGTCACATCGGCATCGCCCAGCTCGCCCTCCAGCAGATCGAGGACGACCTGAAAGCCGACGACGTCGACGCCCGCGAGCTCGCCGCGATCCTGCGCGAGATCCAGGAGGACATCGACATGCCCGGCGGCCTCTTCCCCGCCCTCGCGCAGCTGGTCAGCACCGCCGCACGCAGGGCGGAGCAGATCGAGCCCGACCGCGACGGCGACGCCTCCTGCTACCTGCACGAGGCCGCCGCCCTGATCACCGACAACGCCGGGCAGCGCCTGAACTGGGCGGCCCGCTCCCTCCACCCGCAAGGAGACGACGCATGACGGTGCTGTACCCGGACCTGCCCGAGAACGGGCTCATCGTGCTGATCGGTGCCTCCGGCGCGGGCAAGTCCACGCTCGCCCGCACCCGGCCGGCCTCCCAGGTCCTCTCGCTCGATCGTCTGCGGGGCGTGGTCGGTGACGACCCTGGGCGGCAGGACGCGACCGGTGACGCGGCCGACGTCCTCAAGCTGATCCTGGAGCGCCGGATGGCCCGGGGACTCAACACGGTGATCGACGCGACCAATTGCGAGCAGCCCATCAGGGTGGAGCTGGTGACGGCCGCCAAGCGGCACGGCATGCCGACGGTCGCGGTCATCGTCCCCACGCCGCTGTCGGTGTGCCTGGAACGGCAGCACCCGCGCCCGGCCAACCGGCGCGTGCCCCAGGACGTCGTCCGCGCCCAGCACAAGGCGATGACGTACTCGCACCAGCAGCTGGCCGCCGAAGGCTTCAACACCATCGTCTTCGCCGACAACCTGTACCGCCTGGAGCCGCTGCTGAAGCGGCTTTCCGAGCGCCGTGAGGCCGACCTCGGGCGGGACGGCGGCAAAGGACTGGGTGACCTTCTCCTGGTCCGCCGGTTCTTCGGCCCGGCGATCCTGCCGCTGTGGCGGTGGCGGCCCGGCTCGGACCTGGTGACCGGCCGGGACCGCGTCGCGGAGATCCGCCTCGGGCAGCAGTACCTCACCCTTGCCTACCGCGCCGACGTCGACAGCGAGGGGGACTTCGGCTTCGACGTTCTGCTGCCGTGCCCCGTCGACCCGGAGTGCGCCGGGCAGGCGTGGGCGCCGGTCTACTCGGTCACCGACCTGCACAAGGCGCTGACCG
>NZ_JBEUPD010000135.1:0-1154 GCF_040492135.1 Actinomadura sp. NPDC000600
GCCTCGACACCCTGATCGTCGACAAGGACATGGGCCTGTTCGACCTGGCCGACATGTTCTGGGCGATGAAGGGCGTCACGGGCGGCGACGGCACGTCCATGAACATGCCGATCTCGGGCTCCTCGGGCGGCAACCTCGTCTGGGACAAGGCGAAGGTCAAGGCCCTGGTGAACGAGCTGAAGAACGACGAGAAGGTGACGGTGTCGGGCAACTGATGACACCCGCCCCGACCCGAGCCCTCGGCGAGCCGCCGTTCGACGCGGTGCTGTGCGACGTCGACAACGTGATCCGGTTCTACGACCCGTCCGGGCTGACCGCTCTGGAACGCGCCGTCGGGCTGGCCGAGGGCACCACGGCCAAGGTGGCGTTCGCCCCGGAGGCGGTCCGGCCGGTGCTGCTGGGCCGGATCACCCCCCAGGAGTGGGTGCTGTCGATCGTGGACGGTCTCACCGGCCTGGTGTCCGGGACACAGGCCCATGAGCTGGGGAAGGCGCTCATCGAGCTGCCTTTTGGGGCCGACGGGACGGTCGTGTCGCTCCTGCGCCGCGCCCGGACCCGGATGCCGCTGGTCCTCGTCACCAACGCGACGGTCCAGCTGGAGGCCGACCTGGCGTCCCTCGGCCTGTCCGATCTCGCGGACCACGTCGTCAGCAGCGCCCGCGTCGGCCTGGTCAAGCCGGATCCGCGGATCTTCGAACTCGCCGCGGCCCGGGCGGGCGTACGGCTCGACCGGTGCCTGTTCGTCGACGACACCCGGGAGAACGTGGACGCGGCGGCCGCCCTTGGCCTGCGCGCCGTCCACTTCCACGAAGCGACGGATCTGGAGCGGGCGCTGGCGCCGCTTCTCTGACCGGCTCACCACCCCATGCGAACGGCCCCCGGCGCGCTGCCGGGGGCCGTGCTGTCTCCGCGGGCCGAACGAAGCCGCCGAGCTGCCGCTAGGGCAGGTTCCAGAAGCTCCTGCGCCTCCAGGAGGCGCGACGTCAGTTGGTCGCCGGCAACACCACGGCGGCCGTGGTCGCCGAGGCGGTCGGGTACGCGAGCGCGACCCAGTTCAACCGCGAGTACCGCCGCACCTACGGCCTGCCGCCGGGCCAGGACGCGTCGCTCCTGCGGGGCCGGCTGACGGAGGCGCGGGGGCGGGCTGACTGAGA
>NZ_JBEUPD010000136.1:0-1117 GCF_040492135.1 Actinomadura sp. NPDC000600
GCCGCCGAACTGGACCCGGTACTGAAGGGCTTCGACCACGGCTTCGACGGCGAAGAGTAGACCCGCGCGGCGGAATGGGGTGATCAGCTGCGGGTGACGGTGAAGCCGGTGTCGTTGACCGCGCGGGTCCACACGTTCCGATCGAACCACTTGCTGATGTCCGGCTGCATCTCGGTGATGACGCGCATCCGGTCTTCCCAGTCGTGGCCGGACGGTCCGCGGCTTTCCTCGCACCCGTCGCAGCCGTCCTCACCGTGGATGTGGCCGGCGATCCAGGCGTTGACTGCCACGTTGACGATGACGCCGTACAGGTCGCCGCCGGTCTGCGCGAGGGCGTTGGGAACGCCGGCGAGGATCAGCGCGAGCTCGGGATTGTCCACCGGCGGCATCGGCGCCTGGCCCGCACCCTTGCGGGTGCTGCTCTCCTCGAAGCTGCGCGAGCTGTCCGCGAGGCGAGCGGCGAGCGCGGCCGCGTCGAAGTACCGCCAGGCCGACCGCACCTGGATACCGAGGCGGTCGGCCGCCGTGCGGACGTTCTTCTCAATGGTGTCCTCAACGGTCGCCGGGGCGAGCGTCACGCCCTGGTGGGCGAGCTCCGCCAGGGTCTGGGCAACGGCTTCCTTGAACGCCTTCGTGTTCCGCACGACCACAGCGTAGGGGAGCTCCCCCGCTCCTCTCAGCCGAACTGAACTGTGCACGCAGGGCGTTGTCAGTGGCTGCTGTCACTATCCGGTTTATGCCGATCAGCCGGGAGTACGCGCGCTCCCTCTTCGCGGACCTGACGCAGAGCGCCACGGTGCCGCTGGACCCTGACGAGCTCCTCCACATGCCGGGACTGGCGCAGCACGGCCACGTTTTCTTCGGCGACATAGCCGTGCGCTGCTACAAGCACAAGGCGCGCTGGATGTATGACGAGCGGGACATCCGGCGGGCCGGGCAGGCATTCGCGGAGCTGCGCCTGGACCTGGACGACGTTGTCGACGTCCAACTGCCCGCGTACCGCGACTTCGGACAAAGCGACCCGGAGGAGTGGCAGCGCGTCGACTGGCGGCGCCGACTGGTGTCGTGGATGTTCGGGCTGGCCCGCCACAAAGCCCACGACGGGATCCCGTACGAC
>NZ_JBEUPD010000137.1:0-1117 GCF_040492135.1 Actinomadura sp. NPDC000600
GTCAGTATGACGACGGCGACGGCCACGGCGGGCTCCCTGTAGGCGGTGGGGTGTTGACGTGGTCGAAGGTCGCGGAATCGGTGCGCGCCGGGGTTCGGCGGGACGAAGATGGACACCGGCGAACACATCAGGGCCTCGGGGGCGAGCACGTGCACGGCAAGCAGAGCGGCGGCAGTCTGGCACTCACCGAACTGCGCGAGAGACTGGCCGACGGGTTGGCCCGGGCCCGGCTGAATCAGACGCAGCTCGCCAAGCAGGCTGAGCTGGGGCGCACCACGGTGTCGGAGGCGCTCTCGCCCACGAAGCCGGTGCCGTCTGCGGAGACGGTGGCGGCGTTGGCCCGTGTGCTGCGGCTGCCGGTGGGGGAGCTGCTGGAGTTGCGGTGGACCGCGGTCGAGGAGGCGGGCACGGTCCCGGCGGGCGGGCCGGGGCGTCGGATCGGACAGTGGGATCCGCATGATCTGGAGGTTCATCCGGCCGGGGCCGGCCGGGCCCCTTCGGACCCCGACACGCCTGTGCTGCGGGCGCTGCCCGGGTATGTGCCCCGCGAGCATGACGGGTTGCTGGGTGAAGCGGTCCGGGACGCTGCGGCCGGCCGCAGCCGGATCGTGGTGCTGGTGGGCAGCTCGTCGACGGGGAAGACCCGGGCGTGCTGGGAGGCCGTCCAGCCCCTCGCGAAGAAGGGGTGGCGGCTGTGGCATCCCTTCGACCCGACCCGGGCGGAGGCCGCGGTGGAGGATCTGCACCGTGTCGGGCCCCGCACCGTGGTGTGGTTGAACGAGGCTCAGCACTACCTCGGCAACCCGGTATCCGGTGAGCGGATCGCGGCGGCTGTGCATCACCTGCTGGTCAGCCCGGAGCGCGGGCCCGTCCTCGTGCTGGGCACGCTCTGGCCCGAGTACGAGAAGCAGTACACGGCCCTGCCTCGTCCAGGAACGGAAGATCCGTACAGCCGGGCGCGGGAACTGCTCGCCGGTCGCACCCTGGCCGTCCCAGAGGCCTTCGACGCTCGGGCTCTGGCTGCGGCCGCTGTCCTTGCCGAGAGCGGTGACCGGCTGATGGCGGACGCCCTCACCCGCGCCCGAACCGACGGACGCATGACCCAGGACCTGGCCGG
>NZ_JBEUPD010000138.1:0-1109 GCF_040492135.1 Actinomadura sp. NPDC000600
TTTTAATTCATGACTCTTTTGTTGAAAGAGGTAATGGAACTCCCGATGATTTGCATTCTTCTCTTTTAAGAGAAGAAGTTTTAAAGCTAGAGAAAATAGAGTTTATAGAGTATTTAATTAAAAAAGATAAATTAACACGTTCAGCATGGACGAAAGTAATAAGTAGAAGTTTTCTATCTAAAAATAATATTTTATTTCCTACTGTAAGACAAACAGAAGATACAGGTTTCACTGCAGAGCTTGTTAGACTAGGGAATTCTTTTGATTGGTATGAGAAACAATTTTATGCTTATGTAAAACACGATGAAAGTGTTACTGCAAAAAGACTCCCAGAATCAATCATCCATGATTCATTTTCTGTTATTAAAACAGCGGTAATAAATGGAGAATTAATTAAAGATAGTAGATACCGAGAGGCTTATTATTCTTACCTTGCTTATCCTTACGTTGTTCTTATTGGACAGACAAAAGAGGCAATCAATAGAGGGGTAATAAAAGAAAATACTATCTTAAATGATTTAAAACAATACTCATTTCTTATGAAATATAATTTAAACCCCAAGCTGAAAGTTATAAAACACTTATATAAATTATTTGGTTATTTAATGATTGTCTTTCTTTTGAGTGTAATGATGGAGCTAACATACCGAAAGCAAGGAGTATAATATGACAACTACTTTAACAATTTTAACCCCAACATATAATAGAGCGTATATTCTCCCCAAGTTATATGCTAGTCTAGTTGAGCAAACTAACAAACACTTTGATTGGATGGTTGTTGATGATGGCAGCACTGATAATACTGAGCAATTAATATCAGAATTTATAGCTGATGGGAAGATAAACATTGTCTATATCAAGCAGAAAAATGGTGGTAAGCACAGAGCCTTGAACACGGGTGCTCAGTCTATTAATTCTGATTATATTTTTATCGTAGATAGCGATGACTATTTGACGAACGATGCTATTGACATAATTTTAGAAAACTCTCACTATTTGAAAGAAAAGAACCTAATGGGGATGACCTTGTTAAGGGGCTATGCTCCTGATAAAGTCATAGGTGAAAAATATCCTGAAGATTTTATGATAAAGAATTTTAATCAAGTTCG
>NZ_JBEUPD010000139.1:0-1096 GCF_040492135.1 Actinomadura sp. NPDC000600
CGCCGTTCTTCTCCTCGTGGGTGAGGTAGTCGCCGTTGACCCTGATCGTGCCCGAGTCGGGCTTCGTCAGCGTCATCAGCAGCCGCAGGATCGTCGTCTTGCCGGAGCCGGACGGGCCGATCAGGGTGACGTGCTTGCCGGAGTCGACGGAGAAGTCCAGCGAGTCCAGCACGGTGTGGGACCCGAAGCTCTTGGTGACCTTCTCGAAGCGGATCAGCTCGTCGCCGTCCACCGTGGGGCCGGCCGTCTGTGTCGAGGGGGTGGTGTCAGCGGGCAAGGCGGCGCTCCAGAGCTCGGAGGAGAAGGGAGGCGGGGTAGGCGATGACGATGAAGGCGACGCCGACGAGCACGATCGGCTCGTGCATGTGGAAGGTCCGCGAACCGAACTGGCGGGCCTCGCCCAGCATCTCCAGCACGCCGATGGTCATGAGCATCGGCGAGTCCTTCAGCATCGCGATGACGTAGTTGCCGAGGGCGGGCACGACGCGGCGCAGGGCCTGCGGCAGGATGACCGCGGTCCAGGTGCGCGAACGGGGCAGGCTGAGCGCCGTGGCCGCCTCCCACTGGCCCACGGGAACGCCGTCGATGCCCGCGCGATAGACCTCCGCGGTGTACGTGGAGTAGTGCAGGCCCAGGCCGATCACGCCGGTGGCCAGCGCGGACAGGGTGATGCCCCACTCGGGCAGGACGTAGAAGAAGAAGAAAAGCTGCACGAGCAGCGGGGTGTTGCGGATGAACTCGGTGACGGCCAGGACGGGCCATCGCACCGCCTTCAGCGACGAGCGCTGGGCGAGGGCCCAGACCAGTCCGAGGGCGAAGGCGATCAGCGAGCCGAGGACCAGGGCCTCGAGCGTCACCAGGACACCGTCCCAGAACCGGGGCATGAAGTCGCCGAGCGTGGACCAGTTCCAGTTCACGAGGCACCTCCGGGGCCGGACCAGCTGCGGGCGAAGTCCTGCTGCGGGCCGAGGCCGGTCTTCTGCGTCACGGCGGCGCCGCCGGCCGGGGACTGCCCGATGCCGGCCTTGGCCCTGCGCTCCCCCAGGCGCATCACCCGGGTCAGCAGGAACGCGAGCACGAAGTACATGACCAGGAT
>NZ_JBEUPD010000140.1:0-1093 GCF_040492135.1 Actinomadura sp. NPDC000600
GTGTTCTGGCGGCTGAGCGCCCCGCTCTGGGGGCACCTGCGCCACCCGGTGGCCGTCTCGGTGGCGTTCTGCCTCGTCGGCGGGAGCTGGGCACTCACCCGAGGAATAACGAATTGGGAAGCTGCGGACCCGAGCCACAGAACGGGACCTCAGATATCGGAAAGCTTGAATTCCGGGGTGCGGAGGTACCGGAGCCGAACGGCCCCCGGGGCCGGGTGGCGGAACCGCCCACCGGCACCGGCCGCGCTTCCTCGCTTGTGAGCGTCACGGCCGGCACCACCCGAGACTCAGAGCCGCTGCTGCTGTCCACGACCCGCACCCGGGCGCGGTGCCGCACGCGAAGCGAGCTCAGCCACAGAGGCCGGCCCCACACGGTCCGCTGGTTGGCCACGGCGACGCACCCGCCGCTGCCAGCTGCTTCCTCCAAAGCGCCGTGGTGTGTCGGTGGTTGATCAGAGCTGCAAGATCAGGTATCACGCGCGCACACGCTCTAGAGGGGGAACGAGATTCCGCATCGCTCCAGGTCAGGGCGTTTTGGTGCCGCTGGGGGTATCACCCCGGGGTGATAAATCGAGGGGCCAGTTATCGCCCCGGGGTTATAAAACCACGTCGGTTTGTGCACCTGGGGGACATTGTGCGGATGGGTGGCGTGGTGCCGGGTCGGGCAGCTTGTGCACTGGGGGGACATTCGAGGTGGGGCGGTCGTCGCGGTCGCCCGCGGGTCGGCAGGGGGGAGAAATCACCCCCGGGTGATAACGACACGCCGAAAGTGCAGCTGGGGGACACGAAAGTGCACCAGGGGGACAATCGCGTATGCTGCCGTTGCCTGGCCCTACTGATCTTGAGGAGCGGACCCCCGCGATGACTGCACAGCCCCAGCAGCAGCCGCGCCGGAGGCCGGCCTCGCCCGGAGCTCCGCCGCCTCCGCCGCCCAGTGCGTTCCGGGCGCCGGGGGCCCTTCGGCGCACCAATGTGGTCAACCTGCCGGACGGCTACCGGGCCAGCGTTGAGCCGCCCGTCACCAGCGATGGCTTCCTGGGCGAGGACTTCGTCATGGACAGCCAGGAGTTCCTGTGCTGGCTGTCGGACTACT
>NZ_JBEUPD010000141.1:0-1090 GCF_040492135.1 Actinomadura sp. NPDC000600
TTCGGGAGCACGATGAGCCGGATATGGGCCGGGATCGACTGCGGCAAGACGCACCACCACTGCGTCGCCATGGATGCTGACGGCAAGACACTGTTGTCTCGCCGCGTGGCCAACGACGAGCCGGAGCTCCTCCAGCTGCTCGGCGACGTCCTCGATACCGCGGACGGCCGCGAGGTGACCTGGGCATTGGACATGACGGGCGGCGAACCCGGGCTGCTGATCGCGGTACTGATCAACCACATGCAGGAGCTGCTGTACATCCCCGGCCGCATGGTGAACCGCGCATCCGACGCCTACCGCGGCGAGGGCAAGACCGACGCCCGCGACGCCAGGATCATTGCTGACCAGGCGCGTATGCGCCGAGACCTGCGGCCCATCCGCCCCGGCGACGAGGACACGATCGAGCTGGCGCTTCTGACCAGCCGCCGCATCGACCTGGTCGCCGAACGGACCCGTACCATCAACCGGCTCCGCTCGGTGCTGACCAGCATGTTCCCCGCTTTGGAACGGGCTGTGGAACTCACCAACGCCGGACCGCTGGTCCTCCTCACCGGCTATCAGACTCCGACCGCTCTGCGCCGGATCGGCCTCAACCGGCTGACGACCTGGCTGCGCAACCGCAAGGTTCGTGGGGCCGAGAACTTGGCCAAAGCAGCCGTGGAGGCCGCCGAGCGTCAGCACACCGCCGTCGCCGGCGAGAAGGTCATCGCGCAGATGGTCCACACCCTGGCAAAGGAGGTGATGGCCCTCAACGAGAAGATCACCGGGACCGAAAAGCTCATCGAAGGCCGGTTTCGTGAACACGAACTGGCCGACATAGTCCTCAGCATGCCGGGCATGGGACCCAAGCTCGGTGCCGAGTTCCTGGTTGCTGTCGGCGGCAGCCTGGACGGGTTCCCCACCGCCGACCGGCTCGCGGCCTTCGGCGGTGTCGCTCCCGCCCCGCACGACTCCGGAAAGACCAGCGGGAATCTGCGCCGCCCACAGCGTTACCACCGGCGCCTGCAGCACGTCTTCTACACATCCGCGCTGGTCAGCTCCTGGAGCGATCCCAACTCCAAGCGGTTCTACGACCGCAAGAGAGCCGAAG
>NZ_JBEUPD010000143.1:0-1087 GCF_040492135.1 Actinomadura sp. NPDC000600
GTAGGGAGCAAAGATTGATTCACGTTCGCTATCAGTCTCTCTTTTTGGACGATTCTTAAAAGCAATGTTCACAGCCCTGCTATTCATTTCAGAAGAAAATAATACTTTTTCATTTGAATCAATAGACAGTACACCAGTCAGATTAATATCCGCATAGTTTTGGCCAATACCTCGACCACGATATGTGCTTTCAGTAGCCAGTATTTTCAAATAACGTTCTAAACTCTTTCCAATTTCTCCTGATTCAGTCACCAGTAACATTTCCCCTCCATCAAATCCAGCCCAAGCCATTGCGGCCGTTGCCTTATTTGAGAGTTCGTCTAGGTTGACATGTTTCGTATCAAAAATGGATGAAATTACTTTATGACGCAAGCCTTTACCAGTACGTGTCCCAGATTTACTGACAAAGAACCTTGTCTTAGTAATCTCACGACATGCCACCAGCATTTGATAGATTGGCTGTAGTTGCGCATTATGCAAGCTGTCTACATCATCTATCACCATTCCTAAGTAATTAGCGTTCAAGATTGACATTTCAATTACATCAGAGAGCTGACAATCAAACACTTTAAAGTAACATTCATTGTCTTTGATAGAACAATTTTTTAAAATTTTCTTTTGATGCAGATCCATTTGAAAGTCATGACAAGCAATAATCGATGCTTTTATTTCTTTAAGAGGTTTTAGCTTTATCTGTTCATCTATAAAAGATATAATTTCTACAACTTCACTAGCTGTGAAGTCAGAACGCTTGCCTAATTTATATTCATGAGCAATATCCATCTCTGACAATCGTTTGAATTGTGAGGTTGAAATATCATATAAATATCCATGATGCAAAGCAATCTTTCCAAATAGATAATCTAAAATCACATTGACAAAACGAGGAATACTTTTACTTGATTTTAATGTAACTACTTCTTTATCTTCTCCATCGTCAGTTTTTTCAGCTTTTTTATTAACTCCACCGTAGAAAATAGATACAGTATTTTGACCATTGTTTAAATGCAAACTAGGTCTTTTGATTCTTTTATTTTCTCCTGTAGACTTTACTGACAGATAAGGATATTCATAAATATCACGATGC
>NZ_JBEUPD010000144.1:0-1081 GCF_040492135.1 Actinomadura sp. NPDC000600
CGAGGACGTACAGTGCGCTGTTGCGCAGCCCGATCCAGAACATGTCGTCGTGCAGCAGCTCGCGGAAGTTGGCGAGCCCCACGAACCGGCCGGGGATCAGCGTCCGACGGTCGGTGAAGGCGTTGACCAGCGTGGAGACGAAGGGATAGAGGACGAAGACGCCTACGACCAGCAGCCCGGGGGCGGCGAACAGCCAGGGGCTGGTGGGGAGATGGCGCCGCACCCTCGACACGGTGGAACTCGCCATGGCGCGTCAGCCCTGCTGCTGAAGAAGCCGGTCGCACGCCTTGACAGCGTTGTCAAGGGCCGCTTTGGGGCTCTCCTTGCCCTGGAGCGCCTTGGCGACCTCGTTGCGCAGCGCGGTCTTCATCTGCTCGCTGAACAGTACGGGCGTGTAATTGACCGCGTTCTTCAGGGATGCGGCGGCCGCGATCCGCACCCGCGTCTCGTCCGTGCCGTCCTCCTTGGTGAAGTACGGGTCGTCGAGGGAGCCGGCGGTGCTCGGGAAGATCGCGACCTTCTTGGCGAACGACATCTGCCGCTGCGCGTCGGTCACGTAGTGCGCGAAGGCGACGGCGGCCGGCTTCCGCTGGGAACGGGAGTTGACCATCACCCCCATCACGTACATGTTCACCTTGCCGGTGCTGGTGATCTGGTCCGTGATGCCGATGTTCTTGTACAGGTTGGGCGCCTGCTTCTTGAAGTTTCCGAGGTCCAGGGCGCTGCCCGGGTTCATGGCGACGGCCCCGGTGAGGAACTTCTTGCCGGAGGACTCCGGGGTGGCGGTCAGTACTTGCGGGTCGAGCGCCTTGGCGTCGTACAACTCCTTGTACTTGGTGAGGAGTTCGACGCCCTTGGTGTCGTTGAAGGCGAAGGCGGTGCCTTCCTTGTTCATCAGCTCGACGCCGTAGCGGCCGAAGTCCTCGATGGTGGGCACGTTGGCGAGCGTGGCGACCTCGCCCTTGCTCTTCTTCGCCAGCCGGAGGGCGTCGGCGCCGTCGAGGTGGGCGCCCTGGTGCGGGCCCGCAGGCTCACCGACTCGCAGCTGCGTACGGCGATCCGGCTGCTCGACGGCGCGTTG
>NZ_JBEUPD010000145.1:0-1081 GCF_040492135.1 Actinomadura sp. NPDC000600
CGGGCTGCAGGACGTCGAACGCCTCCAGCCATCCGGCGGGGTTCTTCGACAGCAGCAGCCGGATCGAGCGGCCCTGGTGCTCGACCAGCCCGTCCAACCGGTCGCGCAGGAATCTCGCCCGCCACTTGGTCACCGTGCCCCGGTTGACGCCCATCCGCGCGGCCACCGCGGTGTTACTGCCGCCGTCCGCGCAGGCCAGCACAATCCGTGCCCGTAACGCCAGGCCCTGAGCAGTCGTCCGGCGCCGGGCCCATCCCTGCAACATCCGCCGCTCGGCATCGGATAACACCAGCGGCGCAAGCCTGCTGTCGCCCATCCCCACAGCAGACCGCAAACCACCAGCCCCGTCACCGACCAAGCCCCGATCCGAAACGGAACACGACTCAAGTGGCGACGGCAGAACTCAAAACCAGCTCACTAGACTGAGCCGCTCAGACGCGGGGAAGCCCGCCGGCCTCGTACGGTCCCGCCGTGGGGGCCGCCGCCAGGTGCACTACGTCGACGCCTACGAACAGCCGACCGCACCCAGCGCTCCCGCAGGCCCCGCACAGGAACGGAACATGTCCACTTCTCCCTCCGCCCCCGCCGCACCGCACCCCCACCCGGGCGCGCCCGACATCAGGCTCATAGTCACCGACATGGACGGCACGCTGCTGGACGGCGCCGGCCGGCTCCCCGCCGCCCTGTGGTCCGTACTGGCCGAACTGCGCAGCCGTGGCGTGCTGTTCAGCCCCGCGAGCGGCCGCCAGTACGCCACGCTGGCACGGCAGTTCGCGGACGCGGGTCAGGGCATGGTGTTCATCGCGGAGAACGGCACGTACGTCGTGCGCGACGGCGTGGAGCTCAGTTCCGATCCGCTGGACAGCGCCGTCGCCGCCCGGGTCGTGGGGGCGACGCGGCAGCTCGTGGCGGACGGCGCGGACGTGGGTGCCGTGGTCTGCGGGAAGAAGTCGGCGTACGTCGAGCGGACCGATGCGGCGTTCCTCGCCGAGGCGCGCAAGTACTACGCCCTGCTCCGTACCGTCCCGGACGTGACCGCCGTCGAGGACGAGATCATCAAGGTGGCGGTCTTCGACTTCGG
>NZ_JBEUPD010000146.1:0-1076 GCF_040492135.1 Actinomadura sp. NPDC000600
GCGCAGCTCGCCGAGACGATCAACCAGATGACTGAGACGCTGCGCACATTCGCGGACGAGGTCACCCGCGTGGCCAACGAGGTCGGCGGGGAGGGGCGGCTCGGCGGGCAGGCGAACGTGCCGGGTGCGGCGGGTACGTGGAAGGACCTCACCGATTCGGTGAACACGGTCTTCCGGAACCTGACCACTCAGGTGCGGGACATCGCCGCCGTGACGACGGCGGTGGCCAACGGCGACCTGTCGCAGAAGGTCACGGTCGACGTGGCCGGCGAGATGCTGGAGCTGAAGAACACCGTCAACACGATGGTCGACCAGCTGTCGTCGTTCGGCGCCGAGGTCACGCGCGTGGCGCGCGAGGTCGGCGTCGAGGGGGAGCTGGGCGGTCAGGCGCAGGTGCCGGGGGCGGCCGGTACGTGGAAGGACCTGACGGACTCCGTCAACACGGCGTTCCGGAACCTGACGGGCCAGGTGCGGAACATCGCCCAGGTGACGACGGCTGTCGCCAACGGTGACCTCTCGCAGAAGGTCACGGTCGACGTCTCCGGCGAGATGCTCCAGCTGAAGAACACCGTCAACACGATGGTCGACCAGCTGTCGTCCTTCGCCGACCAGGTGACGCGGATGGCCCGGGACGTGGGTACGGAGGGCCGCCTCGGCGGTCAGGCCCGGGTGGACGGCGTGTCCGGTACGTGGAAGGAACTCACCGACTCCGTCAATTTCATGGCGGGGAACCTGACCTCGCAGGTGCGGCAGATCGCCCAGGTCACGACGGCGGTGGCGCGGGGTGACCTGTCGCAGAAGATCGACGTGGACGCGCGCGGCGAGATCCTGGAGCTGAAGAACACCATCAACACGATGGTCGACCAGCTCTCCGCCTTCGCCGACGAGGTCACCCGGGTGGCCCGCGAGGTCGGCACGGAGGGCAACCTGGGCGGTCAGGCGCAGGTCCGGGGCGTGTCCGGCGTCTGGAAGGACCTCACCGATACCACGCGGGAGACGCCGGTGGCGGTAGGGGCCAGGACCACTACGCCGTCGGCTCGGAGCGCGTCGTCGGCGTCGCGGTGGTACACGACGGC
>NZ_JBEUPD010000147.1:0-1072 GCF_040492135.1 Actinomadura sp. NPDC000600
GGTCGAGCCCGGTCTTGCGGTGCCCGACCCGGATCCGCTCATGGCTCCCGGACGAGGCGACGCAGTACGGCACCCCGTCGGCGGTGAGCTTCTCGAGTATGTCCACGGCGCCGGCGACGGGTTCCAGCTCTCGCTCGAACGCGGCGAACACCCGGCCGTGGAAGACCTCGTCGAAGTCGTCGGGCAGCCGCTGCCCGGTCCGTTCCTGGACGAGGTCGTGTACGCGATGCATGGCGGCGCCCATGTAGTCGCGGAGGGACTCCTCGTACGAGGTCGGATGGCCGAGCTCGGTGAGATAGGCGGCGAGGAGCGTGTTGGAGAGGGGCTCACAGTCGACGAGGACGCCGTCGTTGTCGAAGATGACGAGGTCATAGCGCATGGCTCGACCCTAAACGACCCGGGAAAACAGAAAACCCCCGCACCGGGAATCCCGGGCGGGGGTTTTCTATAAAATTTGTTCGGCGGCGTCCTACTCTCCCACAGGGTCCCCCCTGCAGTACCATCGGCGCTGTAAGGCTTAGCTTCCGGGTTCGGAATGTAACCGGGCGTTTCCCTCACGCTATGACCACCGAAACACTATGAAACTGTCAACCGCACCATCCCGTGACCATGGAATGGGGTTGTTCGTGGTTTCAGAACCAACACAGTGGACGCGAGCAACTGAGGACAAGCCCTCGGCCTATTAGTACCAGTCACCTCCAGCGGTTACCCGCCTTCCAGATCTGGCCTATCAACCCAGTCGTCTACTGGGAGCCTTACCCTCTCAAGGAGGTGGGAATACTCATCTCGAAGCAGGCTTCCCGCTTAGATGCTTTCAGCGGTTATCCCTCCCGAACGTAGCCAACCAGCCATGCCCTTGGCAGGACAACTGGCACACCAGAGGTTCGTCCGTCCCGGTCCTCTCGTACTAGGGACAGCCCTTCTCAATATTCCTGCGCGCGCAGCGGATAGGGACCGAACTGTCTCACGACGTTCTAAACCCAGCTCGCGTACCGCTTTAATGGGCGAACAGCCCAACCCTTGGGACCGACTCCAGCCCCAGGATGCGACGAGCCGACATCGAGGTGCCAAA
>NZ_JBEUPD010000148.1:0-1071 GCF_040492135.1 Actinomadura sp. NPDC000600
TATTGTTTGCCATTTTCTGACGGGCAATATCATTTTTATGATGTTGCATGTTTTCTGCAAACAGTTCTTTATTTTCTTCTTGCAATTTATTAGAGAAATCAATCCAATCTTGACGGCTTTTTTCGCAATTAGCAAGACTTTGTTGAGTTGATTCCAACTCTCTTTTCATGCGATCATAATCCGCAAGTTTAAATTTTTCTTCTTCTGTTTTAAATCCAAACATTTTTAATGTCCTTTCTATGTATGTGTTTTAATCCTCCGAGTGCTATAATTACTGTGAGCAGATATTTGCGGTATTTGCTTAGTTTTATGGAAAGGAGGCATTTTAAATGAGTGAAACTGGATTAGATGAATTAATTGATGACTTGGAAAATATGCTTGATAAAGCTAGAGATTTAGATGGAGAACATGATGTTATATTTAGCGATATTTTTACTGAATCTTTCCTGAAAAATCATACCGGGTTCTCATCTCTTGAAGACTTTGCCGATGCCAGTCGTTTTGATTGGACAACACCCAAGTCATTTGAAGCTATTCCCAATGATGAATTAGACGTTTTTGTAAGGAAAAACTCACAATTCAATTCGTGGGAAGAAATGCTTGAAACTGCTAGTTCCGAGTATATTATGAATCAACTCGGATTTTAATTTTATTTATCCTAGTTAATGTATTTTTTAACTGTTCAACTTGGTCTAAAGCTTCGTTGAGCAGTTTTTTTAGTTCGTCCAAACCTTCTGCTTTTATTTCTACACTAATATCTGGCAAATTTTTTTCTCTTTTCTAGCGGAGCACCGCATTTAATAAATTAACTTGGTATGTGGAGGTAGTCATTTTCTCTTTAATCATGTCTTGCCCGACATTTTAGTAATAAAAATCATGTAAATCTTCCAATAGATAGAAGACTGAACCACCTCGATTTATCGAAGGTAATCCGTTTTCTCTCCACTTTTTAAGCGTATCTGATGACATGTGGAATTCTTTCAACAAATCAACCTGCCTGATTTCTCCGGTCTTACTTTCATATTTGAACAGCTCCTTTTGGAATTTCAGCCATTCATTCGTCATCTTACG
>NZ_JBEUPD010000149.1:0-1063 GCF_040492135.1 Actinomadura sp. NPDC000600
GTCTAATCTCCAAGTGAGAGCTAAAGAATTCAAAGCTAATGGAATTGGAACGCAAAGCAAAGTTAGCCCTACCTTTTATAAGAAATTGATTACTGAAAAAATAAATTTGCAAGATGATGGTGTCAAATTTTCGATTTATAATAGAGGTGGAACAGTTTCGGAAGTTTGGACTTCATGCATTTACCGGGAGCAATTGGTGTTTTGATTGCAAGACTAATTTACCCCAGTTTAGGAATTATGGACTATGGTGGACGCATTGCCAATTTAATTTGTTTTTCGCTTATATTTTATTTTTTAATTAAAAAAAATGAGCATGCTAAGTGGTCAATGATATTGATTTTTATGGTTGGTGGTATACAAAAAATATTTAGTCCAAGTTATGATGTTGTTAGTTTTCTTGTTTTTTCTGCTTTTGTTGTGAACTTAAGTGATCTCGTACGAATTGAAAAAATACGTGATGTGTGATTAAAAAAAGCAATCTATACTATTTTTCTTATTTGCTCATTCTATTTTATAAAAAGTAACTATATTTTTGCTTTTTTTGCATTATTAGGACTTCCAATGCTTTATCGTCCTGTTATTGATAAAGTAAGAAAATTAAGTAGTTTAGGAAAAACTTTTCTTTCTATGCTTATTATTGGTATAATATCAGTAGCATACTTATTCCTTAATAAAAAAATGTCTATTTTTACAATAATAAAAAAATTTATTGAAAATTATATGAATGTGGAGTTAATGGGAAATAATGCAAAACAACTTTGGCAAGTTGTGCCAACTACACTATCTATTTTTGTAAATATTCTTTTTATACTAATTTTATTTATTGTGATGATGGGAGAACTTAAAGCAACTTGGGCAACGGGAACGGTCATTATTTTCAGTTTAACTTATTTAGTCAATTGGTTTGGTATTTTTGCAGGTTTTTTTATAGATTCTGCTAGTCTTGCGAGTACTAATCTACAAGGACGTTACCTATCGCCATTTCTGTTTTTCTTTGTTCCATTTGTTCAAAATTTAGGAAAAAAATTCAACTTTACTATGTCTGAAAAAAGTGTTAGAAGAC
>NZ_JBEUPD010000150.1:0-1044 GCF_040492135.1 Actinomadura sp. NPDC000600
GTTCGCCTGCTTGCTCTCCGGGACGTACGCCAGCAGAGGCCGCTTGAGCCGCACGGACTCGCGCTGCTCCTTGAGGTCGTCGATCACAGCGATGACCCTGTCGTTCTCCATGTTGTGCCACTCCTCCAAAGAGGACGTGGCGATGTAGCCGCGGCGACTATCGAACTGGTTCACCACGATGCCCAGCCGGTCGATCTCGAGATGTAGGTCCGTCTCGAGGTCTTCGATCTGCTCGATGAGCATCTCGTAGGCGTCGGCTGAACTGTCCTCGGACTGCACGGGGACGAGCACTCCAGACCGACCAGGCTTCTCGTTCGGACGCCTGCGCCCGTAGTAGAGGCCGGCGTCCATGCTCAGTCCCAGGCTTGGCGGGGAGTCGACGACGATGACGTCGAAGTCGGCCTCAAGTGAGTGCAGCGCCCGCTCAAGCGCCATCTCCTTCTGGAAACCGCGGGACTGGGCGGCCGTGAGTGCCAGCTTGGAGTCCAGCAGGAATGCCTCGCGCGTGCCCGGCAGGACGTATAGCCGGCCCCCGAAACGCGGATCGTCGATTGCTACGAGCAGGTCCTTGATGTCGCCCTGAGCGTCACCGGACATGTGGGTGACCAGGCTGTCTTCACCCACGGCGATGGGCGGGATACCCAGCTGGTTGCTGAGGTGGAGCTGCGGGTCGTAGTCGACGAGGAGAACCCTCTGCCCACCCGCGGTGTAGTCGGCGATCAGGGCGAGGAGCTGCTCACGGGTGCGGTTGAGCCGCTCAAGCTCGGTGTCGGTCAGAGTCTGCACGAAGTTCTGCAGGCACTTGACGCCGATCCCCTGAGGCTCGGCGTGAGCTTCGGCGATTCCCGCAGAGATGGTGGTCTTGCCGACGCCGCCCTTCTGGTTGCAGACGATGATCCGACGCGGCGGGGCGGGCAGACCAGCCTGCTTGGGGGAAGGGTTGTCGTCCAGCCAGGACCGGATGCTCTGCGCAAGCCCCTGGATGTAAGAGAGGCCGCGTTCAGTACAACTGGCCTTGAAGTCGTCGTACATGCCTGTAGGCAG
>NZ_JBEUPD010000151.1:0-1043 GCF_040492135.1 Actinomadura sp. NPDC000600
CTAGGCCGTGTTTAGGAAGTCTTGTCCCAGGTCGGCATGTCGTGTCTGGAGATGAGTGAGGTCTCCGGTAGATGGATCAACGACCAAGAAGACCATCTGCACGGAGACCTCGGTGGCCAGGGTATCGATTGGAGCGCGTAAGGATCTGACGGACCGGCAGTGGCGGGTGCTGGAGCCGCTGCTTCCCCGGCCCAAGCGGCCGGGCCGGCCTCGCAAATGGACGCGCAGGCAGTTGGTGGATGGTGTGCGGTGGCGGGTGCGGGCTGGTGCGCCGTGGCGGGATGTGCCCGAGCGGTACGGGCACTGGCAGTCGGTCTACGGGCTGTTTCGGTGCTGGCAGCGGGCCGGGGTGTGGGCGTTGATCTGGGCGAAGCTGATGGCCTTCGCCGACGCCGCGGGGCTGATCGGGTGGTGGGTGTCGGTGGACTCCACCATCTGCCGGGCGCACCAGCACGCGGCGGGTGCCCGCCGTGACGGCCGTGCTCAGGTCGAGCCACCGGGCGGGATCGGTGGTGCCGAGCCGCCTGATCATGGGCTGGGCCGCTCCCGTGGTGGGTTGACCACCAAGATCCATCTGGCTTGTGAGCAGGGCCGCAAGCCGATGGTGGTGGTGCTGACCGGTGGGCAGCGCGGCGACAGCCCGCAGTTCAGCGTGGTGCTGGACCGGGTGCGGGTGGACAGGGTCGGGCCGGGACGTCCCCGCAGGCGGCCGGACCGGGTGCTGGGCGATAAGGCCTATTCATCCCGTGGCAACCGCGCCTACCTGCGGTGTCGGGGCATCCGGGCGACCATCCCGGTCAAGGACGACCAGCGGGCCCACCGCAAGGCCAAGGGCTCGGCCGGAGGACGACCGCCTGCGTTCGACCCCGACGCCTACAGGCAGCGCCACAGTGTGGAATGCGGCATCAACCTGCTCAAGCAACACCGGGCGGTGGCCACCCGCTATGACAAGCTCGCCGTCCGCTACGAAGCCACCATCCAGCTCGCTGCCATCAACATCTGGCTACGAGCCCTTGCCAACACCACTTTCTAAACACGGCCTA
>NZ_JBEUPD010000152.1:0-1038 GCF_040492135.1 Actinomadura sp. NPDC000600
CTGTACAATCCCTGAAATAACATTGCTCCAAATTTCCCAACCAGCTTGCATTTGTCCTAATACTAAAGAAACAACTGCTTGAATTGCGATCATTGCGACTTCAAATACACCTTGGATGACTCCCCATACTGTTTGAATTAAGTTCTGTATTCCTTGCTGGTTTTCATTAAACCATTGAGAAACTTGAGTAAATGTATTCGTTATGATACCAGAAATAAATTCAATAACTGGTTGTAAAAAGTCAGAAATAGACTGCCAAATTTGAATGACTGCATCTCTAAAACCTTTATTAGTGTCCCAAAGATTTTTGATTGCTAAAACCAAGGCAACAATTCCAGCTATTGCTAAAACATAAGGATTTGCGGTTAATGCAGCAAACAGAGCTTTTACAGCGCCAGCAACTTTTTGAAAAATAAGCATTCCGCCAACGATAGCTATTAAAGTTGTAAAACCTCCACCTAATCCTTTTAGTAAAGGAGTGAAAGGCTTTAAAATATTTCCTAGTTGAACAAAAGCAGTTATAATAGGTGGGAGTACTTTAGATAAAACAGAATTAATATTTTTAAAAGTATCAATTATAGATTGCTTCATGCCATCGAAAACTGTCGCAATACCATTTTTAAATCCATTATTTTGTAAGGCGGTATCAATCGTTTGCAGTACTCCAGTTATTCCGTTTACCACAGCGTTTTTCATATTAGTAAAAGATGTACCAATACCGCCAGTTGCCGTTCTTGCAGTTTTCGCAAATCCATTCGCCCCACCATCTAACTCTACAAATCGCTTATTCAATTGTTCCATGGTAATGTCACCAGACTGAAGCTTGGCGTACAAATCACGTTCAGCACTTTTACCCGTGAGACCAAATGATTTAGCAACCTGTGTTAAGGCATAAGGCATAGTTTCTTGAAGTGTTCGCCATGACATTAAATCAACTTTACCACTAGATAACATTTGACTATATTGCTGAACTCCTCGGCTTGCATCTGCAGCACTTGCGCCAGAAGATAGAAAAGCATCGTTAAGAGCGGTTGCTGT
>NZ_JBEUPD010000153.1:0-1034 GCF_040492135.1 Actinomadura sp. NPDC000600
GGCCGCCGCCATCGGGCAGCGACTGTGGATCCGCCCGACCGAATCGTCCGCTTCGTAACGCGGACGTCTCACGGGCGCCCGTCGCGAAACGGACGTCTCACAGACTTCAGAGCCCCGTACGACATCACCCGATGTCGTACGGGGCTCTGCGTGCCCCGGGGCCGGTGCGGCCCGTCAGCTCCCCCGAATCACCTGGGTGACCCCGTTGATGATCTGCTGCACGGCGATCGCGGAGAGCATCATGCCCGCGAGCCGCGTCACCAGCACGACGCCGCCGTCCTTGATGACACGGATGATCAGCAGCGAGTACCGCATCACCACCCACAGCACGACATGGATCGCGAGGATCGCGGCCCACACGGACACCTGGGTCGCCACACTGCCGGCCTTCTGGACGGCCAGGATCACGGAGACGATCGCGCCGGGGCCGGCGAGCAGCGGCATGCCCAGCGGTACGAGGGCGACGTTGACGTCCTTGGTCTGCTTGGGCTCGTCCGTCTTGCCGGTCAGCAGGTCGAGGGCGATGAGCAGGAGCAGCAGTCCGCCGGCGATCATCAGCGCGGGCACGGAGACATGCAGGTAGTCGAGGATCTGGTGCCCGAGCAACCCGAAGACGGTGATGACTCCACCGGCCACGCAGACGGCCTGGAACGCCATCCGCTTCTGCACCTTGGCGGGCCGGCCGGCGGTGAGCGCGAGGAAGATCGGGGTGATCCCGGGGGGATCCATGATCACGAAGAGGGTGAGGAAGAGTGAGCCGAAGACGGCGACGTCGAACACGGTTGATGGCCTTGCGGAGGTGATGAGAGCGGGGTTGCCGCCATGGGCAGGCGGTTCCGCGGAACGGAACCGGACGAACAGGTGGGCGCCACGGCATGGCACGCCGTGCGACCCGGCAGGCCGGCCCGGCAGAATCCGGGCCGATCCGGAGGACTCGCCTCAGGCGAAGTGGCTTCCGCCGGTACCCGGCACCGGGAACGCGCCCGTCGCCCGCCGGGTGATCTCCCCGTACACCTCGGGATCCGTGGTGAACT
>NZ_JBEUPD010000154.1:0-1031 GCF_040492135.1 Actinomadura sp. NPDC000600
GGGTCGAGCATGTCCGCCTCGACGTACGCGGTCCTGCCCTCGGGGGTGCTGGCCAGCAGGCCCTGGGAGAGGGTGAGGACGATCGGGTCGTTGTCCACGTACACGACCCGGGACTCGGGGGCCACCGACTGGGCGATCTCGTGGAGGTTGGGCGAGGTGGGGATGCCGGTTCCGATGTCCAGGAACTGGCGTATCCCGGCCTCCTTCGCCAGATGGGCCACCGCGCGGTTCATCCAGTCGCGGTTGGCCCGCATGTGGACCGGGAGTGCGGGCCACTCCCGGGACATGGCGTCACCCGCCTCCTTGTCGGCCGGGTAGTAGTCTTTTCCGCCGATGATGTAGTCGTAGATGCGCGCGGAGTGCGCACTCTCGGTGTCGATACGGTCGGCCGGCCATCCGTTGTCGGGCAACGCCGCCCCTCCCATTCAAGTCGTAGGTTCCGTAAGAACGTTCATGGAAAAACAGGGGACCAGGCAGGAGAACCAGAGAAGTCACCAGAGAAGTTAAGAGAAATCAAAGGAGGAAGTCGGCTTCGCCCTTCTTCACACCCGCGAGGAAGCCAGCCACCTCGGCGGGGGTGAGGACCAGGGCCGGGCTGTCCGGGTCGGTGGACTGACGCAGCGCCACCCGGCCGTCGGCGAGCTTCTTCGCCTCCAGGCAGGCGCCTCCCGCGTCGTCGCTCCACGGTTTGGACCAGCCGCGCGCGCCGAGATCCCGGGCCGGCATGCCGTTGCGTATGTGGCCGTCGCGTATGTGGTGGTGCACTCACAGCTCCTTGCGTATCGCGCCGAGGAGAGCCTCGGTCTTCCTGGCGGGCGCCGACTGGGCGCCCAGCCGGTCCAGGGCCTCGCGATACACCACGACATCGTCGCTCTTGTCCAGATAGACAGCGCCCACCAGGCCGCTCAGATAGACGATGTCCGGCAACTCACGTGCCCTGAACCGGAAGACGTGGAACGCTCCGGCCCGCATCGCGGGATGCGGACCGCTTCGGAACGGCATGATCTGCAAGGTCACATGCGGCAGCGCGT
>NZ_JBEUPD010000155.1:0-1027 GCF_040492135.1 Actinomadura sp. NPDC000600
GCCGCCGCGGGGTCCCGGCCGCCCTCGACTGCCTGCGCGTACCGCGTGCGGAAGCTGCCGAGCGTGCCGAGCAGGCCGGGTGTCGTCCAGTCGAGGATCGCCCACAGTTCGGAGAGGTTGTTCTCCACCGGAGTGCCGGTGAGCGCCACGCGCGCGTGTGCGCCGATCGTGCGCAGCGCCCGGGCCGTGGCCGAGTAGGGGTTCTTCACGTGCTGTGCCTCGTCCGCGACGAGCAGCGGCCACCGCCGGGCGGCCAGCCGGGTCGCGTCGCGGCGCAGGGTTGCCCAGGTGGTGAGGACGAACCCGCCCTCGAGGTCGTCGAGGTGGCGGTCGGGGCCGTGGAAGCGGCGTACGGGGGTGTCGGGGGCGAAGCGCCGGATCTCCCGCTCCCAGTTGCCGAGCAGCGACGCGGGACACAGCACCAGGGTCGGGCCGGCGGTGGCGGGGTCGCCCTGCCGGTGCAGGTGCAGGGCGATGAGGGTGACGGTCTTGCCCAGCCCCATGTCGTCGGCGAGGCAGCCGCCGAGGCCGAGGGAGGTCATCAGGTCCAGCCAGGCCAGGCCTCGCAGCTGGTAGTCCCGCAGGCGGGCTTGCAGCCCCTCGGGGGGCTCGGCGGGCCGCACTCCCGCCGTCAGCCGGTCGCGCAGCACCGCGAGCGCGCCCGCCGGGACCGCCTCGACCGTCTCCCCGTCGACCTCCGTGCTGCCGGTGAGGGCGGCGGAGAGCGCGTCGACCGGGTCGAGCAGGCCCAGCTCGCGCTTGCGGGCCTTGCGGACGAGGGCCGGGTCGACGAGCACCCACTGGTCGCGCAGCCGGACGACGGGACGGTGGGCTTCTGCCAGGGTGTCCATCTCGGCCTCGGTGAGGGGATCGCCGCCGAGCGCCAACTGCCAGCGGAACTGGAGCAGTTCCTCGCTCTCGAAGAAGCCGGAGTCGCGCTGTTCACGCTGTCCAGCCTGGCGTGCGGGATCTCCCAGGACCCGGCGCAGCTGATCGCGGCCCGCGCCGTGCAGGGGCTCGGCGCCGC
>NZ_JBEUPD010000156.1:0-1017 GCF_040492135.1 Actinomadura sp. NPDC000600
TTTTGACTTTATTATATATTTTTGATATTCCTATATTATTAGTTTTGTTGTAATTGTTTGAGAACTTATCTATCAATAGGACGGTAATTTATTGGAAATTGAGAAGTTTAAAAATAATAAAGAAAAAGCGGAAAGAGCCTTAAAAATCGCTAATGATGAATTAATCAAAGCCGAGGAGATCGCTGACTTAGTAGCTTATGATAAAGCAAAGGGGGATATATGGACATCACAACACGCTATTGAATTGTATCAAAAACAGTTAGACAAATTGGAAAGCACTCCATTAGTGACCAAAGATGATTATAATCAATTGGTCTCAGATATTGAAAAGGCTGCCGATAAGTTACAAGATGAGTTGAATATTAAGGGCGCTAAGCTAATGGCAGAACTCAAGTCATTGGCTGATGAATCTAATGCGGTCTACCATAAAGCTGATGAGTTGTTACGTATTGCGCAGTATGATGTTTACAAAGACGCCGATTGTTTAGTAGCGTCAAACGGTACCAGAATAACGCGAGCGGTAGAGTATAAACGAAACAACTCAGTCCGAAATGTTTATAACTTTAAATATCTTGGCAACACATTTCTTGATGATATGAACGCATAATAAAAGGGGGGGACACCATGACAGAAACAATCAAAGACAACAGCCAACAACATACAGGCAATTGGGTTGAGGACATCCGAAAAGGCGCAGAGATTGAACGCAAAGAACTAGAGGAGACGAGCAGACAGCGGAGCAAAGAAGCCTTTGACAAGATGAGAGATAAGGCGAACGCCGAACGTGATGAGATTAATGGATTGATGAAACAAGTTGCCGAAAGAAATTACAATGATAATAAGTTAAAGCGTGACAAAGAAATTGAAACTGCTAAACAAAAAGCTATGCAACAGATTGAATCTGAATATGAAAGCAAGCACGGAGTCGATACCGACAAGACGGAACGAGAAAAGCAAGCATGGAGCAACTTACTAAAAGGTTTATAATTAATAAAAAAATATTTATATTAATTTATT
>NZ_JBEUPD010000157.1:0-1014 GCF_040492135.1 Actinomadura sp. NPDC000600
CGTCGAGGCGCTGCGCAAAGACGTTGACGACCTCTGGGAGCTGACACACGCGGCACGAATGGCGCAGGTCAGCGTCCTGGCTGTAGAGCTGCTCCCTGAGCTTGAACGGACCGCCCGCATGG
The DNA here is from genome assembly GCF_040492135.1 of Actinomadura sp. NPDC000600. Taxonomy (NCBI): domain Bacteria; kingdom Bacillati; phylum Actinomycetota; class Actinomycetes; order Streptosporangiales; family Thermomonosporaceae; genus Actinomadura; species Actinomadura sp. NPDC000600. The sequence goes on from NZ_JBEUPD010000157.1 coordinate 123, forward strand.
CGCCGGACGAGACTCGATCGGAGCTGTTCCTGCTGCTCTCCCGGACGTACCAGGCCCTTTCGGCGGCGTTCGTTCGGCAGGATGAAGCAGACGCTGCATGGGTTGCCGCCGATCGTGCGATCTTCGCCGCCGAACGGTCCGGCGACCCGCTGCACGTCTGCGCTGGCGTTTTCCGGATGACGCAGGCGTTTGTACGGTTGCGCAGCCTCGGCCAGGCCGAACACGCGGCTCGGACCGCTATCGACGCCTTGGAAGAGCAGGGGGGCAGGTCGCCGCAGGCTCTGTCCGTCCTCGGTTCGCTCCATCTGGCCCTCGCGCTCGTTCACGCGCGAGCCAGCGCTCGGGCCGAAGCCAAGGAGGAGATCGCCAAGGCCCGCGCTATCGCGGCGCAGCTTGGCGAGAACCGGAACGACTTCAACCTGGAGTTCGGGCCGGTCAACGTAGAGATCCAGGCCGTCAGCACTGCTGTTGACCTCGGCGACGCAGGTGAGGCCCTCGATATCGGCCTCGCCATCGACGCTGAGGGTCTGTCGCCCGAACGGCAGGGACGGTTGCTGATGGACCTGGGGCGAGCTCACGCGCAGAGGCGGCACGGAGGCGAAGCCCTCGACTGCCTGCTGCGCGCTGAGGCCGTCGCGCCGGAAACTATCCAGACGCACCAGGCTGCTCGGGCAGCCATCCGCGAGCTGGTGCTGGTCGCCGGCGCGAACGCATCGCGTGATCTGCTGGAGCTCGCCGAACGGGCTGATGCACTTGACTAACCCGACGCTGCACCGACCTGCGCCCTGACGATCGATATCCACTGATCAGACTCCCACCCGTTACCTCGGGAGGGGGCCAGCACACCGGCCGTACCAGCGGCACAGAATCACAGCGGCTTGTCGAAGCCTCT